>NZ_JBEOYD010000004.1:0-450113 GCF_040296885.1 Streptomyces sp. NPDC001980 | reverse complement strand
GACACCCCCCCCCCGCGCGCCGTACGTTCCGTGAACGTACGGCGCCCTCGGTTGTTGTGGGTGCACTCACCGCGTCAGCGGCGGCCGCTCCCCCGTCGGCTCGTCCCCCGGCCAGGGGCCGTCGTTCCGGATCACCTCGCCCTGGACGACCTTTCCGTCCGGGCGGTGCATGCGGGCCTGCTGGAAGGCGTTGCCCAGGGTGCCGGGGGCGGCGGCGCGGAGCTTGCTGTCGAGGGTGCGCTCGGCGAGACGCGAGACCGCCTTCTGGACCGGGGGCAGCAGGAGCAGCAGGCCGAGGGCGTCGGAGACCAGGCCGGGGATCATGAGGAGCAGGCCGCCCAGCATCATCAGGCCGTTGCCACCGCCGCGCTCCGGGGAGCCGCCGCGCTGGATCGCCTCGTTCAGGCTCTGGAAGGCGCGTCGGCCGGCCCGCTTGATGACCACGGAGCCGGCGAGGAAGCCCGCCACCAGCAGCAGGAACACGGTCATGCCGCCCGCCGCGCCCGCGACCACCGTCAGCAGCCAGATCTCCAGCACCAGCCACACCGCGAGACCCAGCGGCAGGTATCTGCCGAGCCGGGAGCGCCGAGGCCGGGTGGTGTACGGAGGGGTCTGCGCGCCAGTCGTCATGCACCCAGTGTGCCTGGGCCCGGCTCAGTGCGGCATAAGGGGATGATCAACCGGAACTGTGAGCTTCCCGGGCGTCCGCTAGGACGGCTTGCCCTTGCCGGTCATCCTGCCCACCCGCTCGGTGACGCCCCACGAGGTGACCCGCCACAGCGCCTCGACCAGGATGTCGCGGCTCATCTTGGAGTCGCCGAACTCCCGCTCGACGAAGGTGATGGGCACCTCGACGACCTGGTAGCCGGCCTTGACCGCTCGACGGGCCAGGTCCACCTGGAAGCAGTAGCCCTGCGAGGCGACCTCGTCGAGCCCCAGGCCCTCCAGGGTCTCGCGGCGGAAGGCGCGGTACCCGCCGGTGATGTCCCGGAGGGGAAGATCGAGGGCGAGCCGGGAGTACAGGGAGCCGCCCCGGGAGATGAACTCACGGGACTTCGGCCAGTTGACCACCCGGCCACCGGCCACCCAGCGGGAGCCGAGCACCAGGTCGGCGCCCTTCAGCGCGGTCAGCAGCCGGGGCAGCTCCTCCGGCTGGTGGGAGCCGTCCGCGTCCATCTCGACGAGCACGCCGTAGCCGTTGTCCATGCCCCAGCGGAAGCCCGCGAGGTAGGCGGCGCCGAGGCCTTCCTTGCCCTTGCGGTGCAGCACCTGGACGTGGTCGTCCTCGGCGGCCAGTTCGTCGGCGAGCTTGCCCGTGCCGTCGGGGCTGTTGTCGTCCGCCACCAGCACGTGCGCGTCGGGGACGGCCTGGCGCACCCGGCCGACGATGGACTTGATGTTCTCCGCCTCGTTGTACGTGGGAATGATCACCAAGGCCGTGCCGAGCGGGCCGAACCGCCGCCCCTGGGCCTTGGCCGCAAGGGTCCCGTCGCCGTCGTTCACTGCTGCCCCTTCATGTCGTACGCAGGGGACCACCATAGTGGCCGCGGCCTGCGCTGACGCGACAGCTCATTCGTATGGTGGTGTCGATTCCGCAAGAACGGGGTAAGGATGCCCGTTTCGGGTGGCGGCCATACGCGCTTTCGCCACTCTGTTCCCCTGCGGATGGGGGCCCGGCGCCCTTCGGGCCGACCTGGGACCCGCTGGCTGCGGGTCGACCGAAAGCCGTTGTCTACTGAGCTCCGGGCCCCACCCGGGTCACACCTCCCGACCGGCCGGAACGTTCCCTCGTCGGCGCGGGCGCTGAGCCTGGCTCCCAGTGACGGTGCCCCGGTGCGGCACACCGTCCCTGACCCAGCGGCGCTGCGACGAGTGCGCGAACTGCTCCATGGTCGGGCGTCCGGTGGTGGACTCCGCCGAACCTACCGGCCCGCTGCCGCTGGCTGTCAACAGCCGTTTGACCTGCGGAAACAGCCCCAAACCCCTGGTCAGCGCAGAGGATGCGCAGGTCGCGCGACGGGGCGGCGGCCGTCGATCACGGCCGCGCCACCCCGGGAGATCACTCGCCCGGCCGTACGAATGCGGCGGGTCACTCGCCCGGTCGTACGAACACGCTCCGGCCGCCCACCACGGTGCGCAGACAGACCGGCAGCTCGCGGCCGGGGGTCAGGTCGGGCAGGCCGGGGGTGCCGGAGCGCGGGTCGGTGGACCAGCGGGCGACCCGGTCGTCCGGCGCCTGCACCACCAGTTCGTCGGTGCGCCAGACCGCGTAGTCGGCGGGCGCGCCCGGCACCAGGACGCCCGCGTCGTCCCGGCCGATCGCGCGCCAGCCGCCACGAGTGTGCGCGGTGAACGCGGCGCGTACGGAGACCTGGTGCTCGGGCGTGTGGTGGAAGGCGGCGGCCCGGACGGTCCCCCAGGGGTCGAGCGGGGTGACGGGACTGTCGGAGCCGAAGGCGAGCGGGACCCCGGCCTTGAGGAGGGCGGCGAACGGGTTGAGGGTGCGGGCCCGCTCGGCGCCGAGCCGCTGGGCGTACATGCCGTCCGTGCCGCCCCACAGCGCGTCGAAGGCGGGCTGCACAGAGGCGATCAGGCCGAGTTCGGCGAAGCCGGCGATGTGCTCGGCCGTGAGCATCTCGGCGTGCTCGACGCGGTGCCGGGCAGCCCGTACCCGGGTCAGGCCGACCTTCTCGGCGGCGGCGCGCGCGCCCTCCACGACAGCGGTCACGGCGGCGTCGCCGATGGCGTGGAAGCCGGCCTGCAGACCGGCCTCGGTGCAGGCGGCGACATGGGCGGCGACGGCCTGCGCGTCCAGGTAGGCGGCGCCGGTGTGGCCCGCGTCGGCGTACGGCTCGTGCAGGCAGGCGGTGTGGGAGCCGAGGGCGCCGTCGACGAACAGGTCTCCGGCGGCCCCGAGCGCGCCCAGCCGGCGGGCCTTCTCCACGTCCTCCTCGGCCCAGTAGCCGACGACCCGCGGTCCGGGCAGTTCGGCGGCGAGCCGCAGCAGTCCGGTGAAGTCGTCCTCGGAGGAGATCTTCGGCCCGCCGCACTCGTGCACGGTGCCGATACCGAGGGACGCCGCGTGCGCCAGGGCGGTGCGCTGGGCCGCCGCACGCTGGGCGGGCGTCACGGCCGCGAACGCCGCGGCGCGGACGGCGTGGTGGGCGTCGCCGGTGAGCGGGGCGTCCTGGCGCGGGACCGCGCCCGGGACCAGGTCCAGCAGGGCCGTGGTGACGACCGCCGAGTGGACGTCGATACGGGAGAGATAGAGCGGGCGGCCGCCGGTGGCCGCGTCCAGCTCGGCGCGGGTCGGCGGGCGGCCGCCGGCCCAGCGGGCGGCGTCCCAGCCGTGCCCGAGCAGCACCCGGTCGTCCGGGCGGGCGGCGGCGAAGTCCCTGACCAGCACCAGGGCCGCGTCCAGGGAACCGGCCCCGGACAGGTCGAGGCCGGTCAGGGCGAGCCCGGTGGACGTGGTGTGGACATGGGCGTCCGTGAAGGCCGGGGTGACGAGAGCCCCGTCCAGGTCGACGACCTCGTCGACCCCGTCCGCGAACGCGTCGGCGGCCCCCTCCGACCCGACCCAGGCGACCTGCCCCCGCTCCACGACCATCGCGGTCGCGAACGGATCGGCGGGACTGTGGACCTCTCCGCGACGGAGGAGAACGGTCTTGGGCTCGGGGGCGCGCTCACTCATGGGGACCAGTCTCGCCCCTCACCCCGATCACTCTGCACGAGGGCCCCTCGAACGCGCCTCTTCAGGGGCGCGGCGAACTACGCGACCAGCCACGACGTACCCGCAGTCGACAGTTGCTCGCCCGTCTCAGATCTTCGGCGGCCGAGCCTCGTACGGCGTGGACAGCACCACCGTCGTCCGCGTCGACACCCCCGCCAGGCTGCGCAGCCTGGCCAGCAGCTCCTCCAGTTCGTGCGGGGTCGCCACCCGCACCTTGAGGATGTAGTTCTCGTCGCCCGCCACGCTGTGGCACGCCTCGATCTCGGGGACGCCGGCCAGGCGGTCCGCGATGTCGTCGGGGGCGCTGGGGTCGAACGGTTTCACCGAGATGAACGCCGTCATCGGCAGCCCGACGGCCTCCGGGTCGACGACCGCGGCGTAGCCGCGGATCACGCCACGCTGCTCCAGCCGGCGCACCCGCTGGTGCACGGCCGACGTGGACAGACCCGTGGCCTTGCCCAGGTCCGTGTAGCTCATCCGCCCGTCCTTGACGAGCAGCTGCACGATTTGACGGTCCAGCTCCTCCATGGCGCAAAAGCTACAGTGCGCCTGATCTCCACGGATAGCTCAGCGGCCCAGGTCATGGCCGGTTTGTGATGTCACGGGGCGTCGGCTGCGAGCGGTCCGACGGACAAATCCACCGCAGTGGGCACCTGCATGCGGCATGTGACGAACGCCACAGCCCTTGAACGGGCTCCGTGATGTTCTCGTGATTACCGCCGAGAGCGGACGGGAAGTGCTTGCTGTGGTCGAGGCCGCAGCGCCGTAACGGCCCAGCCCGAGGGGGAGTTACCCATGCAGAGTCTTAAGCGCCCTGGTCGTTCCGTGTCCAAGCGCCCGCAGTTGGTCGTCGAGCCCGAGCCGGAGGGCGTCGAATCCGACCTCTACGAGGCCGAGGAACTGGACGCCTACGACACCTTCGAGATGTTCCGGGTGATCTGCCCGGACTGCGCGCAGTCCATCGCGCTGCTGGCGGACGAGGAGTTCCTCCCCGAGCACGCGCTGTGCGCCTCGCCGTGGAACCCGTTCGGCCTCACGGTCTGTGCCGGCACGGGCCGCGCGGCGGACGACGCCTCGTCCGCGGACGAGTCGGCCGAGCCGCAGGAGCAGGACACCGCCCTCCTGCTCACCCTCCCGCAGGGTCTGAACTGGCGGACGCAGCCCTTCTCGCACGTCGGCGGCCCGGGCTCGCGCCCGATGCCCGTACCGGCGATGCGCCCCGGCGGCTACTCCGTCGATCGTCAGGCTGCCTGACTCACCGCACCGCGTCCCAGTACCTGCCCTGCACCATGGCGCGCAGACTGCCGTGGTGCAGGATCAGTGTGTCCGGATCCGCGGGGACGGCGACCTCGCCGAAGTACACCTGCCGGTAGGCGATGCGCAGCATGACGATCGCGTGCCGCAGGGCGGCGTACAGGGTGTAGAAGTCCATGTCCCGCGGGGTGTGGCCGGTCAGACGGGCGTAGCGGGCCTCGACGCGGTCGCGGCGCAGGAACGCGGGCAGTCCCCGCTGTCCGGAGGCGGCCGTGAGGTCCTGGAAGAAGCGGTGCAGGTAGACGGTCCAGCCGAGGTCCACCTCGCGTGGGGCCGGGGCCGCCATCTCCCAGTCGAGGACGGCGACGGGGTCGAATCCGTCGTAGACGACGTTCCCGATCCGGGCGTCGCCCCAGTTGAGCACCGGCGTACCGGGGTCGCGCGGCCACAGGTCCGCCAGCCGGTCGAAGGCGGCCTCGATCAGGGGTGAGCGGGCGAGTCCGTCCACCACCCAGTCGTAGTAGCTCCGTTGGGACTCGACATGCCGGTGCAGGGCGTCGCCGTCCCCGGGCAGGGCGAGGAACTCCACCTCGGCCGGGGGCACTTGGTCGTGCAGCCGGGCCAACAGGCTCACCGAGACGGCTTCGAGGTGCTCGCGCTGGGCGTCGGTCGCCGCGTGCAGCCAGTTTCCCTCGTACGTGTAGGGCATGACGTCGGGCGGGACGCGCCCCTCGACGCGCTCCATCACGAAGAAGGGCGCGCCGAGCGGTCCCGGATCCTCCTCCAGCCACAGGACGCGGGGTACGGGCAGGTCCGTGCGGTCGGCGACCAGCCGCATGGTGCGGTACTGGCGGGTGAGGTCGTACGACGGGAAGACCGTGTACGCCGACGGATCCGCCGCCAGTCTCAACGCGCAGCCGCTGGGGGTACCGCCCGCTCGAGCGAAGCCGAGAGTGGGGGAGGGCGGTTCCGGGTGCTCGATCTCGAAGAGCAGGGTCTCGCTGGACATGCCGTTGGAGGCGGGGACCGTGACGCCGACGGCCTTGGCGCCGGGGAGCCGGGTGTCCAGCCAGGCGGTCAGCCGGCGCGTGAGGTCCTCCGGGTCGCGGGTGGTGGTGCGCGGGCGCGGTGTCGTCGTCACTCCGGCCTCCTCCTTCAGGGCGCCACCGAGTCGAAGCCGGTGAAGCCGCTGGGATCGTGTCTGCCGAACGAGCCGTGCTCGAAGATGCCGTGGCCGGTCCGCCCGTCCAGGCGGAAGCGGGCGGAGTGGTCGGTGACGCCGTAGGCCGCGCGGGGATGCGGCGCGGTCAGGTCGTAGGTTCGCCGGTCCACCCATCCACGGCCCTGCCAGGTGCCGTGCTGCCAGTCGTCCGCCGGCGGGTAGCCGGCGCCGACCGCGAGCGGCGACGAGGCAAGGATCTCCACCTCCAGTTCCTGGGGTTTGCGCGGGTCGCCGAGGTGGACGACGGCACGCTCGGGATGGCGGGTGCCGGAGCGGTAGGCGATCTCGGTCTGCGGCCAGCCGAGTTGGCGGTCACGGTCGCCGGGGCGGACCAGGGTGGCGTCGTTCAGGGTGCGGTATCCGTCCGCGTCCTCCTGGGTGATGACCATCAGGAAGCTGTCGTCGAAGCGCACCGGGCACCAAACCCAGTGGAAGCCCTCGGTCGGGTTCTCCTCGGCGAGCCGCCCGGCCTCCTCCCCCGGGATCGGGCGGACGCCCCAGCTGCGGTCCCGGGTGCCGGTCCAGCCGGCCGGGTCGACCCGGAACTCCTCGCCGCCGGCTCGTATCACCCCGGACACTCCCCCGGCCTGCACGAACCTGCGCCCCTCCAGCGTCAGCCGGCCGCCCCGGCGCTGGAGGTGGTGCGGTTCCCACAGGGCCGGGAAGCCGGCCGCCCAGACGAGGTCGTAGGAGAGGGCGTCGTCGTCACAGGTCAGGCGGAAGCGCCGGAGCGGCTCCTCGACCTCGATGCGCAGCGGGCCGACCGCCAGCCGCATCCGGTCGTCGCCCAGGGCGTCCGAGGCGCGGACCGCGTGCAGGGTGTCACCGGTGCGCAGGGTGGCGTAGGCGTCGATCACCCCGACGTTCGGGTAGACGCCGAGGCCGAGGATGAGCAGGGCGCGGCCGTCGTGGTCGAGGACGTGGAAGATGCAGCGGTCGTAGGCGTTCCGGTCCCCGGTGGCGACGTGCTTCATGGAGAGCGGGACCTGGTGCACGGGGTACTCGTCGAGCGGTACGGGACGGTCGTCGGCCATGGCAGGCCTCCCCGGAAGCTGGAGACGGTCCGGCTGACGGTACGTCAGGAAATGGACGGAGACCAGATCCGGGAGCGGACGTCCACGAACTCACGCACGATTCGGGGGATCGGTGACCAGGACGGCCGCCCCCGCGTTGGCCGGGCATGACGACCACCTACACCGCCCTCGGCCGTCAGCGCCGGATCTTCGTACCCCCGCCCGCGGCATCGCTGCCGCCGCCCGCGCCGCAGGATCCGCCCATCTACCGAGATCTGATGCAGACCTGGGCCGACCGGGGCCGCGCCCTGCCGGGCCGCCACGACCCGGAGTGGGTCAGGCTGGCGGCACCGACGGTCACCCGCGGGCAGTTCAGCGAGTTCAGCGACTTTCCGGCCCCGCCACGTGACGGGCGATGACCATCCGCTGGATCTGGTTGGTGCCCTCGACGATCTGCAGGACCTTGGCCTCGCGCATGTAGCGCTCGACCGGGAAGTCCGCGGTGTAGCCGTAGCCGCCGAGTATCTGGACGGCGTCGGTGGTGACCTTCATCGCGGTGTCGGTGCAGTGCAGCTTGGCCATGGCGGCCTGCTTGGCGAACGGCCGGCCCGCGTCGCGCAGCCGGGCCGCCGTGAGGTAGAGGGCCCGGCCGGCCTCGATCTGGGTGGCCATGTCGGCGATCATGAAGCGCAGGCCCTGGAAGTCGGCGATGGGGTGGCCGAACTGCCGGCGTCCGGTGGCATAGCCGACCGCCTCGTCCAGGGCCGCCTGGGCCAGGCCGATCGCGCAGGCCGCGATGCCGAGCCGCCCGGAGTCCAGCGCGGAGAGGGCGATGGCGAAGCCCTGGCCCTCCTCGCCGAGGCGGCGGCCGTCGGGGACCCGGACGTCGTCGAAGTGGACCTGGGCGGTCGGTGAGCCCTTCATGCCCATCTTCTTCTCGGGCACCGCGCCGCTGAGGCCCTCGGCGTCGCCGGGGACCAGGAAGGCGGTGATCCCGTGCGAGCCCTCGGCGCCGGTGCGGGCCATGACCGTGTAGAAGTCGGCGATGCCGCCGTGCGTGATCCAGGCCTTGGTGCCGTTGATCACCCAGAAGTCGCCGTCCCGGACGGCCCTGGTGCGCAGGGATGCGGCGTCCGAACCGGAGGCCGGCTCCGAGAGGCAGTAGGCGCCGAGCAGGCCGCCGCCGAGTATCCCGGGCAGGTGCTCGACCTGCTGCTGCTTGGTGCCGTAGGCGGCGAGCGCGTAGCTCGCGAGGGTGTGCACGCTGACACCGAGGCCGACGGTGAGGCGGGCCGCGGCCAGTTCCTCCAGGACCTGGAGGTAGACCTCGTAGGGCTGGTCGCCGCCGCCGTACTCGGCGTCGTAGGGGAGGCCGAGCAGGCCTGACTCGGAGAGCAGGGTGAAGACCTCGCGCGGGAAGCGCCCGGCGTCCTCCTCCTCGGCCGCCTTCGGCGCGATCTCACGCCGGGCGATCTCCCGGACCAGCGCGAGCAGGTCCCTCGCCTCGTCCGTGGGCAGTTGACGCTCCACCGGCTGCGGGTCGCGGTCGGACATGGCGTCGGTCTCCTCCCTGTCGGGCAGCAGCGGTCACGGCCCGTGGGATAGGGGCGGCTCCGCCTGTCGTGCGGGTGCGGCCGAGGTCGGCGTTCCGGGTCTCGGAAGCTGCTGACCTGCGGCTGCGCAGTGAGTATGCCCGATCGGGGACCTCCCGTCACCAGTTAACGACCGCTTACTTCAGGATTTCCAGGCCAACATTCGAAACCCGCGAAATTGGTCCGAACCATTGACCCGACTGGTCTAGTCCTCCTAGGGTTCATGACCAACGCTTTACCGCGTTCATGCCAATCGGCGCGCGTTCCCCTCTCCCCCAGGAGGAGACACCCGATGCACAACACTCACCGCTCCCGGTTCCGGGCGCTGCTCTCCGCGGCCTGTTGCGCCGTGCTCGGCGCCGGGCTGCTGGCCGGCGCGGGCACCGCGTCCGCGGCCGCCCCGTCCACCCCGTCCGCTCCCCAGGTGCAGGCCGGCTCCAAGGTCGTCGGCTACTTCACGGAATGGGGCACCTACGACCGCAAGTACCTGGTCAAGAACGTCGAGACCTCCGGCTCGGCCGCGAAGCTCACCCACATCAACTACGCCTTCGGCAACGTCACCGGCGGCAAGTGCGCGATGGGCGACTCGTACGCCGCGACCGACCGGACCTACACGGCCGCCGAGTCCGTGGACGGCGTGGCGGACACCTGGGACCAGCCGCTGCGCGGCAACTTCAACCAGCTGCTGAAGCTGAAGAAGAAGCACCCGAACCTCAAGATCCTCTGGTCCTTCGGCGGCTGGACCTGGTCGAGCGGCTTCGGCGAGGCCGCCAAGAACCCCACCGCCTTCGCCCAGTCCTGCTACGACCTGGTCAAGAACTCCAAGTGGGCCGGGGTCTTCGACGGCATCGACATCGACTGGGAGTACCCGAACGCCTGCGGCAACACCTGCGACACCAGCGGCCGGGACGCGTTCCGGAACGTGATGGCGGCGCTGCGCTCGAAGTTCGGCAGCAGCTCGCTCGTCACGGCGGCGATCACCGCCGACGCCACCAGCGGCGGCAAGATCGACGCGGCCGACTACGCGGGCGCGGCACAGTACGTCGACTGGTACAACCCGATGACGTACGACTACTTCGGCGCCTGGGCCACGACCGGCCCGACAGCCCCGCACTCGCCGCTGAACTCCTACTCGGGCATCCCGACGGCGAACTTCTACACCTCGGCGACCATCGCCAAGCTCAGGGGTCTCGGCATCCCCGCCGCCAAGCTGCTGCTCGGCATCGGCTTCTACGGCCGCGGCTGGACCGGCGTCACCCAGGCGGCGCCCGGCGGCTCGGCGACCGGACCCGCGGCGGGGACGTACGAGCAGGGCATCGACGACTACAAGGTGCTCAAGACCAAGTGCCCGGCGACCGGCACGGTGGGCGGCACGGCGTACGCCAAGTGCGGCAGCGACTGGTGGAGCTACGACACCCCGGCGACCATCGCGACCAAGATGACCTACAAGAACCAGCAGGGCCTGGGCGGCACCTTCTTCTGGGAGCTGAGCGGCGACACCACCAACGGTGAGCTGATCAAGGCCATCAACTGACCCCGGTCACGGGGGCCTGGGGCGGGGGAACCACGAGCCCTCCGCCCCAGCGGCCGGTCCGGCGGGACACCGCGGGCGGACCGGCCCCGGTGCGTCAGGTGTCCCGGCGGGCCGGGGTCGGGGCGCGGTAGGACGGGTCCAGTTCCTCGATGGCGCGCAGGGTGCCGCCGAGCGTCTTGACCAGCAGCTCGCACATGGTCTCGCGGGAGAGTTCGGGCCGGTCGATCCAGTCGAGGGCGGCGCCCTCCACGCTGCACAGCCAGGCGAGCAGGCCGACCCTGGCGAGCGGGGCGATGTCGGTGCGGCCGTAGGCGCCCTCGGCGATGGTCGCGACGATCGCCTCGCGCACCCCGTCCCGGATGGCGTGCACCTCGGTGTCGAAGCCGACACCGCCGCTGACGATCGTGCGGTACGCGGCCTGGTGGTGCTCGGCGTAGCGCAGGTAGCTGTCGATGGTCCGGTGGACGCGGTCCACCTGGGGCAGCTCCATGCCGCTCGCCGCATAGGTGACCAGGTCGGCGACGGAGTCCTGGATGATCGCCAGGTAGTAGCCGCGCTTTGACTGGAAGTAGTAGTAGATCAGCCCTTTGGCGACATGCGCCTGCTTGGCGATGTCGTCCATGGAGAGCGCGTCGTACGAGGTGTCGGCGAACAACTTCCGCCCGATGGCGATGAGTTCGGCACGACGAGCCACGGAACGCTCGGTGCCGCGCGCCCGTGGACGGGCGGCGGCACGTTGTTGACTGATATTCAATTTCGACCCTGGTCTCAACGGGCTGCGGGACATCCGCAGTATGTCAGTTCAGGTCACAGCAGACCGAGTTGAGTTACCAACATGGCGATGACCACGACAAGAGTCCAGCCCATGACATGTTCCAGAACCTTCGGGCCGTCGTCCTTGGGGCCGCCGGTACGGGCGCGGGCGGCGGTGGCGGAGTGTGTGGTCATGACGTCCACCATGCCACCGATTGCGGCTTTTGCGGCGGAGAGCTTGGTCACAGCAGAAGCGGCCCCCGGGATGCCCGGGGGCCGCCGCTGTCGTACCCGGTCAGCGCACGCCGACCGCGGCGAGCGCCTTGAGCTGGGCCGCGGTCGGACTGGCCGGGAAGTACAGGTAGCAGACGCCCCCGGTGCCGGAGACGACCTTGCCACTGGCGTTGTACCGCTTGGTCCGCAGCCAGATGTTCTCGAACTCCCGCCGCAGGTAGACCCGCCGGACCGCGTCGTCGTCGGCCGAGCACGGGTCGTTGGCGATCACGTCGCCGTCCGCGGTGAAGCCGATCACGGTCATCAGGTGCCCGGAGGTGCCGTAACCGGCGCCGGTCAGCTCGGAGGCGAGGAACGACTGTGACGTTATGGCCGGGATGCCGGCCGCGATCAGGGTCTCCAGGTCGGTGAGCGAGGCCAGTCGCGTTATCACGCCCTGGAGGTCCTGGTACGTCGACGCGTAGGCGGCGTTGAACGGCCAGTTGCCGCAGCCCGCGTACTGGTAGTCGTAGGTGTAGCGGGCCGCGTAGCAGACCTGCGGGTCGGTGTAGGAGGGGTCGACCCAGGCCAGCTGCGCGGCGGTGGGCCGGCCGCCCCAGTACTCGACGATCATCTGCGAGGAGGTGGGGCTGCACCAGGCCTCGCCGCCGTTGTCGTACTCGGGGTACTGGCCCTTGTGGATCTCCTGCGAGTAGCGCGGGACCTTGAGTTCCTGGGCCAGGCCCGGGGTGGAGGCCGGGACGGTGAAGCGGTCCGGAATGTCGGAGCCCATGGCGCCGAGCCGCCAGACGGTCGGGGTGAGCTTGGTGCCCGGCTTGCGGTAGAGGGTCAGGCGCAGCTGGTACGAGGTGAGGCGCAGGCCGGTGGTGGCGTCGTCGACGGCGAAGGTGTCGGTCCAGATGGTGCTCCTGCCGTCCGTCTGGCCGTCCACCGAGGTCCGCTTGATGTCCTGGTCGCCGGCCGCCCAGCGGCCCATCACGTACCAGGGGGTTGCGGTGCCGTCGGAGTAGGTGCCGTGCAGTTCGACCTGGATCCAGGTGCCGGCCGGGGTGTCCGCGTTCCAGGAGGCGATGGTCTCGGTGGCGGGGACGGCGAGCTGGTGCACCGGGCCGGTCCAGGTGGCGTACTCCCAGGTGGCGTTGGTGCCGGTGTGGGGGTCGGTGTAGGAGGTGGTGCCGGCCGGGGTGCCGATCACCACGCCGGGGCGGTCCCCGGCGACGGCGCCGGCGCCCTTGGCGGTACCGGTCTTCCAGTCGCTGTGGGTCGTCCAGGAGCGGTAGTCGATCGGGCGGGTCCCGTCCCGGCCGTGGCCCGGACGGCCGTGGCCGGCCCGGCGGGTCTCGGTCCTGGCGGTCTCGTCGGCGTCGGTCTCCGGCGCGGCGACCGCCGGCACCGCGGGGACCACGCTCTGGGCCACGGCCGCCGCCGCGACGGAGGCGGCGGCTGCCAGAACGGTTCTGCGGGACGGCTGTTCGGCTCTGCTCATGGGTGGGGGACCCCCAGGTGTGCGCGTCACGGCTGATCCGGAGCAAGGGCTGTGCGCCAACTATGGAGCAGGCGCCATGCCCCTGCCAGCACTTCCGCCCATGCCACGCCCACCAATATTGGTCTCGTCCGCTGAAAGGGCCCCGGCGCGGTCGCCGGGGCCTCCTTCATGCGGGCATACGGGGCCTCGTCGGTCAGATGAGATCCATCGCGGCGACCTCGTCGGGGCGGCCGTAGCTGACCGGACCCTGGAAGCGGCGGCGGGCGGTGGTGAACCACCAGGCCGTGGCCACGGCGAGGACGACGGCCAGCGCGATCGGCGCGTAGTTGAAGGAGTCGACGGTGATCGGCGAGGCCTGCGGCAGCATGAACAGGATGCTGCTGAGCAGGATCCAGACCACCGCCAGCCAGCCGACCGGCCTGCTCCAGCGGCCCAGGTTCCACGGCCCCGGCTGGAAGTCGTCGCCCAGGCGCAGCCGCAGGAACACCGGCACGGCGTAGGCGAGGAACAGGCCGACGACGTTGACGCTGACGATCGCGGTGAACGCCGTGTGCGACCACCAGCCCGGCACCACCAGGGCGACCGAGCAGGCCACCGCGAGCCAGACGGCCTTGACGGGGGTCCGGGTGCGGGGCGAGACCGAGTGCCACAGGCGGGAGCCGGGCATCGCGCCGTCCCGGGAGAAGGCGAAGATCTGCCGGGTGTTGCTGGTGAGGTTGGCGAGGCCGCAGAAGAGCATGGCGCCGATGACGACGAGGAGCATCGCCTTGGCCCAGCCCATGCCGAGTCCGTCGATGAGAATCTGGACGGGCGGCGCGGAGGAGCTCGCCACCTTGTCGTAGTCGCCGATGCTGTACACCAGCGCGAGCATCAGGATCAGGCCGGTGATCGCCGAATAGCCGATGGAACGGATGATCCCTCTGGGGGCGTTGACGGTCGCCTGGACGGTTTCCTCGGACATGTGGAAGCTGCCGTCGAAACCGGTGAAGGTCCAACTGGTGACCAGCAGCCCGAGCAGGCCACCGTAAAGGCCGTTGGTGAAGCCGGTGTTGTTCACGAAATGCGTCACGAAGGACGCCGACTGGTGGTGGTCCGGCATCACGATCAGTGTGCTCACGATCACCACGAGTCCGATCAGCAGCCACCAGACGGAAATCCGGTTCAGCAGGGCGACGAGCTGGACGGTGTAGGTGTTGGCGAGCCCCTGCACCACGATGATCAGGGCCGTGATCAGGACCGTCTGGTGGGCGGTCGGCGTGTACGAGGGCCACTGCAGGGCGACGAAGGCCTGGATGAAGGTGGCGGCCGCGTAGCCGGTGGCCGCGGTGCCGCCGATCTGGCCCACGAAGTTCAGCCAGCCCGTGTACCAGGACCAGGCGCCCTTGTGCCGTTTGGCGAGTTTACCGGCGGAGAAATACAGGGCGCCGCTCGTCGGATAGGCGGAGGCGACTTCCGCCATGGCGGCGCCGATGCAGAGCACCATCACGCAGACGCCGATCCAGCCGAACACGAGAATGCGGGGGCCGCCCGCGTTCATGCCGAATCCGAAGGACGAGAAAATCCCGGAGAGAATGTTGATGATGGTGAAGGAGATGGCAAAATTGTCGAAGGCCTGGAATCGGCGGGTGAGTTTCCGCGGATAACCCATCGCGTGCAGGGTCGCGTCGTCGTCGAGCGTGACGGGGTCCGCTGTGCGTTCTGACACGTGCCGGCCTTTCTCTGGGACGCTAGGAGGGGGTGGGCAGGCCGCAGGCGCGGCGGGCCCGGGAGAGCTGGTCGGCCGGTTCGCCGAAGACGCTCCAGGGCATGCGTGAGGCGTACGGCCCCATGACCGTGAAGACCGCCCGGGCCTCGAACTCGCACTGGGCCATGACCAGCGCGTGCGCGAGGTAGGCCAGGTCGAGCACCGGGGTGAAGCGGTATCCGGCGACCGCGGGCAGCCAGTTCTGGTAGATCGACAACGCGGTGCTGCGCCACTGGGGCTGTTCCCAGACCCGCTCGGCGAGCAGTTGGGTGGGGTTGTGGCTCTCCACCAGCGCGACCAGCGGCAGCAGCCGCAGTGCGGAGTCGGCGGGGGCCCGCTGGGCGAGGAAGGCGGCGACGTCCCAGGCCGCGTTGACCGAGCCGCCGTACCGGGTGAAGAAGAAGGACAGGAAGCGGTGGTGGGCCTCGCGGTGCCAGGGGTCGAGGGCGAGGGTGTGCGCGAACAGCCGCCAGGGACCGGACGGGGAGGTCAGCAGGCCACCGGGGGCGGGGTCGTGCGGGCGGTGCAGCCGGGCCATGGCCAGCTTGGCCGCCCAGGGCGTGGGGTCGGCGGGGTTCAGGGCGCTGGCCCGCTCGCAGGCGGCGAGGGCGATCCGCTCCAGCGCCTCGGCCCGCTCGTCACGGGCGTCGGCCGCCCGGGTCGCCCGCTGTACGGCCACCCGGGCCCACATGAGCGCGGACTCGGGGCCCGGCTCCTCGTCCAGCCACCGTTCCACCAGATCGGTGCCGGCCGCCTCGGAGGCGAGGACCAGGGAGCGGTGGGCGCGCAGGGCGAAGTCGGCACGCGTCTCGGCCAGCGCCTCACGGGCACTCAGATATCTTCCGGCGCGCACGTCCACGCATACGCTCGCGAGCAAGCGGTCGTCGGCCGCCGGATGCCATACGTAGTGCCCCTCGAATAACTCCGCGGCCATCTTCCCCTGTCCGTCCCCGTCCGACGCGTGCACCAGGCACCCTACTCAGGGCCGGGCACACCGGAAACGCACGAGGTCGACATATCGGTCAGCCGGTCGGAAATATTAATGGCCGCGGTGGAGAACGGCTCGAAATTGGTTCAAGCCGATACTTTCCCGGGGTCGTAAACACCCGCTATGCGCCGCACTACTAGAATGTTTCCGGAAAACACCCCCTCACCGCAGCACACCTCGGGAACGGCCATTCACCAGCTCGCCTCCGCACTCCGGGCCCTGCCGCCCTCCTGCGGCCCGGTCCGCCTCGTCGGCGTCGACGGGCACGCCGGGTCCGGGAAGACCACGTTCGCCGGCCGGCTGGCCACCGCCCTCGGCGGGGCGCCGGTGCTGCACCTCGACGACATCGCCAGCCACGAGGAGCTGTTCGCCTGGACCGGCCGGCTGCTGGCCCAGGTGATCGAGCCGCTCGGGCACGGCGGGACGGCGCACTACTCCCCCTACGACTGGCACGCCCGCCGCTTCGGCCCGCCCCGCGCGCTGCCGCCGGCCCCGGTGATCCTCGTCGAGGGCGTCGGCGCCGGCCGCCGGGCACTGCGCCCCTTCCTGGCGCGGCTGCTGTGGATGGAGCTGCCGCACGAGGAGGCCTGGACGCGGGGCAGGGCGCGGGACGGCGCGGAACAACGGGACTTCTGGGTCGAGTGGGTCAGGGCGGAACACGAACACTTCAGCGAAGACCCCTCGAGGCCGTACGCCGACCTTCTGGTGACACAGTCACAGAAGGGATATGAGGTACTGCCGGGGCCTGCGAAGACAGTTGGACCGGACCAGGCCATCACCCACCGTGACGGGCCGTCGGCTGTGTGCTGAACTCGTGAAGACACGCCTCCAAGAAGTTGCCCGAGTACCTCAACTCGGCTTGACCCGGGGGTCGTACAGGACTTACGTTCTCAATGAGCGGCCGTTCCAGGCCGCCCCGCAGACGCGAAGCCCCCGGTTGTTCCCCCGTGATCGGGGGCTTCGTTCTGCCCTTTACCCCTTTTGCGTGCGCGGCGCGCGTCCCCGTGCTCACCCTCGGTCACCGACCCGTGTGCGCCCCGTCTGCCCCCACCTCGCCAAACGGCCTGTGCGGCACCCTTCGGCAGGCGGTGGAACCGCAGGTACGATGCCCTCGGTGCGACCTTCGAACGGCTGCTTCGCGCACCTGCAACTCCGGTCCGCGGCACAGCGGTTCGACCAACGGCGGCCATCGGGGGGAGCCCGGGGGCCAACCACGGGGGCACGGTTTGTGGGGGACGTGATGGATTTCGGCACGCAGGGCCCCGAGGCCCCGGCCGACCTCGCCTGGCTACGAGGCGTGGACGCCTACACGATGGGCGCCTATCCGCAGGCGGAGGAGGAGTTCCGGGCCGCGGTACGGATGGATCCGGGGATGGCCGACGCCTGGCTCGGGCTGCACGCGCTGCGCGTCGACACGACGACCGCGCTGCTGCGGATGTTCCGGCACCGGGACCGCTTCGGCGAACAGCGCGGCCGACATCGCCGCACGCTGAACTCCTGGTACTGGTTGGGCTGGTGGGTGCAGCCGGTGCTCGAGAGCCCGCGCGATCTCCTCCTTGCCCATGCTTCCCACTGGCTGGACGGCCGGCACGTCCCGGAGCTCGACCGGGCCCTCGCCGGACTGCCGCCGGTGGACGCCGACCCCCAGGTCCGCTTCCTGCACGCCTGCCGGGCCTACCTGGTCAAGGACTGGGAGCAGCTGGTGCGGCACACCGACCCGCTCGTCGACGACCCCATGCTCGGCATCGAGGCGGGCCTGTTCGGCGGCATGGCCCGGGTCCGCCTCGAAATGTACGGCCAGGCCGAACCCCTGCTCTCCGCCGCGCTGATGCGCTGCCGCAGCGAGCAGCCGCAGCGCAAGGAGCTGCGCTACTGGCTGGCGCGGGCCCACGAGGGCACCGGCCGCAGCGCCGCCGCGCTCCCCCTCTACCGGGCCGTGCACCGCGTCGACCCCGCCTTCATGGACACCTCGGCGCGGCTGGCCGCGATAGCCGAGGGCGACGGGTACGACGACACGGCCGACTTCGCGTCGATCACCCTCACCGGTGCCGGGCAGGACGTCGTGGACGGGCCGGACATGCTCGACCCGCTCTTCGGCACCGAGGGGCGCGATCTGCGGCTCGGGGACCCGGAGCCGCCGACCGGGGCGATGCCGTCGGTGATCGACCCGGCGGTGCGCGAGAAGGTCGTGCCGTCGCCCCCGCTGCCGGCCGGGCCGACCGACCCCGCGTTACTTGAGGAGGCGCTCGCCGAGCTGGAGCGCATGGTCGGGCTCGAACCCGTGAAACGACAGGTCAAAGCGCTGTCCGCGCAGTTGAACATGGCCCGGTTGCGGGCCGGGCAGGGGCTGCCGGTGCAGCCGCCGAAACGCCACTTCGTCTTCTCCGGGCCGTCCGGCACCGGGAAGACCACCGTCGCCCGCATCCTCGGCCGGGTGTTCTACGCGCTGGGCCTGCTCGGCGGGGACCACCTCGTGGAGGCGCAGCGGGCCGACCTGGTCGGCGAGTACCTCGGCCAGACCGCCGTGAAGGCGAACGAACTGATCGACTCCGCGATCGGCGGCGTGCTCTTCGTCGACGAGGCCTACTCCCTCTCCAACTCCGGTTACGGCAAGGGGGACGCGTACGGCGACGAGGCGCTGCAGGTGCTGCTGAAGCGGGCCGAGGACAACCGCGACCACCTGGTGGTGATCCTGGCCGGCTACCCGGAGGGCATGGACCGCCTGCTGGCCGCGAACCCCGGCCTGTCCTCCCGCTTCACGACCCGCGTGGACTTCCCCTCCTACCGCCCCCTCGAACTGACGTCGATCGGCGGGGTCCTGGCCGCCGAGAACGGGGACGCGTGGGACGAGGAGGCGCTGGAGGAGCTGCGGTCGATCGCCGGGCACGTGGTGGACCAGGGCTGGATCGACGAACTGGGCAACGGGCGGTTCCTGCGGACGCTGTACGAGAAGAGCTGTGCGTACCGGGATCTGCGGTTGTCGGCGTATCCGGGGGTGCTGTCGCGGGACGACCTGGCGACGCTGCGGTTGCCGGACCTGATGCAGGCGTACGGAGAGGTGCTGTCGGGGCGGGGGCCGCAGGATCCGGCGGCCGGGATGTAGGTGCGGGGGGGGCTGGGGCCGGGGCGGGACGCTTACCGGCGCTTGCAGGGTGCCTCCCCCACTCTCGGCTTCGCTCGAGCGGGGGACCCCCATCGCCCACCCGTGCCGCCTGGGGGCACCTCCCAGGCCCTTAAGGCACTGGGGGAGGCACGCCTGCCCGCAGCTGGGTAGCTGTGGGAGGAGCGGCTGGGCAGCGCCCCGTAAGGGGCGCTGGGGGTACCCCCGGCCGAAGGCTGGGGGAGGAACTGCGCCACCAGCCCCCACGCGCCCGCAGCCGGACTACGGCCTCACCCGGCCATGACCTCCTCCGGCTCCCCGCTCACTCTCGGCTCCGGAGTGCGCGGCGGGGCGGCCGGCCGGTCCCGGTGGGCCGGGTCGGTCACCTCGCCCACCAGCAGCTCGAGGACGTCCTCCAGCGCCGCCAGGCCGAGGACCCTGCCGTTCGCGTCGGCCACCTGGGCCAGGTGGGTCGCTGCCCGGCGCATCACCGTCAGCGCGTCGTCGAGGGGCAGCTCGGCCCGCAGGGTCGTCATCGGGCGCCATATCTGCTGCGGTACCGCCCGGTCGGAGTCCTCCAGGTCGAGTACGTCCTTCACGTGCACGTAGCCCATGAAGGCCCCCGACTCGGCCGCGACCGGGAAGCGGGAGTAGCCGGTGCGGGCGGTGAGCTCGACGATCTGGCCCGGGGTGACCGACGGCGGGACCGTGATCAGGGACTCGCGCCGCAGGAGCACGTCCGTCACCGGGCGGGAGCCCAGTTCCAGCGCGTCCTCCAGCCGCTCCTGCTCCTCGGGGTCGAGGAGGCCCGCCTGGCCGGAGTCCTCCAGGAGCCGGTTGAGCTGCTCGCTGGTGACGACGGCCTCGACCTCGTCCTTCGGCTCGACCCGGAACAGCTTCAGGATGCCGTGGGCGCAGGCGCCGAGGGCGACGGTGATCGGCCGGCACACGCGGGCGAAGGCGACCAGGCCCGGGCTCAGCCACAGCGCCGCCTTCTCCGGCGCCGCCATCGCCAGGTTCTTGGGCACCATCTCGCCGATGACCAGGTGGAAGAAGACCACTCCGGCGAGCGCGATCACATAGCCCAGGGGGTGGATCACGCCCTCCGGCAGATGCACCGCCTCGAACAGCGGCTCCAGCAGGTGGGCCACCGTCGGTTCGGCCACCGCGCCCAGCGTCAGCGAGCAGACGGTGATGCCGAACTGGGCGGCGGCCATCATCTGCGGGAGCCGTTCCAGGCCGTAGAGGACCTGGCGGGCCCGGGCGGTGCCCAGGGGTTCGATCTGGCTGCGGCGGACGGAGACGAGGGCGAACTCGGCGCCGACGAAGAAGCCGTTGGCCAGGACCAGCAGGCCGGCGAAGACCAGTTGGAGGACGCTCATCGGGCGGCCTCCGCGACGGCGGGGGCGGTGCGGACCAGGCGGACCCGTTCCGCGCGGTAGTGGCCGACGCGGCGGACGGACAGCCGCCAGCCGGGCAGCTCGGCACGGTCGCCGGGCGCCGGGATCCGGCCGAGCAGGTCGGCGACCAGGCCGGCGACCGTCTCGTACGGGCCCTCGGGCACGTCGAGGCCTATCCGCTGGAGGATGTCGACGCGGACGCTGCCGTCGACGTCCCAGGCGGGCTTGCCGTCCTGGGCGGGGGCGGCGGCGAGTTCGGGTGCGTCCGGGCTGTCGTGCTCGTCGCGGACCTCGCCGACGAGCTCCTCGACGATGTCCTCCAGGGTGACCACGCCGGCCGTGCCGCCGTACTCGTCGACGACGACCGCGATGGGCTGCTCGGAGCGGAGCCGGGCGAGGAGGGGCTGGACCGGGAGGGTCTCGGGGACCAGCAGGGCCTTGCGGGCGATGCGGCCGACCGGGGTGCGCAGCCGGTCGTGGACCGAGACGGCCAGGGCGTCCTTGAGGTGGGCCATGCCGACGATCTCGTCGATCTTCTCCCGGTAGACGGGGAAGCGGGACAGGCCGGTGGCCCGGGTGAGGTTGACGACGTCCTCGGCGGTCGCCGTGTCCTGGAGGGCGCTGACCTTCACCCGGGGGGTCATGACGTGCTGGGCGGTCAGCTCGCCCAGGGAGAGGGTGCGGACGAACAGGTCGGCCGTGTCCTGTTCCAGCGCGCCGGCCTGGGCGGAGTGCCGGGCCAGCGAGACCAGTTCGCCGGGGGTGCGGGCGGACGCCAGCTCCTCGGTCGGCTCGACGCCGAGGGCGCGGACGAGCCGGTTGGCGACCGTGTTCAGCGCGGCGATGACCGGGCGGAACAGGCGGGAGAAGCGGGCCTGCGGGCCGGCGACGAAGCGTGCGACCTGGAGGGGCTTGGAGACTGCCCAGTTCTTGGGTACGAGTTCGCCGATCACCATCTGGATCGCCGAGGCGAGCAGCATGCCCACCACGACGGCGATACCGGAGACCGCGCCGTCGGGCAGGCCGATCGCGGTGAGCGGGCCGCGCAGCAGCTCGGCCAGTGCCGGTTCGGCGAGCATGCCGACGACGAGGGAGGTGATGGTGATGCCCAGCTGGGTGCCGGAGAGCTGGAAGGAGAGCTCCTTCAGCGATTCGACGACCGTACGGGCGCGCTTGTCGCCGTCGGCGGCGGCCTTCTCGGCCTCGGGCCGCTCCACGGTCACCAGGCCGAACTCGGCGGCCACGAAGAAGCCGTTGGCGAGGATGAGCAGGAACGCGGTTGCCAGGAGCAGCAGGGGGGTGGTCATGATGCCGCCGCCTCCGAAGCCTCGCGGACTGCGGGAAGGCGGTCCGCGGTATGTCGGGAGGGGGCGGCGCAGGTACTACAGGACGATCCGTCCATCGCCGGAGAGGGTCACTCCTCGGGTAGCAGGAACCCCTGTGCGCGGGGCGCGCGACAGGGGTGGAGGCGGGACGTGAAAAGCCTCCGCCAACAGATTAATCAAGACAGGGGCCGGTGCGGCAGGGGCGACGGCCCGGAGACGGCCCCGAAGTTGCGTGATTTCAGCCCTGATGCTGTTCGGGGTCGTGGCTCGCGTGGGCCTCGGCGAGAGCGCGCAGGGCCGTGGCGTCGGCGATGGCGCGCTGCTTGGCGATGCCCGGCTGGATGCCGAGCGCGGGCAGGCTGGTGCCGTCGCTGAGGTTGAGGAACACCCACGGGTCACCCGGGCGGAGGTTCACCTGGACGATCTCCGCCCACTCCAGGCGCCGCTTGCCGGCGATGTTGACGACGGTGACCCCGGACTCGTCGGCGACCACCTTCACCCTGGCCAGCTGGGCCAGCACCCAGAAGATCAGCGCGCCGGTGACGACGAAGCTGAGCTTCTCCCCCGGGCCGAGCTGCTCCAGGAGCAGTGCGACCCCGGAGATGGTGGCGAAGATCGCGACACCCGCGGTGAGCAGGATCACGCGGGTGAGGCCCGGCCGGAAGGTGACGGGAAGGGCGGGAAGCTCGGACATCTCTCGCGTGCCCCCCGGATCAGAGGCGGCAGGCGTGGATGGCCGTGGTCAGGATGGCGCGGGCGCCGATGTCGTACAGGTCGTCCATGATCCGCTGGGCGTCCTTGGTGGGGACCATGGCGCGGACGGCGACCCAGCCCTCGTTGTGCAGCGGGGAGACGGTCGGCGACTCCAGGCCGGGGGTGAGGGCGACGGCCTTCTCCAGCTGCTCGACCCGGCAGTCGTAGTCCATCATCACGTACGTCCGGGCGACCAGGACGCCCTGGAGACGGCGCAGGAACTGCTGGACCTTCGGCTCAGCGGCCTCCTCGGCGTCGGCGCCGGTGCGGCGGATCACGATCGCCTCGGACTTCATGATCGGCTCGCCGAAGACCTCCAGGCCGGCGTTGCGCAGCGAGGTGCCGGTCTCGACGACGTCGGCGATGACCTCGGCGACGCCCAGCTCGATGGCGGTCTCGACGGCGCCGTCGAGGTGGACGACGGAGGCGTCGACGCCGTTGTCGGCGAGGTGCCCCGCGACGATGCCCTCGTAGGAGGTGGCGACCGTCTTGCCCTTCAGGTCCGCCAGGCCGTTCGCCTCGCCGGGCTTGGCGGCGAAGCGGAAGGTGGAGCGGGCGAAGCCGAGCGGCAGGATCTCCTCGGCGTTGGCGCCGGAGTCCACGAGCAGGTCGCGGCCGGTGATGCCGATGTCGAGGCGGCCGGAGGAGACGTAGATCGCGATGTCGCGGGGGCGGAGGTAGAAGAACTCGACGTCGTTGACCGGGTCGACGATGCGGAGTTCCTTGGACTCCCGGCGCTGCCGGTAGCCGGCCTCATGCAGCATGTCCGCCGCAGGTCCTGACAGGGAACCCTTGTTGGGGACGGCGATGCGCAGCATGAGGTCGGCTTCCTTTGCTCGAAAAGGCGGGTTTGTCGGAAAAGGTTCTACAGGTGGGCGTAGACGTCGTCCAGCGAGATACCGCGGGCGACCATCATCACCTGGACGTGGTAGAGCAGCTGCGAGATCTCCTCGGCGGCCGCTTCCTTGCCCTCGTACTCGGCGGCCATCCAGACCTCGGCGGCCTCCTCGACGACCTTCTTGCCGATGGCATGGACCCCCTTGCCGACCAGCTCGGCGGTGCGGGAGGTGGCGGGGTCGCCGTGGGCGGCCTTGTGCTGGAGCTCGGTGAAGAGCTCCTCGAAAGTCTTGTTGGACATGGTGAGCGCCAGACTACGCCAATCGCCGCGTCGCTCAGTGCCAGGGTTCAGATACTGAGCGGAGGGTGGCCGCCGTCGCCACCGCCGCCGTCACCGCCTCGTGGCCCTTGTCCTCGTTGGAGCCCGCAAGGCCGGCGCGGTCCAGAGCCTGCTCCTCGTTGTCGCAGGTGAGTACGCCGAAACCGACGGGGACGCCGGTCTCGACGGTGACCTGGGTGAGGCCCTGGGTGACGCCCTGGCACACATACTCGAAGTGCGGGGTACCGCCGCGGATGACGACGCCGAGGGCGACCACCGCGTCGTAGCCACGGCCGGCGAGGACCTTGGCGGCGACCGAAAGCTCCCAGGTGCCGGGGACCCGGAGCAGGGTCGGCTCGTCGATCCCCAGGTCGCGCAGGGCGCGCAGGGCGCCGTCCACCAGTCCGTCCATCACCTTCGCGTGCCACTGGGACGCGATGACCGCGACCCGCAGGTCGCTGACATTGCGTACCGACAGTTCAGGTGCACCCTTGCCGCTCACGTCTCTCCTCAGTGCTGTTTCTTTACTGGTTGCCGCAGGTGGACAGCGCCGGGGGCGTGTCCAGCCAGGGCAGGTCGTGGCCCATCCGGTCCCGCTTGGTGCGCAGGTAACGGAGGTTGTGCTCGCCCGCCTGTACGGGCATCGGCTCGCGCCCGCTGAGCTTGAGGCCGTGGCTCAGCAGCGCGTCGCTCTTGTCGGGGTTGTTGGTCATCAGGCGGACGCTGCGCACCCCGAGGTCGGTCAGGATCTGGGCGCCGGCGCCGTAGTCGCGGGCGTCGGCGGGCAGGCCGAGTTCGAGGTTGGCGTCGAGGGTGTCGCGGCCGCGCTCCTGGAGTTCGTACGCGCGCAGCTTGGACAGCAGGCCGATGCCGCGCCCCTCGTGGCCGCGCAGGTAGACGACGATGCCCCGGCCCTCGTCCTGGATGCGGTCCAGGGCGGCGTCGAGCTGGGGTCCGCAGTCGCAGCGGGCGGAGCCGAAGACGTCGCCGGTGAGGCACTCGGAGTGGACCCGGACCAGGACGTCCTCGCCGTCGCCGATCTCGCCGTGGACGAGGGCGACGTGCTCGACGCCGTCGGTGGTGGAGCGGTACCCGTAGGCGGTGAAAGTGCCGTGCTTGGTGGGCAGGTTGACCTCGGCCTCGCGGCGCACGGTGGGTTCGGCGGCCCGGCGGTAGATGATCAGGTCAGCGATGGAGATGATCGTCAGGCCGTGCTTGCGGGCGAACGGGATCAGCTCGGGGAGGCGGAGCATCCGGCCGTCCTCGCCGGCGATCTCCACGATGGCGCCGACCGGGCGCAGGCCCGCGAGGCGGGCGAGGTCGACGGCGGCCTCGGTGTGGCCGTTGCGGACCAGGACGCCACCGGGGCGGGCGCGCAGCGGGAAGACGTGGCCGGGGCGGACGAGGTCGGTCGGTTCGGCGTCGCCGCTCGCCAGCAGCCTGAGTGTGGTGGCGCGGTCGGCGGCCGAGATGCCGGTGGTGACGCCGTGCGCGGCGGACGCGTCCACGGAGACGGTGAACGCGGTCTTCATGGACTCGGTGTTGTCACCGACCATCTGCGGCAGGTCGAGCCGCTCCAGCTCCTCGCCCTCCATCGGGGCGCAGATCAGGCCGCGGCACTCGCTCATCATGAAGGCGACGATCTCGGGGGTGATCTTCTCGGCGGCGATGACGAGGTCGCCCTCGTTCTCGCGGTCCTCGTCGTCGACGACCACGATCGGGCGGCCGGCCGCGATGTCGGCGATGGCCTGCTCGACCGGGTCGAGGGTGAGGTCCTCGGCGCCTTCGGTGCTGTAGAGGATGGGTGCCGCAGTCATGCGGGTGCTCCTTCCAGAGCGGGCCGCGTGCCCTGGCGGGAGCGCAGCCACCAGTCGCGCAGGCCCCACAGGACGAGCGCGCCGTAGATGACGTAGACGAAGCCGGAGAAGGCGTAGCCGTTGGTGAAGTTGAGGGGGACTCCGACCGCGTCGACCAGGAGCCAGGCGATCCAGAACTCGACCATGCCGCGCGCCTGGGCGTACATGGCGACGACGGTGCCGACGAAGATGTACGCGTCCGGCCAGGGGTCCCAGGACAGGGACGGGTAGGCCTTGAAGAGCAGGGCGACGGCGACCGTGCCGACGGCCGCGGCGGCGACCATCGCGCCGCGCTCCTGCCAGGTGGCGAAGCGCGGGACGATGTGTCCGTCACCGCCGTCCTCGGTCCGGCCCTTGTTGCGGTTCCACTGCCACCAGCCGTACAGGGCGACGACCATGACGACGACCTGCTTGCCGGCACTGCCGGCGAGGTGGCCGTAGAAGGCGGTGAACAGGACCAGGCCGGAGAGGAACTGCACCGGCCAGGTGAGCAGCGAACGGCGCCAGCCGAGGGCGAGGGTGATCAGGCCGAGGATGTTCCCGATCATGTCGGACCAGATGATGTGCTGGCCGAGGAGGGTGAAGGCCTCGGAGTTCAGCCAGTTCACCGGTCCGCTCCCTGCGTGTTCGCGAGCAGGCGCTCCACGTACTTGGCGACGACGTCGACCTCCAGGTTGACCGGGTCGCCGGGCTGCTTGTGGCCGAGGGTGGTGAGGTCGAGGGTGGTGGGGATCAGGCTGACCGTGAAGTAGTCGGAGCCGGCCTCGACGACGGTGAGGCTGATGCCGTCGACCGTGATCGAGCCCTTCTCGACGACGTAGCGGGCGAGGTCGGCCGGGAGGGAGACCTTGACGATCTCCCAGTGCTCGGAGGGCGTGCGGGCCAGGACCTGGCCGGTGCCGTCGACATGGCCCTGCACGATGTGGCCGCCGAGACGGGAGCCGACCGCGGTGGGGCGCTCCAGGTTGACGCGGGAGCCGACGTCCAGGGCACCGAGGGAGGAACGCTTGAGGGTCTCCGCCATCACGTCGGCGGTGAACTCGTCGCCCTCGTGCTCCACGACGGTCAGACAGACGCCGTTCACGGCGATGGAGTCGCCGTGCTGCGCGCCCTCGGTCACTACGGGGCCACGGAGCCGGAAACGGGACGCATCGCCGAGGTTCTCGACGGCGGTGACCTCACCCAGCTCTTCGACGATTCCGGTGAACACTTCCCGGGTCCTCCTGCCTCAACGGGGCACGGACTCCGGGGCCTGTCGACGGACGACAGAATGGACGGACGATCACACCGAGGGCGACGCCGAAAAGGCCCCGCCCACGAGGGACGAGACCAGATACGGCGGCGCGCACACGTACATGCTCGCCCGCCGCGCACTGCCTCCCATCCGGACTTTAACCGTCGGTCCAGGAATTTCACCTGGTCAACCGGCCGCTGGAAGCGGACGGGTCGCGGACTGTAACCGCCGGTTCGGAGTTTCACCGACCCCGGAGTGCGCTGCTTCTGGTACATGGCCAGTGTGCCACGCCCTGTTGCGGTCCATACAGGGGAACCGTGTGGGGTGCCTCACAGCCCGTGCCGCTGGACTTCCCGGACGGACCGTCGTGTGCCCAACGGGCGTGCGGACCAGGACTCTTGACTCCGATTCACATCTATTGACCCTACTGGTCTAGTCCTTTTAGGGTTCGGACGGACCCGGTGGCGGTGACGACGGCCCTTGCCCGTCGCCGGGCCCGCCCAATCCGGGCGGCCCGGGCCCGGTACGCCGAGCGGGGTCAGCGGTCCGGCGCCGCGAAGAGTTCGTCCTGGGCGCGCTCGCGTGCGGTGAGCAGGGCGCCGCGCAGGACGGCCGCGCCACCCAGGGTGCCGGCGCGCACCTCGGTGGCCAGCGGGGACATGCGGCGGAGCCGCGCCTCGACCCGCGTGGCGAGCGCCGCGCCGCCGGCGGGGCCGATCTCGCCGCCGAGGACCACGCAGCCGGGGTCCAGGATGGCGACGACGGCGGCGACGCCGACGGCGATGCGGTCGGCGAGGGCGTCCAGGAAACGGGCGGCACGCTCGGCGGGGGGTGCCGGGTCCGGTCGGGGGTCGGGCGCGGCGCCGTCCTGGCCGGTCGCGCCCACGCGGCGGAGCCGCATATCGATACGGCCCGCGCCCCTTTGGGGCGCGACCGGGGCGCCGCCGGCCGCCAGGCGTACCACCTCCTCGACCACGCGGTCGGCGGACAGGTCCGCCGACCCCACGCCGTACTCCCGCGCCAGCTCCGCGATCGCCGCCGCGCCCACCAGCGAGTGGTAGCCGCCGGAGCAGTCCGTCGCCGTCGGCAGTCCGGCCGTGCCCGGCACCGGCAGGAAGCCGATCTCGCCCGTGCCGCCGGAGGCGCCCCGGCGCAGGCTGCCGTCGAGCACGACGGCGGCGCCGCAGCTGTTGCCCAGCCAGAGCAGGACGAAGGTGTCACGGTCCCGGGCGACGCCCTCCCGCTGTTCGGCGAGGGCGGCCAGGTTGGTCTCGTTCTCGACGCCGACCCGGGCCTGCGGGAAGCGTTCCTGGAGGGCCGCGACGAGCCGGCGGTGCCAGGCGGGCAGGCCGGCCGAGTCGCGGAGCTCACCGGTGGCCGGATCGACGAGCCCGGGCGCCCCGATGCCCACGGTGTGCAGCTGTCCCCCGTCCCCGGACACCCCCGCCTCCTTGACCGAGCGCTCCACCAGCTCCACCGCCTGCTCGACGGCCGCCGCCTCCCCCTCCTCCGGGGCCACCGGCACCGACCCGTCCGCCAGCACCCGCCCCACCAGGTCGGAGACCAGCACCGAGACGCTCTCGGTGCGCACGTCGAGGGCGGCCAGGTACGCGCGGTCGGCGACGATGCCGTACAGCCGGGCATTGGGCCCCCGGCGCTGCTCGCCCGACTCGCCGACCACCGTGATCAGGCCGGACGCGGTGAGCCGTTCGACGAGGTCGGCGACGGTCGGCCGGGACAGTCCGGTCAGCTGCTTCAACTGCCCTGCCGTCAGCGGGCCTTCCTGCTGGAGCAGGCTCAGCGCGAGCCGGTCGTTGATGGCCCGGGCGGTACTCGGTGATGCGGGCATGACGGGCATCCTCCCAGATCCGTATGGCCCAGGACGGCCACATAACTCTCTATCTATCAGGCAGGGTCCCTGATAGTTTACGGCGGACAGCGGGCGGCACCCACCCGGGGAGGGGCAGGACCATGAAAGACGTGGGTTACGAGCAGCACGGGGTGAAGCGGGCGCGGTACGCCGTCGCGGCCGTGTTCACCGTGCACGGTGCCGTCACCGGCTCGTTCGCGACCCGAGTGCCGTGGGTCCAGGACCATGCCTCGCTCAGCGCCGGGCAGTTGGGCTTCGCGCTCGCGTTCACGGCGTTCGGCGCCTCGTGCTCGATGCCGCTGGCCGGCCGGATCAGCCACCGCTTCGGGAGCCGTACGGCGCTGCGCGGGCTGATCGCGATGTGGACGCTGTCGCTGATCCTGCCGTCGCTCGCCACGAACCTGTATCTGCTGTGTCTGGCGATGTTCGCGTACGGCGCGAGCGCCGGCATGGCGGACGTGGTGATGAACGCGCTCGGCGTGGAGATCGAGCGGGTGCTCGACAGGTCGATCATGTCCGGGCTGCACGGCATGTGGAGCGCGGGCACCCTGCTCGGCTCGGCGGCGGGCACCCTGGCCGCGCATCTGGGCACGGACGCGCGCGTGCACTTCGCCCTGGCCTCGGCCGTTCTCACCGTGCTCGGCGCGCTGGCGGCCGGCTTCGTCCTGGACGTCAGGCCCGGCGAGGACGAGGAGCCGCCGCCGCGGTTCACGCTGCCGCCCCGGTCGGCACTGCTCATCGGCACGGTGGGCTTCTGCGCGGTGTTCGCGGAGGGGGCGAGCCTGGACTGGTCGGCGGTGTTCCTGCGGGACCGGATGGACAGTTCGGCCGGGCTCGCGGCGGCCACCACCACCGGGTTCATGCTGGCCATGGCGGTGGCCCGGATCAGCGGGGACGCGGTGGTGAACCGTTTCGGCGCGGTCCGTACCGTGCGCGCCGGGGGTGTGCTGGCCGCGCTCGGCGGGCTGCTGGTGGTCCTCGCCGGGCAGCCGGCGGTGGCGATGACCGGGTTCGGGCTGATGGGCCTCGGCATCGCGGTCGTCGTACCGCTGTGCTTCGCGGCGGCCGGACACGCCGGGCCGAACCCGAGTCAGGCCATCGCGGGCGTGGCGACGATCACCTACACCTCGGGCCTGATCGCGCCCAGCCTGATCGGCGGAATCGCCCAGGCGACCAGTCTGGTGGTGTCGTTCTGCCTGGTCACGGTACTGGCGCTGGGGTTGGTGGCGTTCGCGGGCGTGCTGCGCGCCGGCACGCGGGGCTCGCGCGCGGAGGTCAGCCCCGAGACCGCAGCAGTTCCCGGCCCACGGCCCTGAACGTCTCGCTCCAGGGGGCGGGGCGCAGGGTGGCGGCGTCCAGCCGGACGAGCACCCGGGTGCCCCGCGCGTAGGTGGTCGCACCGTCCGGCGAGCAGAAGCGGAAGCCGTAGGTCAGGCCGGTGGTGCCGAGCCTTTCCAGCCAGAGGTGGACCGCGTAGGTGCCCGACCTGGTGACCGGCGCCTCGTAGCTGATCAGCAGTTCCCTGACCACGTTGCAGGCGTCCCCGGCGGCGGCCCAGTCGCCGTCGAAGCGGATGCCGTGCTCCTGCCACAGCTCGGTCCAGGCGCGCTCGACCAGCAGCGGGTAGCGGGCGTTGTGCAGCATCCCGAGCGCGTCGAGGTCGTCGAAGTGGACGCTGACCGGCAGCAGCCGGCCGTAGGAGAGGGCGGGGGCGGGCAGAGCTTCGGCGGTCACGGGTGGGGCTCCTGAGCACTGGACGAAGCGGTGGGGACACTCCATCCTAAGCGGACGCTCAGGAGCCCCGGCCGGGGTGGGGCCGGTCAGCCCGCGATCGAGTCCAGCTGCTCGGCGGCCGGCCGCAGCGCCCAGAGGTCACCGCCGGGCGGTGTCTCCAGCCGCCGCACCGCCTTCTGGGCCGCCTTGTCGCCGGCGTCGGCCGCCGCGTGCACGACGTCGCTCGCCGCGTACCGGTGGAACTCCAGCTCCGGGTACGCCCAGGCGGCCGCTCCGGTCGCGGCCGGCAGCAGGTAGTCCACGGCCTTGAACAGGCTCTGCCCGTCCGGCCCCCGGTAGCTCCAGAGGTTCACGCCGACGTGCCGGCCGATGGCCGCGAGCCGGGTGTAGGCGACCAGGTCGAAGGTCGAGTAGTGCCAGCTCCTGGTGCGGGCCAGTTCCTGCGGCTGGCTGCCGTCGCCCGAGACCTGCGGGTCTATCCGCTTCGCCCGCGCGTCCAGCACGGTCTGCCTGGCCAGCGCCTTGTCGCCGGTCGCGTAGGCGAGGGCGGCGAGCTGCATGTCGTAGAAGGTGCCGTGGTTGTTGGCGGCGGCCCCCTCCTCCTTGCCGAAGGCGCTGTTCTTGAGCCAGCCGAGGAAGTCGGTGTTCCAGCTCCGCATCCCCGCCCGGTCGTCGGCGCTCCAGCCGGGGGCCCCGGTGCCGAGGATCGCCAGCGCGTCGACCACGCTGGTGTACGACTGGGAGAAGTCGATGATGCCGATGGCCCGGCCGTCGTACTTGCACGGGATGAACTGGGCGTGGTTCAGGTTCGGGTTCATCCGGGTCGCCGGGTCGAGGAACCAGGTGCGCAGGACCTGTCCGGCCTTCTCGGCGTACTCCCGCTTGCCGGTGTAGTACCAGGCCAGGGAGAGGTCGTACGTCGAGTCGAAGACCTTCTCGACGTCCTGGCGGTCGGTGCCGCTGTCGACCTCGGGATTGCGCTGGCCGTCGCGCTGGACGTAGGGGCAGCCCCAGGGGTTGTCGGCGGTGGGGGCGGTGGTGGGCCACCAGTAGGGGGCCTGGCTGAGGTAGTCGTGGACGTCGCCGCCCGGGGCGGGCTTGGGCTTGTCGACGACGGTCCACGGGCCCTGGTCCAGCCAGGTGTCGGCGCGGGTGGTCAGGTCGCGCAGCGCGCGCCGGAGTTGCGGGTCGCCGTCGCGCAGTTCGGCCCTGGTGTGCTGGAGCCGGGCGCCGTCGAGGACGGCGGTGTCCGGGGCCCTGGTCGCGGCGTGGGCGGAGGGGACGAGGACCGCTCCGAACGCCACCAGGGTCGTCAGCAGCACGGCCGCGCGGGATCTTCCACTCATCGAGTACTCCGATCAACCTGAAATCAGATATATGAACCCAGTTCATGAGTAGGACCGTGTGAGCGTAGAACCGCGAGGTAGCCGTGACAATGGTTCGGACCGTATTCACGTACAAAGAAAGCGAAGCCCACCATGGATCTCGGCGTGCGCTGGAAACTGCACGGCGACGGGCGCACGCCCGCGCCCGGAGCGGTGGTACGCCCCGACGAACGGCTCTCCTGGCCGCGGACGGTCGGGCTCGGCGCCCAGCACGTGGTGGCCATGTTCGGCGCCTCCTTCGTGGCGCCCGTCCTGATGGGCCTGAACCCCAACCTCGCGATCATGATGTCCGGCGTCGCGACCGTGCTCTTCCTGCTGGCGACGCGCGGCCGGGTGCCCAGCTACCTGGGCTGTTCGCTGTCCTTCGTCGGGGTCACCGCCGTCATCCGCGCCCAGGGCGGCACCAGCGCCACCGTGACCGGCGCGGTCTTCGTGGTCGGCGCCGTGCTGTTCCTGATCGGGCTGGCCGTCCAGCGCTTCGGCGCCCGGATCATCCACGCCACGATGCCGCCGATCGTCACCGGCGCGGTCGTGATGCTGATCGGCTTCAACCTCGCGCCGGTCACCGCCTCCACCTACTGGCCGCAGGACCAGTGGACCGCCCTGCTGGTGATGGCGTTCACCGGTCTGGCCGTCGTCTGTCTGCGTGGTTTCTGGTCCCGCATCGCGATCTTCCTGGGCCTGGTCTTCGGGTACGCCCTCTCCTGGGTCCTCGACCGGATCTTCGGCAGGATCCACTCCGTGAGCCCGAGCGGCAAGGTCACCGACCACTGGCGCCTGGACCTCTCCGGCGTCGGCAAGGCCGACTGGATCGGGCTGCCGTCCTTCCACGGCCCGTCCTTCCAGTGGTCGGCGATCCTCGTCGCCCTGCCCGTCGTGATCGCCCTGGTCGCCGAGAACACCGGGCACGTCAAGGCGGTCGGCGAGATGACCGGCGACCCGCTCGACGACAAGCTGGGCACGGCGATCTCCGCCGACGGCGTCGCCTCGATGCTCTCCACCGCCGTGGGCGGCCCGCCCAACACCACCTACTCCGAGAACATCGGCGTGATGGCCGCGACCCGCGTCTACTCCACCGCCGCCTACTGGGCCGCCGCCGGCTTCGCGCTGCTCTTCGGCGTCTGCCCCAAGTTCGGCGCGATCGTGGCCGCGATCCCGGGCGGGGTCCTCGGCGGCATCACGGTCATCCTCTACGGCATGATCGGCCTGCTCGGCGCCCAGATCTGGCTGCACGCCAAGGTCGATCTGCGCAATCCGCTGAACCTGGTCCCGGCGGCGGCCGGCATCATCATCGGCGTCGGCAACGTCAGCATGAAGTTCACCGACACCTTCTCCCTCAGCGGCATCGCCCTCGGCACCCTGGTCGTCATCACCGGCTACCACGCCCTGCGCGCCATGGCCCCGGCCCACCTCAAGGGCCGGGAACCGCTCCTCGACGAGGGCACCAGCTCCTACGACGACACCCGGCCGTAGGCACACGGTCCCGCCCTCCCGGGCAGCGGGTCCGTTCCCCCGTTCCGGGGAAGCGCCGGGCACGTCGGCACGCGCGCCGGGCCGGAGCTGGGACCCTTCCCCCATGGCGCAGTTGCACCACCTCACCGCTCCGGTCGGCACTGTCGTCGCCCGGATGCGCGCCCTGGACGCGGCCCTGCCCGAGCGGGACGGCATCGCGGTCTTCAACCGTGTGTACCTCACCGTCACGGAGGAGGTCGAACGGCGCCTGGACGCGGGCCGGTTCACGGACCCCGGGGCCGCGGCCGCCCTCGACGTGCGGTTCGCCGAGCGCTATCTGACCGCCGTGGACGCGGAGGCGGAGGGCCGCCGACCCCCGGCCTGCTGGCGGCCGTTGTTCCAGTTCCGCCGCCATCCCGGGGTCCGCCCGCTGCAGTTCGCGGTGGCCGGCATCAACGCCCACATCGGGCACGACCTGGCGCTGGCCGTGGTGGACGCCTGCCGCACGCTCGGCTGCGAACCGGCCGATCTGGAGGACGAGTTCGACCGCGTGGGCGACCTGCTCGTCTCGCTGGAGGAACGCGTCCGCGAGGACCTGATGCCGGGTCCCGACCTGCTCCAGATCGCCGATCCGCTGACCCATCTGCTCGGTTCCTGGAGCCTGGAGCGGGCCCGGGACGCGACCTGGGCGGCGGCGCGGGCGCTGTGGGCGCTGCGCGGGTCCGGGGACCTGGCCGAGGAGTTCACCGAGCGGCTGGACGCGGCCGTGGGTCTGGCGGGCCGGCTGCTGCTCACGCCGCTGCGCGACTGAGGGATCCGATCCGGCCAACCTCGGCGGAGCCGTTCCCCACTCCACCGACCTGACGTTAATTTGATTGCGCAATCAATTACCAAGGAGCCCATGCCATGACGACCCGGCTCGGAATCGGTCTTCCGCAGAATCGGCAGTACGACCTCGGCAAGGACGTGCCCGACGTGGCACGGGCCGCCGAAGACATCGGATACGACAGCCTCTGGGTGTACGAACGGGCCCTGTTCCCGGAGCCCCAGACCCAGCCCCTGTACGACGTCCCGGGCCTGCCCTGGCCCGACGCCTACCGGGGCGTGGCCGAGCCGCTGGTCACGCTGACCCTGGCGGCGGCCGCCACCGAACGGGCCGAGCTGGGGACCGCCGTACTGGTGGCCCCGCTGCACATCCCCTTCCAGCTGGCCAAGTCCCTGGCCACGCTGGACGCGGCGAGCGGCGGCCGGGTGGTCGCGGGCCTCGGCAGCGGCTGGTCCCTGGACGAGTACGCGGCCCAAGGGGTCCGCCCGTTCGAGGAGCGCGGCAAGGTCATGGACGAGGTGTTCGAGGTGTGCCGGGCGGTGTGGGGCCCGGACCCGGTGGTCTACGAGGGCCGGATCACCAAGATCGCCTCGGCCGTCGTCGGGCCGAAGCCGGCCCGGCAGATCCCGATCCTGGTGCCCGCCAACACCCCCCGGGCGATGCGCCGACTCGTCGACCACGCCGACGGCTGGCTGCCGTCCGCCGACGGTCCCGAACAGGTGGCCGAAAGCTGGCGCCGGTTGCAGGATCTGGCCGCCGAGCGGGGCCGCACCAGGCCGCTGCGGACGGTCGTGCGCGTGAACCCCGAGTACACCGCGAAGCGGTTCGAGGGGCCGGACCGCCGGCCCTTCCAGGGCGATGTCGAGCAGATCGTCACCGATCTGATGGGGTACGCCGAGATCGGTCTCGACGAATTCCTGGTCGACCTCTCGTGGGCCGCACGGGACGCGGAGGAACTGAAGTCCGCGGCCGCCGAGATGTACTCGGCGGCCCGCGCGGCCGGTTTCTGACCGGCTCGCTCAGTCCTCGGGCAGCTCGACCGGCGCGATCTCGTCGTAGACGTCGCCGGGGCCGGGGTTGGCCGCGTCGGTCGCTCCGCCGAAGTGGTGCATGACGCCCCAGACCGCGTTCAGCGCGGTCTGGACGGCGCCCTCGGCCCAGCCGGCGGTCCAGGAGATGTCGTCGCCCGCGAGGAAGATGCCCCGCTTGTCCGCGGGCAGCCGGTCCTGCATGAAGTGCGTGAACAGGCGCCGCTGGTAGCGGTAGTGGCCGGGCAGGTTGGCCTTGAACGCGCCCATGAAGTAGGGCTCGTTCTCCCAGGAGACGGTCACCGGGTTGCCGATGATGTGCTTCCTGATGTCGACCTTCGGGTAGATCTCGCCGAGCGACTTCAGCATGACCTCCATCCGCTCGTGCGCGGACAGCGGCAGCCACTTCAGGCTGTCGTCGCACCAGGTGTAGGAGAGGCAGATCACGGCGGGCTTGTCCGGGCCGTCGTCGAGGAGGTAAGTCCCGCGCGTCATACGGTCGGTGAGCGTCATCGACATCACGTCCCGCCCGGTCGGATTTCCCCTGTCGTCGACGGCCTTGTCGAGCCAGAACGGCCGGTCGACCGGCACGAACAGCTTCGAGGACTCCATGTAGTGGGTGCGCTCGATCGCGGTCCAGTGGTCGATCGGGAAGAGCGAGTCGTCGCAGGCGATCTTGGAGAGCAGCATCCAGGACTGGGCGGTGAAGATCGCCGCCTGGTAGGTGCGGATGTCGCCGTCGGCGTCCGTCACCGTGATCCGGTTGCCGGTGGTGCGGTGCAGCCGGGTCACGGCCGGCCGGGGCTCGCCGTTCTCGTGCAGCGTCGCGAGCGACGTCCCGTACGCCCAGTGCACGATCTTCTCCGGCTCGCGCTCCCAGAGCCGCAGCGGCAGCTGCTGGGAGCCGCCGACGATGCCGCGGTGGTGGTCGTCGGCCTCGGTGTAGACGACCCGGAGGATCTCCAGGATGGAGTTGGGGAAGTCGGTGTCCCAGCCGCCCGTCCCGAAGCCGACCTGGCCGAAGATCTCGCGGTGCCGGAAGGACCTGAAGGCCTCGGAGTCGCAGAGGAAGCCGTAGAAGGTCTGGTTGTCGAGCTTCTCGACGAGCTTCGCCCAGATCTCGCGGATGCGCGGCACGTCCCGCTCGCGCATCGCGCGGTTCATGTCGGAGAAGTCGGCGCCCTCTTCGAGGCACTTGTTCCAGGCGGCGGCGACGTCCCGGTAGACCTGCGGGAGGTCGGCGGCCGTCTCGGCGTAGTGCGACTCGCCCTTGAGGTCGACGACGGTCGAAGGGGTCGCCTCCGCAAGGGGGTTGGGGAACGGGCGGGTCTCCAGGTCCACCAGGTCGATGTAGTGCTGGAGGGCGGTGGAGGAGGGCGGGAAGCGCATCGCGCCCATCTCGGCGGTCAGCGAGGGGTCGCAGCCCTCGAAGCCGACGGTCCGCAGCCGTCCACCGATCTTGTCGGCCTCGTAGACGACCGGCTTCAGGCCCATCTTCATCAGCTCGTACGCGGCCACGATGCCGGACAGGCCGCCGCCGATGACGGCGACCTCGGTGCCGTGCTCGGTCGCCGGGATCTGGCCGAGGCCCGCCGGGTGGGCGAGGAAGTCGTCGTAGGCGTAGGGGAAGTCCGGGCCGAACATGGTGATCGGCGGCTGCTGCTCGTCGGCGTGCTCGACGGCGTTGGGCACCGTGGACGTCATGGGGTACGGACTCCTTGCGAAACGCGAAAAGTGTGAGGAAGAGCGGGGGAAGGTCAGGCCAGGGACCCGTAGAGGCCGGGGCGGCGGTCCTTCAGGTACGGGTTCGCCTCGCGGGAGGCGGCGAGGAGGGCGGGGTCGAGGTCGCCGAGGACGAGTTCCTCGGCGCGGCCGGCGCGGGCGCGGGCGACCCCGTCGGGTCCGGCCAGCGCGGAGAGCCCGAAGAACTCGAACTCGCCTTCCTGGCCGACGCGGTTGGCATAGGCCACGTACATCTGGTTCTCCCAGGCCCGCACCGGGACCAGGGACTCGGCGACGATCTCGAACGGGTGCATGTTCGCCGTCGGGACGAGCAGCAGGTCGGTGCCGGCCAGGGCGTGGGCGCGGACCAGCTCCGGGAACTCCACGTCGTAGCAGATCATGATCCCGACGGTGAGGCCGTTCAGCTCCGCCTGGACTACCGGCTGGTCGCCCGGGGTGAAGTGGTCCCGTTCGAAGCCGCCGAAGAGGTGGGACTTGCGGTAGTTCGCGAGCCGGGTGCCGTCGGCGGAGATCAGCTGGGCGGAGTTGTGGACGCGGTCGCCGTCGCGCTCCGGGTAGCCGTAGGTGATCGCCAGGCCGTGCCGGTGGGCCAGCTCGGCGACGGCGTCCGCGCTGTCGCCGTCGGCGGGCTCGGCGAGGCGGACGATGTCGTCGCCGATCGCGTAGCCGGTGAGAAACATCTCGGGGGCGACGAGCAGCGCGGCGCCCGCGGCGGCGGCCCGGCCGGCGGCCTCGTCGAGCACCTTGAGGTTCTCGACGGTGGAGCCGGGACGGCCGGAGCTCTGGAGCAGGGCGGTGCGCATGCGGGTCCTCACCGGGTACGGAAGGAGGTCTGGGGGTCACTTAGACCGTACGGTCGGCGGGCCGGACCGGACAAGGAGGAGCCGTTGCGCGTGGCCGCGCGGTTCGTTGCGTGAGACCGGGGTCCGGTGGCGATTCGTTGCGCGGGGTCACAGCTCCCGCAGCCGCTCCACGATCACCTTCAGCAGCTCGGGGTCGGCGGCGGGCCCCGTCGGCTCCACCCGGCGCGGCTCCTCGATGCCGACCAGGCCGGCCTCGGCGAGATCGGCGAGCAGCACGCGTACGACCGTGAGCGGCAGGTCGGCGTCCGCGGCGAGCTCGACGACGGGGCGCGCCCCGCGGCGCAGCAGGGCGAGCAGCGCGGCGCGGGCGTGGTCGACCTCCGGCCGGCCCGCTTCCGCCTCCAGGGCCGTGACCCGGGACATCAGATCGATGGTGTGCTTGCCGGACGGCTCGGTACGGCCTCGGGTGACGGTGTAGGGGCGGACCAGGGAGCCGGTCTCGTCCTCGTACCAGTGCTCGTCGCTCACCGGAGGGTCAGGGGGCCGAGCGTGCGGCGGCGTCGAGGTGCCGGCCGAGGCGGCGGACGAGCAGGGCCATCTCGTGGGCCAGCTGGCCGACGTCGGTGCGGACGTCGCTGAGCACGGCGAGCCGGCTGCCGTGTCCGGCCGGCATGACGAAGAGGTAGGCGTCGTCGAGCATCACCATGGTCTGCCGCACCTCCCCGGCGCCGAACCGGTCCCCCGCCGAGCGGGCCAGGCTGTGGAAGCCGGAGCAGACGGCCGCGAGGTGCTCGATGTCCCGCCGCCGCATCCCCTCGGAGTGGCTGAGCGGCAGCCCGTCGGCGGTGAGCAGCACGGCCTGCCGGACGTGATCGGTCCGGGCGACGAGGTCGTCGAGAAGCCAGCCGAGGTCGCTGCCGGGCCGGGCGGACGGCCCGGCGCCGACGGCCGGGGTGGGACCGGAGCCGGGGGCGGCCGCGGAACCGGAGCCCGGGGCGGCCTTGGTGCCGGGCGGCTGGGGCTGGTCGTCACTGGTCATCGTCGGCACGGGTCCCTTTCTCGGTGTGGTCCGGCTCCTCGGGGCCGGTCGGCAGTCCTCTGCGCCCCCGGTCCAGGCCGCGCTGGAAGGCTCCGAAGACCGCCCGCATCTCGTCGGCGTCCAGGTCACGCGCCTCGCCGGAAGCCCGCTCCGTGCGCAGCTCGGGGGCGAGGGACGCCTGGCGGGTGCGGGTGGGCAGGGTCGGGGGCGGGGGCGGTTCCGTGCCGGGAGCGGAGGTCTCGGACCGCCCCGGCCCGGACGGCGACAGCACACCGACCGCCGACGCGGGCCGGTGACCGTGGTCCTCCGCCGACGACGATCGTCCTCGTTCCTCGGCGGACGACGGCCGTCCTCCTCGCTCGCCGTCCCGTCGGCCGCCCTCCGGCTCCACCTCGGCCAGCACCGTCCCCGGCAGCAGTACCACCGCCGTCGTCCCGCCGTACGGCGACTCCCGCAGGGTCACCCCGATGCCGTGCCGGGCGGCCAGGCGGCCCACGACGTAGAGACCGAGGCGGTCGTGGCGGGTCGGGTCGAAGGCGTCGGGGTCGGTGAGGGTGCGGCGGGCCTCGGAGAGCTGGTCCGCGTCGAGGCCGAGGCCCCGGTCGTCGATCTCCAGGGTGAAACCGTGGCCGACCCGGCCGGTGCGCAGGGTGACCTGGGTGTGCGGCGGCGAGAACACCGTGGCGTTCTCCAGGAGCTCGGCGAGCAGGTGCACGACATCGGCGACGGCGTCCGCCGCCACGCCCACCTCGGGCATCGGCGGCACCACGACCCGCGGGTAGTCCTCGATCTCGCCGACCGCCGAGGACACCACGTCGGCGATCGGCACGGGCCGCCGCCAGCGCCGTCCGGGGGTCGCGCCGGAGAGGATGATCAGGCTCTCCGCGTGCCGGCGCATCCGGGTGGTGAGGTGGTCGATGCGGAACAGCTCGCCCAGGACGGCGGGGTCGTCGGTGCGCCGTTCCAGTGTGTCGACGAGTTTCAGCTGGCGGTGGACGAGCGCCTGGTTGCGGCGGGCGATGTTGAGGAGCACCGCGAACAGGCCCCGGCGCAGCGTGGCCTGCTTGATCGCGGCCTCGACGGCGGCCAGCCGCGCCCGGTTGAACGACCGGCCGACGTCCCCGATCTCGTCGTCCCCGGCCTCCCGGGCGGCCAGCGGCGGCGCCTCGGTGACGGCGTCCACGTCCTCACCGGCGCTCAGCCGCTCCATGAGGGCGGGCAGTTGGCGTGCGGTCAGCAGGTCGGCCGCGTCCCGCAGGATCTCCAGGCGGCGCGAGATGCGGCGTGCCCCGCGGACCGCGAACCACAGCGACAGGCCCACCGCCGCGAGCCCGGCCGCGCCGACGACGGCCGCCTTGGCCAGCTCCCGGTAGGCGAAGGCCCGGCCACGGGCGGCGGAGTTCTCGGCGGAGTGCGTGCACAGCAGCATGTACTGCTTGACGGCCCGGTCGGTGGTCGACCGCCAGGTGTCCGCGGCGACGGCGGCACCGGCCCGGTCCGCGCCCGCCCGCAGCAGCGCGTCCTCGCCGCGCACCAGCGAGCGGTACAGCGCGCCGCGCTGGAACGTCTCGAACAGTGCCCGCGAGTCCGACGGCAGGTCGGGGACGTAGGTCCGCTGGAAGACCCGCCGGTCCTCGATGGTCGAGGTGAGGGTGTCGTACTGCCCGTCGGTGAGCCGTCCGGCGGCCCGCGCCCCGGCGACCAGGGCGTCCTCGCGCGAGACGAACTCGCGTACCCGCACCAGCTCGACGACGACCTGGGACTCCCGGGCCAGCTGTCCGGCCTGGAGCGCGGTGAGGGTGGACTCGACGTCGAAACCGGGCTCCACCAGGGCGCTGTAGCCGGCGACGGCGCCGTCCCAGGAGATCTTCCGGGACAGCACCTGCCCGCGCAGCTGCTCCAGCCTGCCGGTGGCGGTGACCATCGCGTCGAGTGCCTGGCGCTGCCGGTCGCTGAGGCGCCCGCGGTCGCCGTCCCGGATCGCGTCCCGCATGGCGTCCACCGCCCGGTCGGTGCGCCGTTGCTGGGCGAGCAGGCCGGCGGCGGTCGCCGGGTCCGGGCGGGCGCCCAGGTAGGCCGCCGACAGCCGCCGTTCGATCTGGATCTGCCCGACGGCGGTGTCGACGGGGGTGCCGAAGTCGTCGTACACCCCCTGGAGCCGGATCAGCGCGCGTAGCTCGCCGGTGACGGACACCATGGCGAAGCTCCACAGGGCCGTCAGCGCGACGACCGGGGCAAGCGCGAGCGCCACGATCCGCGTGCGGACAGTGGTGGGTCGGCCGGGCCAGCGCATGGGTTACCTACCGGTGTTACCTGTCAGTAAGGGGGGAGGCCCGCACAACTTACGGGATCGTCACCCCGACCGCAATGGTTGCCCCGGGTAACCCCTGGTTACGGCTCGACGGCGAACGTGGTGACGACGGCCGCGTGGTCGGACGGCCAGTCGTTGCCCGCCACTTCGGGCCAGGGCGCCGGGGTGCCGGTGATCCAGGTCCTGGAGTCGAGTACGCGCAGCCCCCTGTGCAGCACGTAGTCGATCCGGTCCTGCGGTTCGGGCCGCCCGCTGCCGTCCTCGTGGACGGGGTGGATCGGCGACCAGGTGTGGCCGGGCGCGGCGGCCGGGTCCGGGTGCGCCTCGCGGTAGGAGTCGCGGAACCCCGCGTCCTCGGCGGCCCTGGTCACCGGCCACCCGACCGCCGGCCAGTCCAGGTGGGACGGGCAGTTGAAGTCCCCCACGAGCACCACGGGTACGTCCGGGTCCCCGATCCGCCGCAGGGCCTCCCCCATCTGCCCGAGCCGCACCTCCTCGTGGGCGATCAGCTGGTCGGCGCCGAGCCCGTCGAAGTGGAACTCGTAGGGCCCGTACGGCGTGTAGTGCAGGTGCGCGGTCCAGATCTCGACCTCGCGGCCGGGGCGGACCGCGATCCGCACCCCGGCGGCGCCGTAGAAGCCGACGTCCGGGTCGCCGAGGCGGGCGGTGACCGGGAAGCGGCTGATGATCCCGAGGTTCTCGCCCGCCGTGTGGTGGTGCCAGCCGAGGGCCTCGGCGAGTTCCCGCGCGCCGGTCCCGGCGGTCTCCTGGAGGCCGACGACGTCCGCGCCCGCGTCCATGATCGCCTTGACCTGCTTGGCCCGGTGGTCGTCGACCGGGCTGCCGCCGAGCCACAGGTTCCAGGACATCACCCGCAGTTCCGGTACGGCCATGTCGCTCAGCTCCTTCGGGGTGACCCCGACCAGCGTGTCACGGACGGTCCGGCCGGGCGCGCCGCCGATCGGGGCGAGCGAAGGCACGGCCAGGACGGCGCATCCGGCGGCCTCGGCGGAGGCGACCCCCGTCTCGGTGTCCTCGACGGCCACGCAGGCGGCCGGGTCGACGCCGAGGGCGCGGCAGGCGGCCAGGTAGGGGTCGGGGGCGGGCTTGGTGCGGCCGGTGTCGTCGGCGGTGACGGAGGCGGCGAACCGGCCGGGGCCGAGGGCGTCGAGGACGAGGTCGGCGACCGCGCGTGGGGACGCGGTGACCAGGGCGGTGGGGACGTCGGCCGCGGCCAGCGCGTCCAGCAGGTCGAGGGCGCCGGGGCGGGGCACGATGCCGGTGCGGACACGGTCCGCGAACTCCCGGTGCAGCCCGGCCGCGAGCGCCGCGGCCGGCCGGCCCGTCCCGGCGGCGAGCCAGCCGGCGGTGTGCTCCACCGGCCGGCCGAGCACCTCCGGCTCGTCGGCCTCGGTGAGCGGCCGCCCGGCGACCTGTTCCACCGCCTCCCACCACAGTCGCTCGGTGTCGACGAGCGTGCCGTCCATGTCGAACAGGACGGCCTGGAGCGGGAGTCGTGGGTGGGGGGTCACGTTGTTGTCATTCCTCACTGATGGCTGGTGAATGCACTACCGGCTTGTGGGTGCACTACTGACGTGTGGATGCGTTACTTCCGGGCGCGTTCCGCCACGAGCACCGGCCGCTCGGGCAGGGACACGCTCACCGCGGATCCGGCACCCAGCTCGGCGGCCTCGTGGGCGGGCAGGTCGGCCTTGGCCTCGGTGCCGTCGGCGAGCCGTACGGTGACCCGGACGACCGCCCCCAGGAAGGCGGTGGCGACGACGGTGGCCGTACCGGCGCCGTCCACGCGCACCTGGACCGCCTCGGGACGCACGAGCACGTCGACCTCGCCCGCGCCCGGCGCCTGTCCGTCGACCGGCAGCCGCTGCCCGAGCACCTCGACGGTGTCGTCCTCGACCGTCCCCGGAATCCGGCTCATCGTGCCGACGAACTCGGCGACGAAGGCGGTGGCCGGACGGCCGTACAGCTCGGCGGGTTCGGCGCACTGTTCGAGCCGCCCGGCGCGCATCACGGCGACCCGGTCAGCGACGGAGAGCGCCTCCTCCTGATCGTGCGTCACGAACAGGGTGGTGATGCCGAGTTCCTGCTGGAGCCGGCGGATCTCCTCGCGGAGGCTGAGCCGGACCTTGGCGTCAAGGGCGGACAGCGGTTCGTCCAGCAGAAGCACGCGGGGGCGAAGGGCGAGGGCCCGGGCGAGCGCGATGCGCTGCTGCTGGCCGCCGGAGAGCTGGTGCGGGAACCGCTCCCCCTTGTCGCCGAGCCCGACAAGGTCCAGCAACTCGGCGGCCCGCGCCCGCCGTTCGCTCGTGCGCACCTTGCGCATCCGCAGCCCGAAGGCCACGTTGTCGACGGCGTTGAGATGCGGGAAGAGGCTGTACGACTGGAAGACCATCCCGGCGTCACGGCGATGGGCCGGGACGTGGGTGACGTCCTCGCCGTCCACCAGGACGGCGCCGGAGTCGGGGTGTTCGAACCCGGCGAGCATGCGCAGCGCGGTGGTCTTGCCGCAGCCGGACGGGCCGAGCAGAGCCAGGAACTCCCCCGGCTGTACGGTCAGGTCGAGTCCGTCGAGGGCGACGGTGGCGCCGAACTCGCGCCGCAGCGACCGGAATTCGACGGTCGCGGCCTTCTCAAGGGTGGCGGTGGTCATGGTGTGTCATCCCCGGGAGGAAGCGGTTCGGTCACGGCCGCCGGCACCGGCGAGCGCGAGGAGCAGGGCCCAGGTCACCAGGAGACTGAGCACGGAGACGGCGACGGACATCTGGGCCTGGGAGCCGCCGACGTTGTAGATCCACACGGCGAACGGCTCGAAGCCGAGCAGCCGGGCGACGGTGAACTCGCCGAGCACCAGCGCCAGCGTGAGGAAGGCCGCGTTGAGCAGCGCCCCGCGCAGGTTGGGCAGCACGGCCCGGACCAGCGCCTGCGGCCACGAAGCCCCGCAGCTGCGGGCGGCCTCGACGAGGGTGCGCACGTCGATCGCGCGCAGCCCGGCGTCCAGCGCCCGGTACACGAAGGGGAGCGCCATCACGACGTAGGCGAGGACCAGGACGACCGGGAAGGTCGGGTTCTGGATGGCGACGAACGTCTCGAACAGCGGGGTCCGGGAAAGGTAGTCCGGCCCCCACTTGAGCACACTCGCGATGCCGGCGACGAACGCGATCGGCGGCACCACCAGCGGCAGCGAGCAGACGATCTCGACGACCGGGCGCAGCCTGGGCGCGCTGAGCCGCAGGGCGACCACGGCCGGCACCATCAGCAGCAGCACGACGGCGATGGTGGCGACGGCCAGTTCCAGCGAGAGCAGCAGGCTGGACGCGAACCCGTCGGCGGACAGGATCTGGGAGTAGGCGTCGAAGGTGACGCCCTGGCCGGGCACGTCGACCGTGAAGACGACGGAGGCGCCCAGCGGGACCAGGAAGTAGAGGGCGGCGAGGCCGAGGACGGCCCAGCGCCAGGGGGTCAGGCGTCGAGCCATCGGGCGCTCCGTCGTTGCAGGGGCAGGTACACGGCCATCACCACGCCCGCCACCAGCACCATGTCCAGGCTCAGCGCGAGGGCCACGTTCTCCTGGCCGACCAGGACGTTGCCGGAGAGGGCGTCGGCGATCTGGAGGGTGACCAGCGGGACCGCGCTGCCGACCATCGCGGCGGCGGTGGCGTAGGCCGCGAAGGCGCTGCCGAAGAGCAGCACGAACCCGCCGAGCAGCGAGGGCGCGAGCACCGGCAAGGCCACGAACCGCCAGTACTGCACCCCGGTGGCGCCGTTGTTGAGCGCGGCCTCCCGCCACTGGGCCCGCAGTCCGTCCAGGGCCGGGGTGATGGTGAGGACCATCAGCGGGATCAGGAAGTACAGATAGACCAGTACGAGCCCCCAGAAGCTGTACAGGTTCCAGCCGTGGTCCGCGAGATGCAGGTGCACGGTGAGCACACCGGCGTTGCCGAGGGTCGCGACGAACGCGAACGCCAGCGGCACACCGCCGAAGTTGGCGAGCACGCCGGAGGCGGTGAGCACGGCCTCGCGCAGCGCCCGGGAGCGCGAGCTGACGACGGCCTGCGCGAGCGGCAGCCCGAGGACGGCGGCGATGACGGCGGAGAGCGCGGACAGCTTCACGCTGCCGACGAGGGCGGTGAGGTACGGCCCCTGGAGCGAGTCGCTGAGATTGCTCGCGGTGTACGAGGACACCCCGCTCGCCGGGTCCTTGACCGTGAAGGCGCCGTTCAGCATGGCCACGGCCGGCAGCCCGAAGGCGACGGCCGTGAAGGCGAGGAGCGGGACGACGGCGAGCCAGCCGGGGGCGCGGCGCCGCCGCTTCTGGGAAGCGGCGGACGCCACGTCGGCCCGCGTGAGCGTGGCCGTCATCCGGAGACGGCCTTCGACCAGCCCGTCGACAGGACCGTCTTGGCCTTGTCCTGCTGGGCCTCGGTCGGGAAGGTGGGCGTGCCGGTGACCGCGGGCAGCTTCGCGGCGGCGGTCTTGTCCAGCGTGCCGGCCTTGTCCATGGAGCTCATCAGGACCGGACGCGCGTACCCCTTGAGCCACAGGTTCTGGCCCTCGGTGCTGTACAGGTACTCCTGCCACAGGCGGGCGGCCGCCGGGTGCGGGGCGTCCTTGTTGATGGCCTGGGAGTAGTACTGGGCGTACTGGCCGTCGGTCGGGATGGACACCTTCCAGTCCACGCCCTTGGACTTGAACTCGTCGGCGTAACCGGCGTTCAGGTAGTCCCAGTCGATGGAGATGGGCGTCTCGCCCTTCTCGACGGTGGCCGGGGTGGACTCGACCGGCGTGTAGTTGCCGTTCTTCTTCAGCTTGGCGAAGAAGTCGAGGCCGGGCTGGATGTCGTCGAAGGAGCCCTTGTTGGCGAGCGCGGCCGCGTACACGCCGCCGAAGGCCGAACCGGACTTGGTCGGGTTGCCGTTGAGGGCGACCTGGCCCTTGTACTGCGGCTTGAGCAGGTCGGCGAAGGTGGTCGGGCAGGTCTTGACCCGCTTCGCGTCGCAGCCGATGGAGATGTAGCCGCCGTAGTCGTTGTACCAGCGGGCCTGCGGGTCCGCCTGGCCCGTGGGGATGTCGGAGTACGAGGTCACCTTGTACGGCGCGAGCAGGCCCTGCTGGGCGGCGCTGAGCGCGAACGACGAGCCGAGGTCGAGGACGTCGGGCGCCCGGTCCTGACCCTTGCGCGAGGTCACGGCGTTGATCTCGTCCTGGCTGGAGCCGTCGGGGCTCTCGTCCTCGATCTTGATGCCGTACTTCTTCTGGAAGCCGTCGATGATGGCGCCGTAGTTCGCCCAGTCGCGGGGCACGGCGATGATGTGCAGCGTGCCCTCCTTCTTGGCGGCGGCGATCAGCTTGTCCATGCCGCCGAGGTCGGCGGCGGAGGTGGCGGTGGCGGCGTTCTTGCCGTCGGAGGTGGTGGACGACGCGTTGTCGGGGGCGGCGCCGCAGGCGCTGAGGGCAAGCGCGGCTACGGCGGCGAGGGAGCCGCCGAGGAGGGCGGTTCTCGGCAGGGACACGGTCACGGTCTCTCCAGGGAGTACGCACGAGGGTGGGTGGCGCTGTGGGCGGCGCCGGGCAAACTTGTCTGAACAAGTTGGCCCTAGTACGCCCGGCGCGAATGACCTGTTCATGAACGACGACAGAACACCAGCCCCTGATTCCCTGCACAGTCATGGCTGACACGAATCACCTGGGAACGTCGATTAGGCTGGTCACGCTGTGCACAGCGGCCTACTCAGAGGGGAAGTATGACGGCGCGACACGAGGAGATCGCCGACGAGCTGCGGCGCGCCATCGACCGCGAGGAGTACACCGTCGGCAGTCGACTGCCCCCGGAGACGGAGCTCGCCGCGGAGTACGGCGTCTCCCGCGGCACGGTCCGCCAGGCGGTCGCCGCGCTCACCGCCGAGGGGCTGATCGGCTCCCGCCAGGGCGCCCGCCGGGTGGTCCTCGCCAGCCGCCGCAGCCAGAGCTTCGCGGAGCTGCGCAGCTTCGCCCAGTGGGCGAAGGCGATGGGCCGCGAGGCGACGGGACACGTGGTGTCCCAGGAGCACCGGCCGGCTACCCAGGAGGACGCCGTTCGCCTCCAACTGCCCTTCGGTACGCCCGTGTTGCACGTGCTCCGGGTCCGCGGTCTGGACGGCGAGCCGGTGTTGCTGGAGCGCACGGTGTACGCGGACTGGATCTCCGCGGCGGTCGAGGCGATAGAGCCTGACTGCCCATCGGTCACGCAACGCCTGTACGAGGACAAGGGGTTGGTCTTCGCGTACGGCGAGCACGTCATAGACGCGGTGGCGGCGGGGGCACAGGACGCCGAGCTGCTCGGCATCCGCCGCACGAGCCCGCTGCTGCGGGTGCGGCGCGTGACGACCACGCGGGAGGGCCGGCCGGTGGAGTGGTCGGACGACCGCTATCGCTCGGACGCGGTGAGTTTTAGTGTGCACAATTCGATCGGGAACAACGCCCTGGCCCGCAAGACGGCGGACTGACGCGCGCCGAAGCTCCCGAGGGGGATCGCATGGGTGACGTCCGGAGCGTGCCGCTGCCGTACGTGGACACGCACACGACCGTCGTCCCGGCCGGCGCGGACGCCGTCTGGCAGTCGGTCGGCGACGTCGTGGGCCGGTCCTTCGCCGGACGCCCCGGGGCCGCCTACGCCCGGCTCGTCGGTGTCGCCGACCGCACGGCGTCCGGTCCGCGTCCGCTGACGGTGGGCGCGGCGGTCCGCGGTTTCCGTGTGACGTCGGCGGATCCGGAGCGGGAGCTGGTCCTCACGGGACGCCACCGCTTCTCGGCGTACACCCTGACGTTCCGTCTGGAGCCGGACAGCCCGGGCCGCACGCGCGTGAGCGCCGAGACCCGGGCCGTGTTTCCGGGTCCCGCCGGAAGGCTGTACCGGTTGCTGGTGATCGACAGCGGTGCCCACGCGGCCCTCATGCGCCGCATGCTGGCCGCGATCGGCCGCGGTGCCGTCTGACGGCCTACCCGGGCGCCCCCGAGGAGAACCGCCGCAGCAGCGGGGACAGCACCAGCACCGACTTGGTCCGCTCCACGAACGGCTCCCCCGCGATCCGCTCCAGGACCCTCTCGAAGTGCCGCATGTCGGAGGCGAAGACCTGCACGACCGCGTCGGCCTCACCGGTGACCGTCGACGCGGCCACCACCTCCTGATAGCGCTCCAGGCCCCGCTGGATGGTCTCCGGGGACGTGTTGCGCCGGCAGTAGATCTCGACGAATCCCTCGGTCTCCCAGCCGAGGGCCGCCGGGTCGACCCGTACGGTGAATCCGGTGATCGCTCCGGTGGCGCGCAGCCGGTCCACACGCCGTTTGACGGCAGGCGCGGACAGGCCGACCAGTTGCCCGATGTCCGCGTAGGAGCGGCGGGCGTCCTCGGCGAGGGCGTGCACGATGCGTTCGTCGAGATCGTTCAGCAAGGGGTCGTTCAGCTCTCAGGTGGTGCAAGACGGGACCGGCGGTAGCCGTACACGAAGTAGAACACGAGCCCGACGGCCGTCCGGACTCCGAAGACCACCCAGGTGACGGCCACAACGCACCCGCATCCGAAAACGGCGCCGCCGGCGAAGCGCCTAGCTCCAGCTGGCGTGCAGCGGCTTCCCCTCCGCATACCCGGCCGCACTCTGGATCCCCACGATCGCCTTCTCGGCGAACTCCTCCAGCGACCCGGCACCGGCATAGGTGCAGGACGACCGCACCCCCGCGATGATCGAGTCGATCAGGTCCTCCACCCCGGGCCGGGCCGGGTCGAGGAACATCCGGGACGTGGAGATGCCCTCCTCGAAGAGCGCCTTGCGGGCCCGGTCGTAGGCCGACTCCTCCGACGTGCGGTTGCGCACCGCCCGCGCGGAGGCCATGCCGAACGACTCCTTGTACAGCCGCCCGTCGGCGTCCTGCTGGAGGTCGCCAGGCGACTCGTACGTGCCCGCGAACCAGGAGCCGACCATCACGTTGGCCGCACCGGCGGCCAGCGCCATGGCGACGTCACGGGGGTGCCGGACACCGCCGTCGGCCCAGACGTGCTTGCCGTACTTCCGCGCCTCGGCGGCGCACTCCAGGACCGCCGAGAACTGCGGCCGGCCGACGCCGGTCATCATGCGGGTGGTGCACATGGCGCCGGGGCCCACACCGACCTTGATGATGTCCGCGCCTGCGTCGACGAGGTCCTTGACGCCCTCGGCGGAGACGATGTTGCCGGCCGCGATCGGGACCTGCGGGTCCAGGCCGCGGACCAGCTTGATCGCGCTGAGCATCGACTCCTGGTGGCCGTGCGCGGTGTCGATGACGAGCGTGTCGACGCCCGCGTCGAGCAGCTGCTTCGCCTTGTCCGCGAAGTCGCCGTTGATGCCGACGGCGGCGGCGATCCGCAGCCTGCCGTGCGCGTCGGTCGCCGGGGTGTACAGGGTGGCGCGCAGGGCGCCCTTGCGGGTGAGGATGCCGGCGAGCTTGCCGTCCCGGTCGACCGCGGGGGCGTACCGGCGGTTGGCGCCGTCCAGCTTGTTGAAGGCCTCGCGGGGGTCGATGTCCGCGTCGAGGAGCAGCAGGTCGCGGGACATGACCTCGGCGAGCTGGGTGAAGCGGTCGACGCCGGTGAGGTCCCGGTCGGTGACGACGCCCACCGGGCGGCCGTCCTCGTCGACGACGACACCGGCGTTGTGCGCCCGCTTCGGCAGCAGGGCCAGCGCGTCGGCGACGGTCTGGTGCGGGGCGAGCACGATCGGGGTGTCGAGCACCAGGTGGCGGCTCTTGACCCAGGTGATGACATCGGTGACCACGTCGATCGGGATGTCCTGCGGGATCACGACGAGTCCGCCCCGCCGGGCCACCGTCTCGGCCATCCGCCGGCCCGCGATCGCGGTCATGTTGGCGACGACCAGCGGGATGGTGGTGCCCGTGCCGTCCGGCGAGCCGAGGTCCACGCCCTGACGCGAGCCGACCGCGGAACGGCTCGGCACCATGAAGACGTCGTCGTACGTCAGGTCGTACGCGGGCTGGATGTCATTGAGGAAACGCACGTGCCGCACATCCCAGTCGATCAGAGGTGACCCCCGGACCGGCCGGCCAGAGGGAAAAGCACGTACTTCATTCTCCCATGCCGACCGGCACGTCATGCCCGGGACGAACGTCCAGGCAGGTCAGAGCCCGTTTGGACGAACCTACAGGGGCACCGGTGAGGTCACCGAAGGGCAAGGGCGACGGTCAGTGCGGGTTCGTCGGCGGACGCGTCGGTGAACACCTGCCGGGCGGTCTCCCACTCGTCCGGTCTGCTCCGCGCGTAACCCTGCCAGCCGGTGACGACGATCAGGAGCCCGCGGTCGACGGCCTCCGGTGGCCACACCGAGGGGTCGCGCAGGCTGTCGGTGAGGGCGTCCCAGTTGCGCCCGAACCAGTCGGGCAGGTCCAGGGCGGAGGCGGTCCGGTCCATGAGGCCGGCCTTGTCGGTGACCCCGGCGAGGTCGAGCGTGACCAGATGCGGGCTCGTCGTCATGTCAGTGCCGTCCGAGTGAGGTGGCGGGGGCGGTCTGTTCGGCCAGCCAGGACGCCGCCGAACGGGGCCAGGTCGAGGCCTCTCCCGCGCCGTGGGCGAGGCCCAGGCTGTGCGGGCCGTGCGGGTAGACGTGCACGGTGTGGGGCACGTCGTGGGCGGCCAGGGCGGTGGCCAGGCGGTAGGTGTGCTCGGGCCACACGTACGGGTCCTCGGCCGTGTGCCAGAGGAAGAACGGGGGCGCCGACGGGGTCACCAGCGCGTCGAGCGAGGTGGCCCGGCGCAGCTCCGGCGAGGCGTCCTCGCCCAGCAGGACGATCCGGGACGGCCGGTAGGTCTCGGTCTCCATCGAGGTGATCGCGTAACCGAGCACGGCGAACTGCACCGACGTCCGGACGTCGTGGTCCTCGGCCAGGGCCGCCAGACCCGCGAGATGCCCGCCCGCCGAGAACCCCACGAGCCCGATCCGGTCGGCCCCTGCGGCGCGCAGGCGCCGGATCTCGGCGCGCAGCGCTTCGAGGGGGACCGGATGCCGGACCCCGAGGGGGTACCGGAAGACGCTCGCCTCGATGCCCAGCCCCAGCCCGGTGAGCCACTCGGCCACCGGCTCGGCCTCGTGCTCGGCGTACTGCACGTAGCCGCCGCCCGGCAGCACGATCACATGCGTGGACATCGGTCTCACCGTCCTCTCTCGCCGGCTCCAGGGAGCGCGGGCAGGTCGTCCAGGAAGTCGTCGGACGGCACGAAGAAGAGTGTGCCGGTGACCGCGGTGGAGAAGTCGAGGATCCGGTCATGGGTGGCGTCCTCGGTGCCGAGGAACATGTTGCCCAGCATCTGCTCGATGACGTCCGGCGTCCGGGCGTATCCGATGAAGTAGGTGCCGAACTCGCCGCCGCCGGGGCTGCCGAAGGGCATGTTGTCCCGCAGGATCTGCTGTTCCTCGCCGTCCGGTCCGGTGATCGTGTTCAGGTCCACGTGGGAGGCCGGCTCCTCCAGTTCGAGGTTGGTGGCCTTCGTGCGGCCGATGATCCGCTCCTGCGTCTCGACGGGCAGCGCGTTCCAGGCGTCGAGGTCGTGGAGGTACTTCTGCACGACCACGTAGCTGCCGCCGGCATGACCGGGGTCCTCGGCGCCGATCAGGACGGCCCTGCGGGCGGCTGCGCCGACCGGGTTCTCGGTGCCGTCGACGAAGCCCAGCAGGTCGCGCGCGTCCAGGTACTTGAAGCCCGGCACCTCGTCCTCGACGGTCACCGCGTCGCGCAGCCGGTGCATGATCTCGGCGGCCAGTCCGAAGCACAGGTCGAACCGGGTGGCCCTGATGTGCAGCAGGAGGTCGCCGGGGGTGGCGACCGCGGTGTGCCGGGGACCTTCCAGCGGCCGGAAGGGGTGCAGGCCCGCCGGGCGCGCGTGGTCGAACAGGCGGTCCCAGGCGGCGGAGCCGACCCCCGCCACACAGCTCAGCGCGGCGTCCGGCGACCCGAACCCGAAACTGCGCTGCAGCGCGCGGAGATCGCCCAGCACCTCCCGTGCCGTGACCTCGCCGCCGGGGCGGACGGTGAGCACCAGGAAGATCGCGGCGGTGGTCAACGGACCGAGCACCGGCTGCGGTTCGGCTCCCGGCACGGACTGGGGTTCAGTGGTCAACGCGTCCTCCCGATGCGATCGGCACACGGTCTGTCGTACACATACTCGGGGTTGACGGCGTTCAGTGGATGAAGACGCTCCACGCGACGGCGTTGAGACTGTCGGAAGACATGCCCGTCGCGGCATCACATGAACAGGTGAGAACGGTGGCCCGGCTCACAGGGCGCGCAGGAAGTCCCCGACGTGGCGGGCGACCAGGTCCGGTGCCTCCAGCGGGGACAGGTGGCCCACGCGTCCAGTTCGACGAGGGTCGCGGTGGGGAGGAGGCCGGCCGGTCAGCACCTGGTCGAGGCTCGCCCGATGGACTCCGCGTCGTCGTAGGCGTGCGAGAGACGGCCCCCTCCTCACCTCCGCCGGGGTGACCGCCGGCATCGACCTGTCCCCCTACCTGGTCCGCAAGGCCTCGGCACGGCCGTCGCCGACGAGATCGCCCGGGAGCTGGTCGCCGCACCGCACCGTCGGCACCACGCCCACCGCGTACCGCCGCGCGTTCCGCGAGCCCCGCGCCGCCGCCTGACCGCGCGGTTCGTGCCCGGAAATTTTCGAGAAATCCTTCGTTCCGCGGAATAGACAGACCTGTCTATGGGGTTGACCAGGCCAGATAGACAGACCGGTCTACTCATCAAGACCTCCGAACCGACGCTCTTCGGCCCCGTCCCCGCGAAGGATCTCCGATGAACCACCTCGCACCGCACGAGCGAACCGAGCGCACCGAGCGCGTGACGGCAGCGCGCAGGCCGATCCCGCCGCGCGCGGCGTTCTACGTACTCGCCTCCGTCGTCGTCTCCTTCCTCGCCGCCTCCAGCGCGCCCACCCCGCTCTACGCGACCTACCAGGCCGAATGGGGATTCACCCCGATCACCACCACGGTCGTCTTCGGCGTCTACGCGATCGCCGTCCTCTCCGGCCTGCTCGTCCTCGGCAAGCTGTCCGACCACGTCGGCCGCCGCCCGGTCCTGATCACCGCGATCGCCGCCCAGGCCGCCGCGATGCTGATCTTCTCCACCGCAGGGGGCGTCGGCGAACTGCTCCTCGCCCGCGTCGTGCAGGGTCTGTCGACCGGCGCCGCGCTCGGCGCGGTCGGCGCCGCGATGATGGACATCAACCGCTCCCGCGGCACGCTGGCGAACGCCTTCGCCCCCGGCCTCGGCACCGCCACGGGCTCACTGGCCAGCGGTCTCGTCGTGCAGTACCTGCCCGCCCCCACCCACACGATCTACCTCGGCCTGCTGGCCGTGTTCGCCGCCCAGGCCGTCGCCATCGCCCTGATCGACGAGACCGTCACCAAGGCGCCGGGCGCCCTGGCCAGCCTGGTGCCCGAGATCAAGCTCCCGCGCGCGGTCCGTGGCGCGATCCTCGCGGCGGCACCCGTCATCTTCGCCGTCTGGGCTCTCGCCGGGTTCTACGGCTCCCTCGGCCCCGCCCTGGTCCGCACCCTGGTCGGCTCCACCTCCGCAGTCTGGGGCGGCCTGGGCCTCTTCGTCCTCGCGTTCGTCGCGGCCGCCTCGGTCCTCGCGCTGCGCAAGGCGCAGTCCACGACCGTGATGTACACCGGCATCGGCGCGCTCGTCGCCGGGGTCGCCCTGACCCTGATCGCCGTGGATCTGAGCGCCCCGGCGCTGTTCTTCGTCGGCACGGCCGTCGCGGGCCTCGGCTTCGGCAGCGGGTTCCAGGGCGGCATCCGCACCGTGCTGCCGCTGGCCGAGCCCCACGAGAGCTCGGGGGTGCTGTCCCTGCTGTTCGTCGTCTCCTACCTCGGCATGGGCGTCCCCTCGGTCGCCGCCGGCGTGCTGGTCGTGCACGGGGGCGGGCTGGTCCCGACCTCCGAGGAGTACGGCGCGGTGGTCATCGCTCTGGCGCTGCTGGCCCTGGCCGCCCTGCTGCTGCGCGGCAGGCCCCAGACCGCACCGGGGGTGAAGGTGGCGTCCGGCGGCCCGCAGACGGTGCCGGTCCGGGCGGACCAGCCCGAGCGCGTCACGCAGGCACGATGACCGAGCGGAGATGACTGAGTAGACCGGTCTGGTCAGCCATAGACTCGAAGTCTGGAAGTGTCGGGAAGGTGAGTGGCATGACGAAGACGTTGCCCGCTGCCAAGGCCCCCACCGCCCGGGAGCGGCTGCTCTCGGCCGCGAACGAGCTGTTCTACGCGGAGGGCGTGCAGTCGGTCGGGATCGACCGGATCATCGAGCGCGCCGGGGTCGCCAAGGCCTCGCTGTACAACACCTTCGGCGGCAAGGAACAGCTCATCCGCGCCTACCTCGACTCCCGGCACGCCAGGCTGACCGAGCGGCTGCTGCGCGCCGTCGACGCCGCCGGCACCCCGCGGGACAGACTGCTGGCCGTCTTCGACGCGCAGGCCGAACTCTTCGCCGAGCAGGACTACCACGGGTGCGCGTTCATGGCGGCGAGCGCCGAGGCCAAGCACGGCAGCGCCATCGAGGAGGCCTCGGACGTCTCCCGCGCCTGGGTCAGGGCCCTGTTCACCGGCCTCGCCCGGGACGCCGGCGCCCCGGATCCCGAGGCGCTCGGCCGCCGCCTGCACCTGCTGTACGACGGGGGTGGGGTGTCCGCGCGGATGGACCGCGACCCGTCGGTGGGTGCGGTCGCCCGGGAGGCGGCGGCCATCCTGATCGACGCGGCACTGCCGGCCGGGTCCTGAAAGCCCCCGCTGCGGGGCCGCTCGTCCGCCGCGGCAGCGTTGTCACTCCGGCTGCCGCGGCGCTGTCATGGTCCCGGTCAGGGACCGTCCGGGTCCGCGCGGTTCAGGGCGGGCTTGGGGGTGGTGCCCGCCGTCATCAGGTAGTCGGCGGCCGAGGTGTCGGTGACGAGGCTGGTGACCAGCCCCGACCGCAGCACCGCGTCGATCGCGGCCGCCTTGCGCTGCCCGCCCGCGATCGCGACGACCTCCGGGATACGGCGCAACTGGTCGGCCTTGACCGTGATGCACCGTTCCCCCAGGTCGCGTCCGACCCGGCGGCCCTCGGCGTCGAAGAGGTGCGCGGCCATCTCGGCGGCGACGCCCAGTGTGGCGTAGTGCCCGCGCTCCTCGTCGCTGAGCATGTCGTGCACCGTGGAGATGCCGGGCTCCCAGGAGCCGATGGAGACACAGGCGACCGTGACCTTGTCGAAGTACTCGAAGGCCCGGGCGATCCCGGTCTGGTTGCGCAGCGCCGCCGCGGTGGCCGCGTCCGGCAGCAGCATCGGCGCGTAGATGGGGTGCGCGTCGCCGCCCGACACCTGCGCGGCGCGCCGGACGGCCTCGACCGAGCCGCGCTCGGAGGTCCCGGCGTCGTACACACCCGTCAACTGCACCACCGTGCACGGCGGCAGCCGGTCGAGCGCCGCCGCCATGTGGATGGTGGACCGGCCCCAGGCGAGGCCGAGCACATCTCCCTCGTTGACGAGTTCGCCGAGCAGGTCCGCGGCGACCTCGCCGAGGTTCTCGGGGTCGGGGGTCTCCTCCGCCTCGGCCGGGGACTCGACCACGACGGCATGCCGCAGGCCGTACCGGGCACGGAGCGCGTCCGAGCGCTCGGCGTCCAGTTCGGCCGGTACGCGGATCTCGATGCGTACGAGATCCCTTTCGAGGGCAGTCTCCAGTACCCGGGCCACCTTGAAGCGGCTGACGCCGAACTCCTCAGCGATCTGGATCTTGGACTTGCCCTCGAGGTAGAAGCGGCGGGCCATGGCCGCCGCCTGCACCAGCTCTGCGGGTCCCATCCGCATGGCTGACCGGCCCGCCGACATACCCGACACGGCCATCTCCTCACTGCTGTTCACACTCTGGATACGCCGTTCATCCTTGCAGATCCGGCGCAGTTGATCAGCCCTGATCGGAGCCGTTCACGTTCCCGTACCTCAGTGGTCGCACGCCCACGACGCGGCGGCCGTGGCCGTCTCCGCCTGGGTGCGTAGTGCACGTACCGCCGCTGCCGGGTCGTTTGCCCCGTACACCGCCGAACCTGCCACAAAAACGTCGGCTCCGGCGTCCGCGCACCGTTCGATCGTCGACGCGGAAACTCCACCGTCGACCTGGAGCCACAGCTCCAGTCCGTGCTTGCTGATCAACTCCCGGGTGCGGCGGATCTTCGGCAGCATGATGTCGAGGAACGCCTGGCCGCCGAAGCCCGGCTCCACCGTCATGATCAGCAGCATGTCCAGCTCGGGAAGCAGGTCCTCGTACGGCTCGATGGGCGTCGCGGGCTTGACCGCCATGGCGGCACGGGCGCCCTTCGCCCGGATCTCCCGCGCGAGTCGCACGGGCGCGGCGGCCGCCTCCACATGGAAGGTGACGGAGGAGGCACCCGCCTCGACGTACTGCGGCGCCCACCGATCAGGGGCCTCGATCATCAGGTGGCAGTCCAGCGGGGTGTCCGTAGCACGCGCCAGGGACTCTACGACCGGCACACCGAGCGTGAGGTTCGGGACGAAGTGGTTGTCCATGACGTCGACGTGGAGCCAGTCGGCGCCTTCGACCGCCTTCGCCTCGTCCGCGAGGCGGGCGAAGTCGGCGGAGAGGATGCTGGGGTTGATCTGCACGGCCATGCCCCAAGCGTGCCATGCCCTGACGGGGTGGGCCGAATGGGGTTCGGGGTGGGTGCGCTTGTGGGTCCCGTGCGGGTGGGTGGGGGTTGCTCGCGCAGTTCCTCCCCCAGCCTTCGGCCGGGGGTACCCCCAGCGCCCCTTTCGGGGCGCTGCAGTCGCGTCAGCCACAGAGCTGCGGGCAATCGTGCCGCAGGGCGGCACGGGTGGGCGATGGGGGTCCCCCCGCTCGAGCGAAGCCGAGAGTGGGGGAGGCACCCTGCCAGCGCCGGTGAGCGTCCCCACCCCCGCCTCAGCCAGTCCTCCGGATCAGCGCCAGATACATCGCGTCCGTGCCGTGCAGGTGCGGCCACAGCTGCACATCGGGCCCCTCGCCCAGCTCCGGCACCCCCGGCAGCAACGGACGCGCATCCACGAGCTCGGTCTCCGGACGCTGCTTCAGCACGTCCTGCACCACCGCCCGCGTCTCCGCCAGATGCGGGGAACAGGTGGCGTATCCGACCACCCCGCCCACCCGCACCGAGTCGATCGCGGTCCGCAGCAGCGCACGCTGCAGCGGACCGAAGTTGTCGAGGTCCTCGGGGCGACGCCGCCACCGCGCCTCCGGGCGGCGGCGCAGCGCGCCCAGGCCCGTGCAGGGGACGTCCATCAGGACCCGGTCGAAGGTGCCGGCGCGCCACGGCGGCCGGGTGCCGTCGGCGGTGATGACCTGGTACGGCCCCGGGTTGCCGTGCAGCGCCTTCTCGACCAGCCCGGCCCGGTGCGGCTGCTTCTCGGAGGCGAGCAGCACGGCCCCCCGCTCGGCGGCGAGCGCGGCGAGCAGCGCGGCCTTGCCGCCGGGTCCGGCGCAGCCGTCCAGCCACTTCTCGTCCGGCCCCTCGACCGGCACGTTGGCGAGCGCGAGGGCGACCAGCTGGCTGCCCTCGTCCTGCACACCGGCCCGGCCCTCCTGCACGGCCGTGATGGCACCGGGCTCCCCGCCCTCGGTGAGCCGCACGGCGTACGGTGACCAGTTCCCCGGTACGGCGGCCTCCTCGCCGAGGAGTTCCTCGGTGGTGGCCCGCCCCGGCCGGGCGACCAGCGTCACCTCGGGCCGCTCGTTGTCGGCGGCCAGCAGTTCCTCGATCCCCGCACGTCCGCCCCCCAACGAATCCCAGAGGGCGGACACGACCCACCGCGGATGCGAGTGCACCACGGCCAGATGATCCTCGGGATCCTTGTCGTAGGGCGGCGCGACCTTCGCGAGCCAGCCGTCGAGGTCGTCCTGCGCGACCTTGCGGAGCACGGCGTTGACGAACTTCGCCCGCCCGTCGCCCAGCACCACCCGGGCCAGCTCGACGGAGGCGGAGACGGCGGCGTGGCTGGGAATCCGCGTCCCGAGCAGCTGATGGACACCCAGGCTGAGCACGTCCAGCACCGGCGGGTCCACCTCGCGCAACGGCCGGTCGACGCACTCGGCGATGATCGCGTCGTACGTCCCCTGCCGGCGCAGCGTCCCGTACACCAGCTCGGTCGCGAGCGCGGCGTCCCGCCCGTCGAAGTCGCCTTTCTCCCGGGCTTTGCGCAGCAACGGCGGCAGCACGAGGTTGGCGTACGCGTCCCGCTCGTCCACGGCGCGCAGCGCCTCGAAGGCGAGGATGCGGACGGGGTCCTTCTGGGGACGGCGGTAGGGCTTGGCGGGCCTGCGCGGCCGCCGGGACTGCTCGCTCACGAAAAAGGTGCTCCGGGTATGGGAATGAGGCGACTCCCAGGGTACGCCGTGTACGCCGGAGAGCCGCTGGTGGGAAAGTCGGCTCAGTCGCCGAGGGTCTCCCCGGCGCCGATGCGCACGCCTCGCGCCCAGTCGGCGGCCCGCATCGGCTTCTTGCCCTGGGCCTGTACCCAGAGCAGTTCCACGGCGTACGACCCCGTTCCCACGTGCACGCTGTTCTTCCCGACGGCGACCTCGGCGGGGGCGAGATCGGTCCGCTCGGGCACCGGCGTGACCTGGATGAGCTTGAGCCGCTCACCGCGGAAGGTGGTCCAGGCACCGGGGGCCGGGGTGCACCCCCGCACCACCCGGTCGACCCTCAGCGCCGGCGCCGACCACTCCACCTTCGCGTCCTCGACGGTGATCTTCGGCGCGAGGGTGATGCCCTCCCCCGGCTGCGGTACGGCCTTGAGCGTGCCGTCCTCGATACCGTCCATGGTCGCGGCGAGCAGCCCGGCCCCGGCGAAGGCGAGCCGGGTCAGCAGGTCACCGCTGGTGTCGGTGGGGCGGATCTCCTCGGTCACGGTCCCGTAGACGGGCCCCGAGTCCAGCCCTTCCTCGATGAGGAAGGTGGACGCGCCCGTGATCTCGTCGCCCGCCATGATGGAGTGCTGCACAGGAGCCGCCCCGCGCCAGGCCGGAAGCAGCGAGAAGTGCAGGTTGACCCAGCCGTGGACCGGCACGTCGAGCGCAACCCGGGGCAGCAGCGCACCGTAGGCCACCACCGGACAGCAGTCCGGCCCGATCTCCTTCAGCCGCTCCAGAAACTCCGGCTCGCGCGGCTTGAGCGGCCTCAGCACCTCGATCCCGGCCTCCATCGCCCGCTCGGCCACAGGCGAAGCGACCAGCCTGCGCCCTCGCCCGGCCGGCGCGTCGGGCCGCGTGACCACGGCGGCCACTTCGTGCCGTCCGGAGGAGATGAGAGCGTCCAGAGCAGGAACGGCGACTTCGGGGGTACCGGCGAAGACAAGCTTCATGGGCGACTGAGACCCTCTCGAACGGCATCAACACGGGCAACAAGCAAGTCTATGCCGCAACAATCAACCACCGCCCCCAGCCCACAGCCCCGAAGACCACCAACCGCACACCACGCACCGCGAGCGGCGAGGGCGCGAGCCACGAGCGGCCAACACTCAATGGCCCACAGGCGACAGCCCACAGCCCACAGCCCACAGCCCACAGCCCACAGCCCACAGCCCACAGCCCACAGGGAACGGCAGACGAAGCTGCAAGCCGCAAACCTGAAGCCTCAAACCGCAAGCCTCAAACCGCAAGCCGCCGACGGCGAGCACCCCCGCAGGTCGCTCAACATCTCTGCCGACTGGGACGGGTGGTGCGCGGGTGGGAGAACACCCCGGTGGTGCAAACCCCGCCGCACGGCGTACGCATATGCCCATACGCCCCCACACCGTGACCAGCGGAGCGCCCACGCGTTGGTCAAGAGAGAGTTGACCACAACGGGCCCCACACGCGGCCCATTCCTTTCAACGCCGGTTCGAGAGGCTTGTTCATGGCCGACCACGCAACCCACGACGCCCAGGCCCGGGCCAGCCTGCACTTGCTGGTGCGGGACATCGAGCGGGTCCGCCGCCAGGTGGACGCACTACGCACGCTCACCGCCCAGTTGGGCAACGTCTACCGCCCGCGCCGATCCGGCCCGTCCACGGGCTTCGTCGTCTACGGACGCGCCCCCGCCCCGACGGTCCGTCTCGCCCAGGAACTCCGGGACAGTGTCGAAACCCTGGTCACGGCCGCCGTGGACTTCGACCGCTCGCTCGGCTTCTCGTGGGACGCGGTGGGCTCCGCGCTCGGAGTCACCAAGCAGGCGGTGCACCGCCGTTACGGCGCCCGTCGCGCCGCGGCCCAGACAGCGGCCGCGGCCGATCCCGACCTGTCCACGGAACCGTCGGGCACCCGCACGATCAACATGGGCGGCGGCCTGCCCACGGTCCCGGCCGCCCGCTCCATGCCCACCCAGCCGACCGCGGGCAGCCCCACCCTCCGCGACGAGGCCAGGCCGACAGCCTTCCCCGGCCCGCGCAACGGCTGACACACGCAACGGCCGACGTCGGCAAGGGCCGACCCGCCCGCTCCTGCCCTCCCGGCAAGCACCCGGGAGGGCAGCCGTCTGCCGGCTCACCCGATGTCCGGCGGATCGATCCGCACCCGCACCGCCTCCCCACCCCCGCTCCCACTCCCCCGCGCCATCCGGGCGGCCTGAGCCGACTTCAGCGCGGCGGCGAGTACCGCCCCACTCCCCGGTGGCACCCGTACCAGCGCCCGCTCCCAGTGCTCCCCGGGCGGCGGCGCACCCGCCCGCCGAGGCGCCCCGGCCCGCACCACGGGCACCGGAACCGGCCCCAACACCTCGGCGTCCGGCGGCAGTTCGACCGTACCGAGGAACTCGGCGAGCGCCTCCGCCGTCCCCGACACCGCCGCCATCCGCGACACCGGCGGAAACCCCAGCTCCGCCCGCTCGGCCAGCTCCCGCACCGCGTGCCCGACGGGATCCCAGCGCACCAGAGCCTGCACGGGCCGCAGCGTCGGCTCCGCGACGACGACCACGGTCCCCCCGTCCGCCTGCGGCCGCACCAGCGCCCCGGCCGCGATCCACCGGCGCAGTGCGTCCTCACCGGCCCGCAGATCGGGCCGCCCGAGCATCGCCCAGCCGTCCAGCAGCAGGGCCGCCGCGTAGCCGCCCTCGGCCACCGGCTCCGCACCCGGTGTACTCACGACCAGCGCGGGCGTCCCGGGCACGGTGTCCAGCACCTGCTCGCGTCCCGAGGTCCGCACGGGTACGGCGGGAAAGGCCCGCCCCAGTTCCTCGGCGGTCCGCCGGGCCCCGACCACCTGGGCACGCAGCCGGAAGCCGCCGCACTCGGGGCAGTGCCAGTCGCTCTCCGCCCGCCCGCACCACCCGCACCCCAGCGCCCCGGCGTCCCGCGCCTCCAACGGACCGGCGCAGTGCCGGCAGCGCGCCGGCGCCCGGCACTGGGCGCAGGCCATCCGCGGCACATACCCCCGTCGGGGCACCTGCACCAGCACCGGCCCGTGCCGCAGCCCGTCCCGGACGGCCTGCCAGGCGAGCGTCGGCAGCCGCGCGGCCCGTGCGGCCTCGTCCCGGGCCAGATCCCCGTCCCCGACCGTCCGCACCAGCGGAGCGGCCGGCCGCACCTGCTCTCTGCCCGCCACCAGGGGCCGGGCCCAGCCGTTCTCCACGAGCTGCGCGGCCTCCACCGTGCAGCTCCAGCTCCCCAGCAGAAAGCCGCACTTGTCCAGTGCCGCACGCAACAGCAGCACATCCCGCGCATGCGGCTGCGGCGCGTGCTGCTCGCTGTGGCTGTCGTCCCCGTCGTCCCAGATCGCGACGAGCCCGAGATCCCGCACGGGCGCGAACATGGCCGCCCGCGTCCCCACGACGGCCCGCACCGACCCGCGGCTGACGGCGAGCCACTGCGCGTACCGCTTCTCGGGCCCGGCGTCGGCCGTGAGCAGCGCATGCCGCCCCTCGCCCAGCACACGGGTCAGCGCGGCATCGACCCGCGCGGCGGCCCGCCCGTCCGGTACGACGACGAGCGCGCCGCGTCCCGAGGCAAGGGTGGCGGCGACGGCCCGGGCGATCTCCTCGCTCCACCCCGGCCCCGGCAGGGCGTTCCACACGGCGCGCGGCGCGCCGCCGGAGGCCAGCGACTCGACGAAGGCGGCCCCGTGCTCGTACCGCGACCAGCTTCCGGCGCCCGGCACGGGCGGGGGCGGCAGCGGCTCGGGCGAAGGCCGCTTCTCGGCCCGCGCACTGCGCGGCGGCACGGCCAGCTGCAGCACATCCGCGAGGCTCCCCGCGTACCGGTCGGCGACCGCCCGTGCGAGCCGCAGCAGTTCCTCACTCAGCACCGGCTCGGGCGACACCACCTGGGCCAGTGCGGCCAGCGGCCCCGAGTAGTCGGACTCGGCGAGCCGCTCGACCAGAAAACCGTCGATGAGCCCCCCGCCCTCCCGGCGCCCGTCCCGCACCCGGTGCCGCCCGGCCCCGAACCGGACCCGCACCCGCACCCCCGGCTGCGCGTCGGCGTCCAGCTCGGCGGGGACTGCGTAGTCGAAGTAGCGGTCGAGATGGAGCACGCCCTTGTCCACGAGCACCCGCGCGACCGGCAATCGCTCGGCCAGCGCGGCCCCCCGCCAGGTCCGCGGCTTGGCCCGCGGCGCCCTGGCCCCCCGCACACTCTCCCGAATGAGCGCGAGCTGCTCCGGCGGCGCCCCTCCGGCGCCCCCGCCCCCCTGCCCGTTCTCGCTGCTCACCCTTGCATTCTTACCAAACGCCACTGACAAGCGGCGCCGCCCGAGTTCACTCCGGCCGGGGAGTGCCGTACGGCGTACTTCCGCCGCCCGGCCCGCCACTCGGCCCGGACGGCGCAGGTCTCCCGAGGTCAGTCCGGCAACGGTCGGAACACATCAGCATCACCGCGCGCCCATGGGCACACTCAACAGAAGTAACCGCGGCCATCGCACCGGGAGGGCCCCACCCTACTGATCACCCGTTCCCGGCGACCAGCCGATTTCCACGCCCCCGGGACGCGACGGATTCCCCGGTACCCCCGGACGCGCCGAGGCCCGGCTCCCCCAAGGGAAACCGGGCCTCGGCGACGGATCTCCGGGGGTTACAGACCCGCGGCCGTGCGCAGGGCGTCCACGCGGTCCGTGCGCTCCCAGGTGAAGTCGGGGAGCTCGCGGCCGAAGTGGCCGTACGCGGCGGTCTGGGCGTAGATCGGGCGGAGCAGGTCGAGGTCGCGGATGATGGCGGCCGGACGCAGGTCGAAGACCTCGTCGATGGCCTTCTCGATCTTCTCGTGGTCGACCTTGGCCGTGCCGAAGGTCTCGACGAAGAGACCGACGGGCTCGGCCTTGCCGATCGCGTAGGCGACCTGGACCTCGCAGCGGGCGGCCAGGCCGGCGGCGACGACGTTCTTGGCGACCCAGCGCATGGCGTAGGCGGCGGAGCGGTCGACCTTGGACGGGTCCTTGCCGGAGAAGGCGCCGCCACCGTGGCGGGCCATGCCGCCGTAGGTGTCGATGATGATCTTGCGGCCGGTCAGGCCGGCGTCACCCATCGGGCCGCCGATCTCGAAGCGGCCGGTCGGGTTGACCAGCAGACGGTAGTTCTCGGTGTCGAGCTTGATGCCGTCGTCCAGCAGCGCCTTCAGCTCCGGCTCCACGACGAACTCGCGGATGTCGGGGGCGAGCAGCGACTCCAGGTCGATGTCGGAGGCGTGCTGGCTGGAGACCACGACCGTGTCGAGGCGGACGGCCTTGTCGCCGTCGTACTCGATGGTGACCTGCGTCTTGCCGTCGGGGCGCAGGTAGGGGATCGTGCCGTTCTTGCGGACCTCGGAGAGCCGCTTCGACAGGCGGTGCGCCAGGAAGATCGGGAGCGGCATCAGGGTCGGCGTCTCGTCGGTCGCGTAGCCGAACATCAGGCCCTGGTCGCCGGCGCCCTGCTTGTCGAGCTCGTCCTCGTCGCCCTCGACCCGGTTCTCGTACGCCGTGTCCACGCCCTGGGCGATGTCCGGGGACTGCGCGCCGATCGAGACCGAGACGCCGCAGGAGGCGCCGTCGAAGCCCTTCTTCGAGGAGTCGTAGCCGATCTCCAGGATCTTGTTGCGGACCAGCGTCGCGATGTCCGCGTACGTCTTGGTCGTGACCTCGCCGGCCACGTGCACCAGGCCGGTGGTGATCAGCGTCTCGACGGCGACCCGGGAGGTCGGGTCCTCGCGCAGAAGCGCGTCGAGAATGGTGTCGCTGATCTGGTCAGCGATCTTGTCGGGGTGACCCTCGGTCACGGACTCCGAGGTGAACAGGCGACGGGACACAACGCTCCCTGGGGTTGCAGCGGCTGCTGTCTGATCATTGGCGGACGACACGGGGGCTGCACCCGGGCGTCGTCCGAGAACAGTTTATCGGTCGCACTCGGCCGCCGGCCCATCTGTCTCGACACTCGGAAGTGCTGTGACCTGCGGCACGGGCATTCTGCCCAATGGTCGGCGGCCTTGACCAGAGCCCCCGCACCGCTATGTCACGTCCGGGAAAGTTGACATATGGCTGAAATAAGTTAACCCAAACGGGCCGCCACCAGGTCCCAGACGGTGTCGGCGAGCGCCTCCTTCGGCCCGTGCGGCACCGGCGTCTCGCTGCCGTCGGCACCGAGCACCACCGCCTCGTTCTCCTCGGAGCCGAAGGTCTTCCGCTCTCCGACCTCGTTCACTACGAGCAGGTCGCAGCCCTTGCGCGCCAGCTTGGTCCGGCCGTTGGCGAGGACGTCGTCGGTCTCGGCGGCGAAGCCGACGATCACCTGTCCGGACCGCGCCCGGTCGGCCGAGATCTCCGCGAGGATGTCCGGATTCCGCACCAGGACGATCGGCTCGGGATCCTGGCCGTCCTTCTTCTTGATCTTTCCGGCCGCGTAGACCGCGGGGCGGAAGTCGGCGACGGCGGCGGCCATCACCACGGCGTCGGCGTCGGCGGCCGCCTTCAGCACCGCCTCCCGCAGCTGTACGGCGGTACCGACCGGGACGACGTCCACGCCGGCCGGATCGGGCAGCCCCGTGGTGTTCGCGGCGACCAGCGTCACCCGGGCGCCCCGCGCGGCGGCCGTGCGGGCGAGGGCGTAGCCCTGCTTGCCGGAGGACCGGTTGCCGAGGAAGCGGACGGGGTCGAGGGGCTCCCGGGTGCCGCCGGCGGAGACGACGACGTGGCGGCCGGCCAGGTCGGGCTCCGCCACTCCTCTCGCGAGCACGCGGCGGCAGGCCTCGAAGATCTCCGCCGGATCGGGGAAGCGGCCCTTGCCGGTGTCGACGCCGGTGAGGCGGCCGACCGCCGGGTCGATCACGACGGCGCCGCGGCGGCGCAGCGTGGCCACGTTCTCCTGGGTGGCCGGGTGCTCCCACATCTCGGTGTGCATCGCGGGGGCGAAGACGACCGGGCAGCGGGCGGTGAGAAGGGTGTTGGTGAGCAGGTCGTCGGCCAGGCCGTGGGCCGCCTTGGCGAGCATGTCGGCGGTGGCGGGGGCGACGACGACGAGATCGGCGTGCTGGCCGATCCGGACGTGCGGGACCTCTTCGACGTGGTCCCAGACCTCGGTGGAGACCGGGTTGCCGGAGAGGGCGGACCAGGTCGCGGCGCCGACGAAGTGCAGCGCGGAGGCGGTGGGCACGACCCGGACGTCGTGGCCCGACTCCGTGAACCTCCGCAGCAGCTCACAGGCCTTGTACGCGGCGATGCCGCCGCTGACCCCCAGCACGACCTTCGGCTTGCCCACCGGGCCTCCACTCGTCGAATCCATGACGCCATCACACACCACAGGCCCGGCAGTCGGCTGCCGGGCCTGTGGATAAGTCAACCGCAATACGAAAGTACTACTGCGCCGGGCCCTCGATGGCCTCGGACGTCAGCAGACCCGCGTTGATCTCGCGCAGGGCGATGGAGAGCGGCTTCTCGTGGACGTGGGTGTCGACGAGCGGACCGACGTACTCGAGGAGGCCCTCGCCGAGCTGCGAGTAGTACGCGTTGATCTGGCGGGCACGCTTGGCCGCGTAGATCACGAGGCTGTACTTCGAGTCGGTGGCCTCGAGGAGCTCGTCGATCGGAGGGTTGATGATGCCCTCGGGCGCGGTGATGGAAGAGGACACGCTCTGCCTTCCGATGGATGGGAAAGATTCAGTCTGAATGATCAGCAACGATCACACAACGTCCATCAAGGCTAGCAGCTCGCGCGCCACGTCCTTGACAGAGGTGTTGACCAGGGTTTCGTCGAACTCCGGCTCGGCCGCGAGCTCGACCTTGGCTGCGTCCAGGCGCCGCTCGATCACCTCGGGCGCCTCGGTGCCGCGCCCGGTGAGCCTGCGCACCAGTTCCTCCCAGGAAGGAGGAGCCAGGAACACCAGCCGGCCCTCCGGCATGGTCTCGCGGACCTGCCGGGCGCCCTGGAGGTCGATCTCCAGGAGGACCGGCACGCCGGCCTCCAGGTGCTCAAGGACCGCGGCGCGCGGGGTGCCGTAGCGGTTGCCGGCGAATTCGGCCCACTCCAGGAGCTCGCCGTTGGCGATCAGTTTGTCCATCTCCTCGTCGGAGACGAAGAAATAGTGGACGCCGTGCTTCTCGCCGGGGCGGGGCTTGCGCGTGGTCGCCGACACCGAGAGCCAGACCTCGGGGTGCTCCTTGCGCATATGGGCGACGACCGTGCTCTTGCCGACCCCGGAGGGGCCGGAGAGCACGGTCAGCCGCGGACGTACGTCCGGGGGCTCGGGGGTCGTCCCCCGGAATGTTGCAGCCATGCAGCGATTATTCCAGCAATCGCTGGCCGTCCGGGACGGCCCTCCCGGACGGCCCCGTGATCAGGAGCCGGTGCTGCCGAACTCGCGCTCCAGGGAGGCGATCTGGTTGGAACCGAGGCCACGCACGCGGCGGCTCTCGGAGATCCCGAGTCGCTCCATGATCTGCTTGGCGCGGACCTTGCCCACGCCCGGCAGGGACTCGAGCAGGGCGGAGACCTTCATCTTGCCGATGACGTCGTTTTCCTGGCCCTGCTTGATGACCTCGTGAAGAGAGGCGCCGGAGTGCTTGAGTCGATTCTTGACCTCGGCCCGCTCCCGGCGAGCCGCGGCGGCCTTTTCGAGCGCGGCTGCGCGCTGTTCAGGGGTAAGGGGCGGAAGAGCCACGCCTACGTCACCTCGGATGTCGAACTGTCGGATACGGACCGGTGAGGAACCTAGTCGCCCCACACCTGGGGAGCTACGAGCAACACGCTTGCCCGTTGACTCTGCTCGGAGACTAGCGGGCAAGTCCGCCGGAGTCAGCGAGAACAGCGGAAAAGTCCTGGTCAGCCTCCGTCAGGCCAGACATTTCAGACATATTGCCCCGGATTTGAGGATGTATTCACGATCGGGCAGCCGCCGAAGTGCTCGCCGGAGCACTCGTCGGAGTCCCGTCGGAGCCCTCACCGACCTGCGACGACATCCCGGATCTCGCCCGCGAACCGGTCCGCGGCCGCCCGCAGGGCCCCGACATCGGGACCGTGACGCAAAACACCTCGGCTCACGTTTGGAACCACGTTGCGCACGGCGGCTCCGAAGACCATGGGAAGATCGGCAGCCGTTGCCCCCTGCGCGCCGACGCCCGGCGCGAGGAGCGGACCGTTGATGTCGAGGTCGTACGACGACAGGTCGCCGACCGTGGCGCCGACGACGGCGCCGAAGGAACCCAGCGGCTCCTCCCCCGCGTTCTCGGCGGCGAGATGCGCCAGCACGGTCGCGCCGACCGTGCGCCCGTCGGCGCGCACCGCGTGCTGCACCTCGGGCCCCTCCGGGTTGGAGGTGAGCGCCAGCACGAACAGGCCGGCCCCGCTCTCGCGGGCCAGCGCGACGGCCGGGCTGAGCGAGCCGTAGCCGAGGTACGGCGAGACGGTCAGGGCGTCCGAGAACAGCGGGGCGTCCTTGCTCAGGAAGGCCTCCGCGTACCCGGCCATGGTCGAGCCGATGTCGCCGCGCTTGGCGTCCATCACGACCAGCGTCCCGGCCGCCCGCGCCTCCTCGACCACCCGCTCCAGCACGGCGATTCCGCGCGAGCCGAACCGCTCGAAGAACGCGCTCTGCGGCTTCATCACGGCGACCCGGTCGGCCACCGCCTCGACGACGGTACGGCTGAACCGCTCCAGGCCCGCCACGTCGTCGTTCAGACCCCACTCGGTGAGCAGCGAGGCGTGCGGATCGATGCCGACGCACAGCGGACCGCGCTCGTCCATGACGCGGCGCAGCCGCGCGCCGAAGGGCTCCAGCGGGCTCATACGGACTTCCTCACGTCGGCGCCGACCGCGTCGGCGAGGGTGGCGTACGGGCTGGTGCGCAGGCGTGTCGCGAGGCCCTTGTGGACGGCGCGGCCCCAGAAGGGCCCCTGGTAGATGAAGGCGCTGTAGCCCTGGACCAGCGTGGCACCGGCCAGGATGCGCTGCCAGGCGTCCTCGGCGTTCTCGACGCCGCCGACGCCCACCAGGGTGATCCGGTCGCCCACGCGCGCGTACAGCCGCCGCAGCACCTCCAGGGAGCGCGCCTTGAGCGGCGCCCCGGAGAGCCCCCCGGTCTCCTTCACCAGGGCGGGATCCGACCGCAGCCCGAGCCCCTCGCGAGCGATCGTCGTGTTGGTGGCGATGATCCCGTCGAGCCCCAGCTCCACGGCCAGATCCGCGACGGCGTCGACGTCCTCGTCGGCGAGGTCCGGCGCGATCTTCACCAGCAGCGGCACCCGACGGCTCGCCACCACACGGTCGGCGGCCTCGCGCACGGCCGTCAGCAGCGGACGGAGGTGATCGACGGCCTGGAGGCTGCGCAGGCCCGGCGTGTTCGGCGACGACACGTTCACGACCAGGTAGTCCGCGTACGGCGCGAGCCGCTCGGCGGACTTCACGTAGTCGCCGACGGCCTCGGCCTCGGGTACGACCTTGGTCTTGCCGATGTTGACGCCCACGACGGTCCTGAAGACGACCTCACGGGTCGCCAGCCGCGCGGCGACGGTCAGCGAACCGTCGTTGTTGAACCCCATCCGGTTGATCAGCGCCCGGTCGGCGACGAGCCGGAACAGCCGCTTCCGGGGATTGCCCGGCTGCGCCTCCCCGGTCACGGTCCCGATCTCGACGTGATCGAACCCGAGCATCGACATCCCGTCGATCGCCACGGCGTTCTTGTCGAACCCGGCGGCCAGCCCGAAGGGCCCGTGCATCCGCAGCCCGAAGGCCTCGGTGCGCAGCTCCTTGTAGCGGGGAGCCAGGGCGGCGGCGACGAAGGTACGCAGCACGGGGATCCGGGCGGCGAGCCGGATCCAGCGGAAGGCCAGGTGGTGGGCGGCTTCCGGGTCCATCCGCCGGAAGACGAGCTGGAAAAAGATCTTATACATGACGTCCTCATGCCAAGGGGGACACCGACATCGGTGCCCCCCTCACAGACAGCTGGGCAACGCGCCCCGATAGGGGCGCGGGGAACTGCGCGACCAGCCACAACGGGCCCGCAGCCTCACTACGGCCTCAGTCCCTCGCGGCCGTCAAACGCTCCGCATGCTCCTGAAGCGACCGCACGCCCACATCTCCATGATTGAGCGCGTCAATGCCCTGCACAGCCGCCGCCAGCGCCTGCACGGTCGTCAGACACGGCACCGACCGGGCCACCGCGGCCGTCCGGATCTCGTACCCGTCCAGGCGACCCCCGGTGCCGTACGGCGTGTTGACGATGAGGTCCACCTCGCCGTCGTGGACGAGCTGCACGATCGTCTTCTCGCCGTTGGGGCCGACCCCCTCCGACTGCTTGCGCACGACGGTCGCGTTGATGCCGTTGCGCTTGAGCACCTCGGCCGTACCGGAGGTGGCCAGCAGCTCGAAGCCGTGGGCGACCAGCTCGCGGGCCGGGAAGATCATGGAGCGCTTGTCCCGGTTGGCGACGGAGATGAACGCGCGGCCCTTGGTCGGCAGCGGCCCGTACGCCCCGGCCTGCGACTTGGCGTACGCCGTGCCGAAGACCGAGTCGATGCCCATGACCTCGCCCGTGGAGCGCATCTCCGGGCCGAGGACGGTGTCGACGCCGCGCCCGTGGATGTCGCGGAACCGCGACCACGGCATGACCGCCTCCTTCACGGAGATCGGCGCGTCGAACGGCAGCTCGCCACCGTCGCCGCGGGCCGGCAGCAGCCCCTCGGCGCGCAGTTCGGCGACGGTCGCGCCCAGCGAGATCCGGGCGGCGGCCTTCGCCAGCGGCACCGCGGTCGCCTTCGAGGTGAAGGGCACGGTACGGGAGGCACGCGGGTTGGCTTCGAGGACGTAGAGGATGTCCCCGGCCATCGCGAACTGGATGTTGATCAGACCGCGTACGCCGACACCCTTCGCGATGGCCTCGGTCGAGGCTCGCAGGCGCTTGATGTCGAAGCCGCCCAGGGTGATCGGCGGCAGGGCGCACGCCGAGTCGCCGGAGTGGATGCCGGCCTCCTCGATGTGCTCCATGACGCCGCCGAGGTACAGCTCCTCGCCGTCGTAGAGCGCGTCGACGTCGATCTCGATGGCGTCGTCCAGGAACCGGTCGACGAGGACCGGCCGGGTGGGGCTGATCTCGGTCGACTCGGCGATGTACGTCTGCAGCCGGGTCTCGTCGTAGACGATCTCCATGCCACGGCCGCCGAGGACGTACGAGGGCCGGACGAGCACCGGGTAGCCGATCTCGTCGGCGATGGCCTTGGCCTCGGCGAAGGTGGTCGCCGTGCCGTGCTTGGGGGCCGGCAGGCCCGCCTCGGCGAGGACCCGGCCGAAGGCGCCCCGGTCCTCGGCCGCGTGGATCGCCTCGGGCGAGGTGCCGACGATCGGAACGCCGTTGTCCTTCAGCGCCTGGGACAGGCCCAGCGGGGTCTGGCCGCCCAGCTGCACGATCACACCGGCGACCGGTCCGGCCTGCTGCTCGGCGTGCACGATCTCCAGCACGTCCTCCAGCGTCAGCGGCTCGAAGTACAGCCGGTCGGAGGTGTCGTAGTCGGTGGAGACGGTCTCCGGGTTGCAGTTGACCATGACCGTCTCGTAGCCGGCGTCGCTCAGCGCGAAGGACGCGTGCACGCACGAGTAGTCGAACTCGATGCCCTGGCCGATGCGGTTCGGGCCGGAGCCCAGGATGATGACGGCCGGCTTCTCGCGCGGCGCGACCTCGGTCTCCTCGTCGTAGGAGGAGTAGAAGTACGGCGTCCTGGCCGCGAACTCGGCGGCGCAGGTGTCGACCGTCTTGTAGACCGGGCGCACGCCCAGCGCGTGCCGGACCTCGCGGACCACGTCCTCGCGCAGGCCGCGGATCTCGGCGATCTGCTGGTCGGAGAAGCCGTGCCGCTTGGCCTCGGCAAGCAGGTCGGTGGTCAGCTCCGGCGCCCCGGCCAGCTCGTCGGCGATCTCCTTGATCAGGAAGAGCTGGTCGACGAACCACGGGTCGATCTTCGTGAACTCGAAGACCTCCTCGGGCGTCGCGCCCGCCCGGATGGCCTGCATGACGGTGTTGATGCGGCCGTCGGTGGGCCGTACCGCCTCGTGCAGCAGCGCTTCCTTGTCGCCGGGCTCGCCGACGAAGGTGAACTGGCTGCCCTTCTTCTCCAGCGAGCGCAGCGCCTTCTGGAAGGCCTCGGGGAAGTTGCGGCCGATGGCCATCGCCTCGCCGACCGACTTCATGGTGGTGGTCAGCGTGGAGTCGGCCTGCGGGAACTTCTCGAACGCGAACCGCGGGGCCTTGACGACCACGTAGTCGAGCGTGGGCTCGAAGGAGGCCGGGGTCTCCTGCGTGATGTCGTTGGGGATTTCGTCGAGGGTGTAGCCGACCGCCAGCTTCGCCGCGATCTTCGCGATCGGGAAGCCGGTGGCCTTGGAGGCGAGCGCCGAGGACCGCGACACGCGCGGGTTCATCTCGATGACGATGACCCGTCCGTCCTCGGGGTTCACCGCGAACTGGATGTTGCAGCCGCCGGTGTCGACGCCGACCTCGCGGATGACGGCGATGCCGATGTCCCGCAGGATCTGGTACTCGCGGTCGGTCAGCGTCATCGCGGGCGCCACGGTGATCGAGTCACCGGTGTGCACGCCCATGGGGTCGAAGTTCTCGATGGAGCAGACGACCACGACGTTGTCGTGCTTGTCGCGCATCAGCTCCAGCTCGTACTCCTTCCAGCCGAGGATGGACTCCTCCAGGAGCACCTCGGTGGTCGGGGAGAGCGTGAGGCCCTGGCCGGCGATCCGGCGCAGCTCCTCCTCGTCGTGCGCGAAGCCGGAGCCGGCACCGCCCATGGTGAAGGAGGGGCGGACGACGACCGGGTAGCCGCCGCCGAGTTCCTCGACGCCCGCGAGGACCTCGTCCATGGTGTGGCAGATGACCGACCGCGCGGACTCGCCGTGCCCGATCTTGCGGCGGACCGCCTCCACGACGTCCTTGAAGAGGTCGCGGTCCTCGCCCTTGTTGATGGCTTCGACGTTGGCGCCGATCAGCTCGACGCCGTACTTGGCCAGGACACCGTTCTCGTCGAGCGAGATCGCGGTGTTCAGGGCCGTCTGGCCGCCCAGGGTGGGCAGCAGGGCGTCGGGGCGCTCCTTGGCGATGATCTTCTCGACGAACTCGGGGGTGATCGGCTCGACGTACGTGGCGTCGGCGATCTCCGGGTCGGTCATGATCGTCGCCGGGTTGGAGTTGACCAGGATGACCCTGAGGCCCTCGGCGCGCAGGACGCGGCAGGCCTGGGTGCCGGAGTAGTCGAACTCGGCGGCCTGGCCGATGACGATCGGGCCGGAGCCGATGACCAGGACGGACTGGATATCGGTGCGCTTAGGCACGCTGGCCCTCCATCAGGGAAACGAAGCGGTCGAACAGGTAGGCGGCGTCGTGCGGGCCTGCTGCCGCTTCGGGGTGGTACTGGACGGAGAAGGCCGGCTGGTCGAGCAGCTGCAGCCCCTCCACGACGTCGTCGTTGAGGCAGACGTGCGAGACCTCGGCGCGGCCGAACTTCGTGTCGCTGACCTTGTCGAGCGGCGCGTCGACGGCGAAACCGTGGTTGTGGGCGGTGACCTCGACCTTGCCGGTCGTACGGTCCTGGACCGGCTGGTTGATGCCCCGGTGGCCGTACTTCAGCTTGTAGGTGCCGAAGCCGAGCGCGCGGCCGAGGATCTGGTTGCCGAAGCAGATGCCGAAGAGCGGGGTCCTGCGCTCCAGGACGGCGGACATCAGGGCCACCGGTCCGTCGGCCGTGGCCGGGTCGCCGGGGCCGTTGGAGAAGAACACGCCGTCCGGGGAGACGGCGTACACGTCGTCCTCGGTGGCGGTCGCGGGCAGCACGTGCACCTCGATGCCGCGCTCGGCCATCCGCTGCGGGGTCATGCCCTTGATGCCGAGGTCGATGGCGGCGACGGTGAACCGCTTCTCGCCGACCGCGGGGACGACGTACGCCTCCTTGGTGGCGACCTCCTCGTACAGCGAGGCGCCCTTCATGTGCGGCTGGGCCTGCACGCGCGCGAGGAGCTCGGCGTCGGTGGCGATCGCCTCGCCGGAGAAGACGCCGGCGCGCATCGAGCCGCGCTCGCGGAGGTGGCGGGTGAGGGCGCGGGTGTCGATCCCGGAGATGCCGACCACGCCCTGCGCGACCAGTTCCTCGTCCAGCGAACGCGTGGCACGCCAGTTGGAGGGCACGCGCGCGGGGTCGCGCACGACGTAGCCGGAGACCCAGATGCGGCTGGACTCGTCGTCCTCGTCGTTCCACCCCGTGTTGCCGATCTGCGGGGCGGTGGCGACCACGATCTGGCGGTCGTACGAGGGGTCGGTCAGGGTCTCCTGGTAGCCGGTCATGCCGGTGGAGAACACGGCCTCGCCGAAGGTCTCCCCCACGGCCCCGTAGGCGCGGCCGCGGAAGATCCGGCCGTCCTCCAGGACGAGTACGGCGGGAACCTTGCCGGTTCCCCTGGTGGAGGTCGTCATCGTTCGGCGCCTTCCGTGCTGGGTGTCTTGATCATGGAGTTGACGGCGTCGACCCACTCGGTGTGCTCGGCCGCCTGGTCGGAGCGGAAGCCGGAGTCGATCAGCCGGTCGCCGTGCTGCCAGGTCACCACGAGGAGTCCGCCCTCGGTGAGGACCTTGCCCGCGATGCCCTTGCCGAGCAGGGCCTCGCGGAGCGCGTCGGCGGGGATGAAGAAGTCGGTCGCGCCGGGGCGCACGACGTCCAGGCCCGCGTCGGTCAGGGTGAGCTCGACCCGGCTGCGGGAGCCGAGGCCGCGGGCCACGATGCGGTCCAGCCACTGCCCGGCGGTGGTGGAGCCGTGGTAGCGGCCGCTCATCGTCAGTCTGGGCTCGCCGAGGTCGTCCGGCGCGGTGGGGAGCTCGGGGAGGTCGCCCTGGAGGGTGCCGCGCCACTTCCAGCCCTCGCGCATCAGCCAGTAGACGAGCGCGACGAAGAGGGCGAGGCCGACCAGCCAGCCGATGCGGGCGGACCAGTCGGTGACCGCGGCCGACTTCTTCTCGTCGGCCAGCAGGATCAGAGGTGTCACGTCAGCTTCCCGTCCACGAGCGTCGCCTTGCCCCGCAGCCACGTGTGGGTGACACGGCCCGGCAGCTCGCGTCCCTCGTACGGGGTGTTGCGGCTGCGCGAGGCGAAGCCCGCGGGGTCCACCAGGCCACGGTATTCCGTGTCGACGAGGGCGAGGTTGGCGGGCTCACCTGCCGAGACGGGACGGCCGTGACCGGCGGCCTGTCCGATCTGCGCGGGCTTGACGGACATGCGGTCGGCGACGCCGGCCCAGGTCAGCAGGCCCGTGTCCACCATGGTCTCCTGCACCACCGACAGCGCCGTCTCCAGGCCGACCATCCCCATGGCGGCCGCGGCCCACTCGCAGTCCTTGTCCTCGTGCGGGTGCGGGGCGTGGTCGGTGGCGACGATGTCGATCGTGCCGTCCGCAAGGGCCTCGCGCAGGGCGATGACGTCGCGCTCGGTGCGCAGCGGCGGGTTGACCTTGTAGACCGGGTTGTACGACCGCACCAGCTCGTCGGTGAGGAGCAGGTGGTGCGGGGTGACCTCGGCGGTGACGTCGATGCCCCGGGACTTGGCCCAGCGCACGATCTCGACGGAGCCGGCGGTCGAGAGGTGGCAGATGTGGACGCGGGATCCGACGTGCTCGGCGAGCAGCACGTCGCGCGCGATGATCGATTCCTCGGCGACCGCGGGCCAGCCCCCGAGCCCCAGCTCGGCGGAGACGACGCCCTCGTTCATCTGGGCGCCCTCGGTCAGCCGGGGCTCCTGGGCGTGCTGGGCGACGACCCCGCCGAAGGCCTTCACGTACTCCAGGGCGCGGCGCATGATCACGGCGTCGTCCACGCACTTGCCGTCGTCGGAGAAGACGGTGACCCCGGCGGCCGACTCGTGCATGGCGCCCAGCTCGGCGAGCTTCCTGCCTTCCAGGCCGACGGTGACGGCACCGATCGGCTGGACGTCGCAGTAGCCGTGCTCCTGGCCGAGCCGGTAGACCTGTTCGACGACTCCGGCGGTGTCGGCGACCGGGAAGGTGTTGGCCATGGCGAAGACGGCCGTGTAGCCGCCGCTCGCCGCCGCGCGGGTGCCGGTCAGGACGGTCTCGGAGTCCTCACGGCCGGGCTCGCGCAGGTGGGTGTGCAGGTCGACGAGGCCCGGCAGCAGCACCTTGCCGGCGGCTTCGACGACCTCGGCGCCCTCGGCGGACAGCCCGGAGCCGACCGCCTCGATGACGGAGCCGTCGATCAGGACGTCCTGCGGCGCACCGCCGAGCACCTTCGCACCACGGATCAGGATCTTGCTCATGGGTGTTACTTCTCCTCGGTGGTGCGGGCGTGGCTGACGGCGGGTTCGTTGCCGCCGAGCAGGAGGTACAGAACGGCCATCCGGATGGAGACTCCGTTTGCGACCTGCTCGACTACGGTGCAGCGCTCGGAGTCGGCGACCTCGGCGGTGATCTCCATGCCGCGGACCATCGGGCCGGGGTGCATCACGATGGCGTGCTCGGGCATCTTCGCCATGCGCTCGCCGTCGAGGCCGTAGCGCCGCGAGTACTCGCGCTCGGTCGGGAAGAACGCGGCGTTCATGCGCTCGCGCTGGACGCGCAGCATCATCACGGCGTCGGACTTGGGAAGGACGGCGTCGAGGTCGTACGACACCTCGCAGGGCCACCGCTCGACGCCGACCGGTACCAGGGTGGGCGGGGCGACCAGGGTGACCTCGGCGCCGAGGGTGTGCAGCAGGTCGACGTTGGAGCGGGCGACCCGGCTGTGCAGGACGTCGCCCACGATGGTGATGCGCTTGCCGGCCAGGTCCTGCCCTATCCCGGCGTCCCGGCCGACCAGGCGGCGGCGCATGGTGAAGGCGTCCAGGAGGGCCTGGGTGGGGTGCTGGTGGGTGCCGTCGCCGGCGTTGATGACGGCCGCGTCGATCCAGCCGGAGTTGGCGAGCCGGTAGGGCGCTCCGGAGGCGCCGTGCCGGATGACGACGGCGTCGACGCCCATGGCCTCCAGGGTCTGGGCGGTGTCCTTCAGTGACTCGCCCTTGGAGACGCTGGACCCCTTGGCGGTGAAGTTGATGACGTCGGCGGAGAGGCGCTTCTCGGCGGCCTCGAAGGAGATCCGGGTCCGGGTCGAGTCCTCGAAGAAGAGGTTGACGACGGTGCGGCCGCGCAGGGTCGGCAGCTTCTTGATCGGCCGGTCGGCGACCCGGGCCATCTCCTCGGCGGTGTCGAGGATCAGGACGGCGTCGTCGCGGGTGAGGTCGGCGGCCGAGATGAGATGACGCTGCATCTGTCAGGCTCCGTAAGGAAGTTCACATATCGGGAGATTGCGGGCAGGCGTGGGCGCACCGGGGTGGTGCGGGCCCCTCGGCCTGCTACGGGGTCGGCTTCGCACCGAGCAGCACGGTGTCGCGACCGTCCTCCTCGGCGAGCAGGACCTTGACCGTCTCCCGCAGCGACGTGGGGAGGTTCTTGCCGACGTAGTCGGCGCGGATGGGCAGTTCGCGGTGGCCGCGATCGACGAGGACCGCCAGCTGGACCGCGCGGGGGCGCCCGATGTCGTTCAGGGCGTCGAGGGCGGCACGGATGGTGCGGCCGGAGAAGAGCACGTCGTCGACGAGGATCACGAGTCTGCCGTCGATGCCGTCACCGGGGATCTCGGTGCGGGCCAGCGCACGCGGCGGGTGCATGCGCAGGTCGTCGCGGTACATGGTGATGTCGAGCGAACCGACGGGCATCTTGCGGTCGGTGATCTGCTCCAGCTTGGCGGCGAGCCGCTGGGCGAGGAAGACGCCGCGGGTCGGGATGCCGAGGAGCACCACGTCGTCGGCGCCCTTGGCGCGTTCGACGATCTCGTGGGCGATGCGGGTCAGCACCCGCGCGATGTCCGGGCCCTCGAGAACGGGCCGCGCATCGGAAGCCTGCACCGCGGCGTCAGGCTTTTCCTGCTGGTCCAGCTTTTCCTGCTTGTCCATACGAAACGGACCCCCTTCTCCGCCTCACGGGACGGACTTTAAAGGACGTCGGATTTGCGCCATCCACGGTAGCAGGTGGCAGAGAGGGCCCTGATCACCCCCCTGGCGTAACCGGTCATCGCTGCCACGGAAGAGTCGGTGCGGACCATTCGGCTTGACGCAGCAGAGTAACGCTGCGTAACCTCACAGTGAGTTACCAGCCGCGCGGCGGGAACCAAGGCCGGCCGCGTCGACACAGTGTCCGGGGAGCTATATGTCCAGCGAATACGCCAAACAGCTCGGGGCCAAGCTCCGGGCCATCCGCACCCAGCAGGGCCTTTCCCTCCACGGTGTCGAGGAGAAGTCCCAGGGTCGCTGGAAGGCCGTGGTGGTCGGTTCGTACGAGCGCGGCGACCGTGCCGTGACCGTACAGCGCCTTGCAGAGTTGGCGGATTTCTACGGGGTCCCGGTGCAGGAGCTGCTGCCCGGCACGACCCCCGGCGGTGCCGCCGAGCCCCCGCCGAAGCTGGTCCTCGACCTGGAGCGGCTGGCCAACGTGCCGGCCGAGAAGGCGGGACCGCTGCAGCGCTACGCAGCGACGATCCAGTCCCAGCGCGGTGACTACAACGGCAAGGTGCTGTCGATCCGCCAGGACGACCTGCGCACACTGGCCGTCATTTACGACCAGTCCCCCTCTGTCCTCACCGAGCAGCTGATCAGCTGGGGCGTCCTGGACGCGGACGCCCGCCGCGCGGTGGCCACCCACGAAGACGCCTGAGCCGCCCAGCGCCTCAGCAGAAACGTGCCGCCGGGGTGGCCGGAACTTGACGGTTCCAGCCACCCCGGCGGCTTTTTGTCATCGCCCTTCACTTGGTGAGCGACGGTTGCACGCCCGACCAGGGGCGCTGGGGGTACCCCCGGCCGAAGGCTGGGGGAGGAACTGCGCGAACGGCCCCACACGGCCCGCAGCCGCCCGACGACCGCACCACCCACCCCATTGGGCACACGAACGCCGGAGGGCCTGCAGCAAGGCACGCTGCAGGCCCTCCGGCGTTTCGTCGGCTCACGCCTCGCGGCGCAGCGACGGCTTCAGCTCCTTCAGACGCCCCAGAAGCCCGTTCACGAACGAGGGCGACTCGTCCGTGGAGAACTCCTTCGCGAGCTGCACCATCTCGTCGAGGACGACGGCGTCCGGCGTCTCGTCGACCCAGATCAGCTCGTACGCGCCCAGGCGCAGGATGTTGCGGTCGACGACGGGCATCCGGTCCAGCGTCCAGCCCACCGCGTACTGGGCGATCAGCTCGTCGATACGCGTGACGTGCTCGGCGTAGCCCTCGACCAGCTGCATCGTGTACTCGCTCACCGGCGGCTGCCGGGTGTCGTCCCGGGAGAGCCGGATCCAGTCCGCGAGGACGGTCAGGACGTCGGCCCCGCGCTGGTCGCCCTCGAAGAGGATCTGGAAGGCACGCTTGCGGGCCGTGTTGCGGGCAGCCACGGTTAGCTGTTCACCCGGCCGAGGTAGTCGCTCGTGCGGGTGTCGACCTTGATCTTCTCACCGGTGGTGATGAAGAGCGGGACCTGGATCTGGTGGCCGGTCTCCAGGGTGGCCGGCTTGGTGCCGCCGGTGGAGCGGTCGCCCTGGACGCCCGGCTCGGTCTCGGCGATGACCAGCTCGACGGCCGCCGGCAGCTCGACGAAGAGCACCTCGCCCTCGTGCTGCGCGACGGTGGCGGTGAAGCCCTCGATCAGGAAGTTCGCGGCGTCACCGACGGCCTTCCGGTCGATGTGCAGCTGGTCGTACGTCTCCATGTCCATGAAGACGAAGTACTCGCCGTCCATGTACGAGAACTGCATGTCGCGCTTGTCGACAGTGGCCGTCTCGACCTTGACGCCGGCGTTGAAGGTCTTGTCGACCACCTTGCCGGACAGCACGTTCTTGAGCTTGGTGCGCACGAAAGCGGGGCCCTTGCCGGGCTTGACGTGCTGGAACTCGACGACGGACCAGAGCTGGCCGCCTTCGAGCTTGAGCACCAGGCCGTTCTTGAGGTCGTTCGTGGAAGCCACGGTTGCGGAATCTCCTGGACTGACGTGGACGACCCCGGGGCGCGCACCTTGCCTAGAGTGCGAGCAGCTCCTTGGTCGTGATGGTGAGTAGCTCGGGTCCGCCGTCCGCCTCGGGGCGCACGACGAGCGTGTCATCGATCCGGACGCCGCCCCGGCCCGGGAGGTGGACCCCCGGTTCGACGGTGACCGGCACGCAAGCGTCCAGTTTACCCATGGCTGAAGGGGCGAGCTGCGGGTCCTCGTCGATTTCGAGTCCGACGCCGTGTCCGGTGAGGGGTTGCAGGCCCTCGGCGTGGCCCGCGGAGTCCAGTACCTGGCGGGCGGCGCGGTCGACGTCGCGGTAGGCGGCGCCGGGCACGAGGCTCTCCCGGCCGGCCCGCTGGGCGGAGAAGACCAGGTCGTAGAGCTCGATCTGCCAGTCGGCGGGCGAGGTGCCGATGACGAAGGTACGGCCGATCTCGCAGCGGTAGCCGCGGTAGGTGGCGCCGAGGCAGACGGAGAGGAAGTCGCCCTCCTCGACCCGCCGGTCGGTGGGGCGGTGGCCGCGGCGGCCGGAGTTCGGGCCGGTGGCCACGGAGGTGGGGAAGGCCGGGCCGTCGGCGCCGTGGTCGACCAGGCGGCGTTCCAGCTCCAGGGCGAGGTGCCGTTCGGTACGGCCGACGAGGATCGACTCCAGCAGCTCGCCGAGGGCCTGGTCGGCGATCTCGGCGCCGATGCGGAGGCAGGAGATCTCCTCCTCGTCCTTGACGACCCTGAGCTGCTCGACGGCGCTGCCGAGGTCGGTCAGACGGAGGTGGGGGGCGACGGAGGAGAGGGCGCGGTGCCGGGCCACGGTGAGGTGGTGCTCCTCGACGGCGAGGGCGTCGGCGTCCTGGGCGGCGGCGAGGTCGGCGGCGGCCACGGCGGGGTCTCCGCCGGGTGCTGCCAGGAGGTGCGGCCGCAGGGACTCGTCGGGGCGGGCCTCACCGGGGCGGTCGTCCAGCGGGCCGGGGCAGACGAGGAGGTCCTCGCGTCTGCCGAGGAGCAGGACGGAGCCGTGGGGTGCGGCGCCGGCGAGGTATCTCACGTTGGCCGGGTGCGAGATGACGGCGGACTGGCTGCCGGCCGCGTGGCAGCGTTCCCTCAGCCTGGTTCGGCGGGCCGCGTACACGTCTGACATGAGTCGAGCGTAGGAGGGGTGGGCGGTTTGTGCCGGTTGAGGGGGCCGAGTGGGGTGGCGGGGCGCCGTTGTGGGGTGCGGGTCCGGTGGGTTTGCCGCGCAGTTCCTCCCCCAGCCTTCGGCCGGGGGTACCCCCAGCGCCCCTGAGACCGCAGGCCGTCCGTCGGCCGCGGGCCCGTGGGGGTGTTCGCGCCCACGCGGCGGAGCCGCATACGGAAACAGCCCCGCGCCCCCGGGTTTCTCCACCGGCCCCGGGTTACCAGTTCGGGGGGCTCGCTATCGCCCGTGCCAGGACCTCGTCGAGGACCCTTGCCGTGCCAGGGACATCCAGCTGCGAGTTGTCGATGATGGGGAGGCCCGAGCCGTACCAGCCCGCCATGCGGCCGTGGATGCGGGCCACTTCCTCGTCGGTGAGGCGGCGGTTGCCCGTGCGTTCCGCGTTGCGCTCCAGGACGATGTCGAGGCCCGGGAGGAGGACGACCGGGAGGAGGCCGGGGCCGACGTGGCGCTTCCAGCCGCCGAGGCCGACGACCGGGCGGTCCGGGAAGACCGCGTCGTCGAGGATGCACGAGATGCCGTTGGCGAGGAAGTTGCGCGCGGCGAAGCCGCAGGTGCGGCGGGCGAGGCGGTACTGGGCCTCGGAGTGGTCGTTCCACCCGGACTGGGGGTCGGCGAAGCCGGAGCGGACCCATTCGCGGACGTCGTCGAGGCTGATGTGGGCGGTGGGGACCCGGCGGTGGTCGGCCCAGTACTTGGCCACGCTGGTCTTGCCCGCGCCGGCCGGGCCGATGAGGAGGACGGCCAGGGTGGTGCTCGTCGGGTCGGGAACCGTGGCGGCGGGGGGCGCACTCGGCATGCCCACCGGGGCGCCCGGCGGCAGCGGGACGTGGCCCGTGGAGTCGGGCGGCGGCGGGGCCGAGGGCAGTGGAGGAAGCGGCGGCTGCGGGGGCGCGGGCGGTGGCGGCGGCACTGGCGCGGGGCCCTGCGGTGCTCCCGGGTGGTGCGCGGCCGGCTGCCAGCCGGTCGATCCCTGCCCCGGCTGATGGGGCGGCGGCAGCGGAGATCCCACTGCGTGCTGCATCCGGTGCCACTCCGTCTCGTCATGTTCGGCTGCGCTCGTTACCGAACGGTACCGCCCCCGGTGGTCGTTTGGTGAAACGGCCGGGGGCGGTCCGAAGTGCCCGTTACGCGCGGCGAATCGGGCGGATGGAACAGCGGCGGACTTACTGCCCGACCTCGCCGTACGCAGCGAGCAGCACGGCCGGGTCCGGGCCCTCCAGGACGGTCGGCTTGGCGAGGCCGTCCAGGACGATGAACCGGAGCAGGTCGCCGCGGGACTTCTTGTCGACCTTCATCGTCTCGACCAGCTTGGGCCACTGGTCGTAGCGGTAGTGCAGCGGGAGGCCGACGGACTCCAGGACCGTACGGTGGCGGTCGGCCGTCGCGTCGTCCAGGCGGCCGGCCAGCCGGCCCAGCTCTGCGGCGAAGTGCATGCCGACGGCGACCGCGGCGCCGTGCCGCCACTTGTAGCGCTCGTTCTTCTCGATGGCGTGGCCGAGCGTGTGGCCGTAGTTGAGGATCTCGCGCAGACCCGATTCCTTGAGGTCGGAGGAGACGACCTCCGCCTTCACCCGGATGGAGCGCTCGATCAGCACGGCCGTGTGCGGGCCGGCCGGGGTGCGCGCTGCCTCCGGGTCGGACTCGATGAGCTCCAGGATCACCGGGTCGGCGATGAAGCCGGCCTTGATGACCTCGGCGAGCCCGGAGACGTAGTCGTTGACCGGGAGCGAGTCGAGAGCGGCCAGGTCGCAGAGGACGCCCGCCGGGGGGTGGAAGGCACCCACCAGGTTCTTGCCCTCGGCCGTGTTGATGCCGGTCTTGCCACCCACCGCCGCGTCGACCATGGCCAGCACGGTCGTCGGGACGGCGATCCAGCGGACCCCGCGCAGCCAGGTCGCGGCCACGAAACCGGCGAGGTCCGTGGTCGAACCGCCGCCCACGCCGACGATGACGTCGGAGCGGGTGAAACCGGACTGGCCGAGCGCCTTCCAGCAGTAGGCCGCGACCTCGGCGGTCTTGGCCTCCTCGGCGTTGGGCACCTGGATGGCGACGGCCTCGTAGCCCTGCCCGGCCAGGTCGGCGCGGAGCGCGTCGCCGGTCTCGGCGAGCGCCTCGGGGTGGATCACGGCCACCCGCTTCGCCCTGTCCCCGATCAACCCGCCCAGCTCGCCGAGGAGCTGACGGCCCACCAGGACCTCGTACGGCTCGGTGCCCGCCGTGCCGCCGACCTGGATCCGGGTGACTGCCTCGCTCATGCTTCCTTCAACTCCAGTGCGTCCAGGGCTGCTTGGGTGACGTCTTCGGGCGTACGGCCGTCGGTCGCCACGACGGCCGTGGCGACCTCCTCGTAGAGGTGCCGCCGCGCCTCCATCAGCTCGCGCCACTGTTTGCGCGGGTTGATGGCGAGCAGCGGCCGGGCCGCGTTCAGGCCGGTGCGCTTGACGGCCTCCTCGACGTCCATCGAGAGGTAGACCACCCGGGAGCCGGCGAGCAGGCCGCGGGTCTCCGCGTCGAGGATCGCGCCCCCGCCGAGCGCGAGGACGCCCTCGTGCTCGGCCAGCGCGACCCGCACCGCCCGCTTCTCGATCTCCCGGAAGACCGGCTCGCCCTCGGCCACGAAGATGTCGGCGACGGTGCGGCCCTCGGCGGCGACGATGTCGTCGTCGGTGTCCCGGTAGCCGACCCCGAGCCGCTCGGCGAGCAGCTCCCCGACCGTGGACTTGCCGACTCCCATCGGCCCGACCAGCACCACCCGTGGTGCGCCGGTCACCGGATGGCCAGGTTCTCGAGGTACGACCGGACGTTGCGCCGGGTCTCGGGGACCGAGTCGCCGCCGAACTTCTCCGCGACCGCGTCCGCCAGGACGAGCGCGACCATCGCCTCCGCGACGATCCCGGCCGCCGGGACAGCCGACACGTCCGAGCGCTGGTGATGGGCCTGGGTGGCCTCGCCGGTCGCCACGTCCACGGTCTGCAGCGCCCGCGGCACGGTCGCGATCGGCTTCATCGCGGCCCGCACCCGCAGCAGCTCACCCGTGGAGAGCCCGCCCTCGGTGCCGCCGGCCCGGCCGGAGACACGGCGGATGCCCTCGGGCGTGCTGACGATCTCGTCGTGCGCCTTCGAGCCCGGCACCCGGGCCAGCTCGAAGCCGTCGCCGATCTCGACGCCCTTGATCGCCTGGATGCCCATCAGGGCCCCGGCGAGGCGGGCGTCCAGCTTCCGGTCCCAGTGCACGTGCGAGCCGAGGCCGACGGGGACGTCGTACGCCAGCACCTCCACCACACCGCCGAGGGTGTCGCCGTCCTTGTGGGCCTGGTCGACCTCCGCGACCATCGCCTTCGACGCGTCGGCGTCCAGGCAGCGCAGCGGGTCGGCGTCCAGCTTCTCGACGTCGGCCGGGGTGGGGTAGACGCCGGCCGGGGCCTTCACGGAGCACAGCTCGACGACGTGCGAGACGATCTCGATGCCCGCCGTCTCCTTCAGGTACGACCGGGCGACGGCGCCGAGCGCCACGCGGGCCGCGGTCTCCCGGGCGGAGGCCCGCTCCAGGACCGGCCGGGCCTCGTCGAAGCCGTACTTCTGCATACCGGCCAGGTCGGCGTGGCCGGGACGGGGCCGGGTCAGCGGGGCGTTGCGGGCCAGCCCGGCGAGGATCTCGGGGTCGACCGGGTCGGCCGCCATGACCTGCTCCCACTTGGGCCACTCGGTGTTGCCCACCATGATCGCGACCGGGGAGCCGAGGGTGAGACCGTGCCGGACGCCGCCGAGGAAGGTGACCTCGTCACGCTCGAACTTCATGCGCGCACCGCGGCCATAACCGAGCCGCCGCCGCGCCAGGTGGTCGGCGACCATCTCGGTCGTGATCGGCACGCCGGCGGGAAGGCCCTCCAGCGTCGCGACAAGTGCGGGACCGTGGGACTCCCCCGCGGTCAGCCAACGCAGCCTGCTCAACGATGCTCCTCAGTGCTCGCGCCCTGGTACTGCCCTGCGTACGCGCGTCCTCGCGTACGGCGACGGCCGACCGGGTGCGCGGGCCCCGGTCCGTCATGTCCGATCCTCCCACGTCCGGGCCCTCGACCCGGCGCCCGGTCCAGCAGACGGACGCGGATCCGTCAGGTCAGCGCTCGGCGAGCGCCTTCTCCCCGGCCCGGCGCATGGCGTCCAGCGGCGCCGGGCTCCGGCCGGTCATCTGTTCGACCTGAAGCACGGCCTGGTGCACCAGGAGGTCGAGGCCGCTGACGACGGCGCCTCCGAACATGGACCAGCGGGCGGCCAGAGCGGTGGGCCAGGGGTGGTAGAGGACGTCGAAGAGCGTGGTGGGGCGCTCCGGTACGGCGGTGGCGAGGGCGTCGGTGGTCCCGGCGGGGGTGGTGGCGATCACCAGCGGGGCGTGCAGGGCCTGCTCGGCGTCGGCCCAGTCGGCGGTGCGGACGTCGACGTCGAGCCGCTCGCCCCAGTGCCGCATCTCGGCGGCGCGCTCCTCGCTGCGGACGTAGGCGACGACCTCGCCGGTGCAGATCCGGGCCAGGGCGGCCAGCGCGGAGGAGGCGGTGGCACCGGCGCCGAGGATGGCGGCGGAGCCGACCTGTTCGATGCCGTGCTCGCGGAGCGCGGCGACCATGCCCGGGATGTCGGTGTTGTCCCCGAGGCGGCGTCCGTCCTCGGTGAAGACGACGGTGTTGACCGCGTCGACCGAGGCGGCCGTCTCGCTGATCTCGTCGACCAGCGGGATGACCGCCCGCTTCAGCGGCATGGTCAGCGACAGCCCCGCCCACTCCGGTCCCAGCGCCCCGAGGAAGCCGGGCAGTGCGGCCTCGTCGACCTCGAAGCGCTCGTACGACCAGTCGGTGAGGCCGAGTTCGTCGTACGCGGCCCGGTGCAGCACCGGGGAGAGGGAATGGGCGATGGGCTTACCGAGCACGGCGGCCCGGCGGGCGTCAATTGCCCGAGTTGGCATTGAATTTTTCCTTGAGCTGCTGGAATTCCGCGTAGGTCTTGGCGAATTCGGTGTTGTTCTGGCCGTCGGTCGCCACGAAATAGATCCAGCCGTCCTCGGTCGGATTCAGTGCCGCCTTCAGCGCGTCCTCGCCGGGGTTGCCGATCGGACCGGGCGGAAGCCCCTTCTGGGTGTACGTGTTGTAGGGGTCCCTGTTGCTGTTGATCTCCGACTCGCTGATGTGGATGTTGCTGGTGCCCTTCAGGTAGTTGAAGGTCGAGTCGAATTGCAGCAACTGGTTCGTCTCGGTGTTCGTGGACTTGAGACGGTTGTAGACCACCTCCGCCATCTTGCGGAAGTCGTCGTGCGTCTTTCCTTCGGCCTGGACGAGGCTCGCGACCGTGATGACCTGCAGCGGGCTGTCCAGGTCGTACTTCTTGGCCTGCGCCTCAAGGTCGTAGGTGGCGTACTCCTCCTTGGCCGCGGCGACCATCTGTTTCAGGATCGCGTCGGGCTTCATGCCCTTGGCCGCGGGATAGGTACCCGGGTAGAGGAATCCTTCCAGCGGGTCCATGATCTTCCTGTTGGTGTTCGCGTAGCTCGGCAGGCCGAGGTTCTTGTATTCGGCCTTGGCGGCCTTCTTGGAGGAGCCGGCGGAAAGGCCCAGTTTCTTGTCGAGGGCCACGTAGACCGCCGCCGCACGCTCGCCCGGGGTGACCACCACATTGGCCTGGCTCTTCGGGTCGAGCATCAGCAGCACGCAGCTCGCGGCGGACATCTCCTTCTTGAGGGTGTAGGCACCCGCCTGGATCGTGTCGCCCTTCGAGTTCTGCGTCTGCGCGTGGACGAACGCGTCGACGCTCTTGACGACACCGGCTTCCTTCAGCCGACGGCCGATCTCGTATCCGCCCGCGCCCTTGGGGATCTGGACGGTCACCGTCTCGCCGGAGCCGCTGCCCGCGTAGTCCGGGGCCGCGCCGAAACGATTTTGGTAGAAGTGCCAGCCGAAGTAGCCGACGGTGGCCGCGCCGCCGCCGAAGACCAGGCAGACCACGAGGCAGGCACAGCCGCTGCGGCGCTTCTTGGCGCCCTTGCCGCCTTTGGCGTCCTTGCCGCGGCCACCACCGCGGCGTCCTTTCGGATCGTCGTCCCCGTCGTCGTCATCGTCGTCGGCGCCCGTGAAGAAGGGGTGCTGCTCTTCCTCCTCCTCGACGGCGGGCTCCGGCTGCGGTTCCGGCTCGGGACGCCTGCGGCCGGGCGGCTCCGGGGGCGGGTAGGCGTCCTCGGTGCCGTAGAAGTCGGGCTGCTCGCCGCCGTAGGCCACGGGCTGCTGGCCGTAGGGGTCGCCCGGGTCGGCGGCGTAGGGAACGTGGCCGTGGGTGCCGGTCGCGTCCCAGGTGCCCTGGTGGTACTGCTGCGGGGCGTGGCCGACGTACTGCTGGTCGTACTGCGGCTGGCCGTGCCCGTGGGTGTGCTGGCCCTGTCCGTCGGCGTACTGGAGTTGGCCCTGCTCGTCGTAGTACGCGTACTGCTGCTGGTCGTACCCGCCCTGCGGGTGCTGGCCCCAGTCGCCGTACTGCTCCTGCTGCGACTGCTGCGGATAGTGCTGCGGCTGGCCGCCGTAGGGGGACTGCTGACCCACGTGGGCCTGCTGTCCTCCCCACCCGTCGTCCCCGTAAAACGGGTCCTCCGGATGCCACGGTTCGGAGCCTGGGCCCCGGCCATACTCAGTCATCGATCCCCTAGAGCCGCGAGGCGGCGCGTCACGCGGCTGGTGGGCCGACCGACCGTTCCGCCTCTTGCTGTGCGGTGGCTGTTCGAAAACCATCGCATCGCGCGGAACGTTACCGTATCGCGATCAGATGACTACTTCGACGCCCTCGCCGGGTGGTTTACCTGACACCCGTTCGGATTCCAGCGCCTGCTGGAGGATGATCACAGCGGCTGCCTGGTCGATGACCGAGCGCCCCTTCTTGGATTTCACCCCCGAGGCGCGCAGTCCCTGACTGGCCGTCACGGTCGTCATCCGCTCGTCGACCAGCCGGACCGGCACCGGTGTGACGCCCTTGGCCAGCTCCTGGGCGAAGGCCCGGACCTTGACGGCGGCCGGGCCCTCGCCCCCCTTGAGAGAGCGCGGGAGTCCGACGACGACCTCGACCGGTTCGTACTCCTCGACCAGTTGCCGCAGCCTGCGGTGGGCCGCCGGGATGTCCCGGCCGGGGACCGTCTCGACCGGGGTGGCGAGGATCCCGTCCGGGTCGCACGAGGCGACCCCGATCCGGGCGTCCCCGACGTCGATCGCGAGTCGACGTCCTCTGCGCATTTCCGACCGTTTCCTTACTTGGCGGTCTCGGTCACGAGGCGCTCGACGGCGTCGATGGCCTCGCCGACCGCGGCCGGGTTCTGGCCGCCGCCCTGGGCGACGTCCGGCTTGCCGCCACCGCCGCCGCCGAGCGTCTTGGCGGCGGTGCGGACCAGGTCACCGGCCTTGAGGCCGCGGTCGCGGGCGGCGTCGTTGGTGGCGATGACCGTGAGCGGCTTGCCGTTGTTGACCGTGAACAGGGCGACCACGGCGGCGCGTCCGCCCTGGATGCGGCCGCGCACGTCGAGGACCAGCCTGCGCAGGTCGTCCGGGGTGGTGCCGTCCGGGACCTGCCCGGTCACCACGGCGATCCCGCGGACGTCCTTGGCGGACTCGACGAGACCGCCGGCGGCCTGCAGCACCTTCTCCGCGCGGAACTTCTCGATCTCCTTCTCGGCGTCCTTCAGCTTGCCGAGCATCGCGGAGACCTTCTCCGGCAGCTCCTCCGGGCGGCCCTTGATCAGCTCCTGGAGCTGGGCGACGACCGTGTGCTCACGGGCCAGGAAGTTGTAGGCGTCGACGCCGACGAGGGCCTCGATGCGGCGGACGCCCGAGCCGATCGAGGACTCGCCGAGCAGCTTCACCAGACCCAGCTGGGAGGTGTTGTGGACGTGGGTGCCGCCGCACAGCTCCTTGGAGAAGTCGCCGATGGTCACCACGCGGACCCGCTCGCCGTACTTCTCGCCGAACTCGGCGATGGCACCCTGCTTCTTGGCCTCGTCGATGCCCATGATGTCGGCGCGCACGTCGAGGTCGCGGGCGAGCACCTCGTTGATCTTCTGCTCGACGTCGGTCATCACGACCGTCGGAACGGCGGACGGCGAGCCGAAGTCGAAGCGGAAGCGGCCGGGCTGGTTCTCGGAGCCGGCCTGGGCGGCCGTCGGGCCGAGGGCGTCGCGCAGCGCCTGGTGGGTGAGGTGGGTGGCCGAGTGGGCGCGGGCGATGGCGGTCCGGCGCCGGGAGTCGATCGAGGCGTGGGCCTTGGCACCGACCGTCACCTCGCCGACCTGGACGACGCCCTTGTGGACGTAGACGCCCGGGACCGGCTTCTGGGTGTCGCGGACCTCGATGACGGCACCGGAGTCGACCTTGATCCGGCCGGTGTCGCCGATCTGGCCGCCGCCCTCGGCGTAGAAGGGGGTGCGGTCCAGGACGATCTCGACCTCGTCGCCCTCGCCGGCGGCCGGGGAGGAGACGCCGTCGACGAGGATGCCGACGATCGTGGTCTCGCCCTCGGTGTCGCTGTAGCCGATGAAGTCGGTCTCGCCGGTCTTGTCGGCGATCTCGCGGTAGGCCCCGGCCCCGGCGTGCCCGGTCTTCTTGGCCTGGGCATCGGCCTTGGCGCGCTCCCGCTGCTCCTTCATCAGGCGGCGGAAGCCCTCCTCGTCCACCGAGAGGCCCTGTTCGGCGGCCATTTCGAGGGTGAGGTCGATCGGGAAGCCCCAGGTGTCGTGGAGCAGGAACGCCTTGTCGCCGGCGAGGACCTTGCCGCCGGACTCCTTGGTCTCGGTGACGGCGGTGTCGAGGATGTTGGTGCCGGCCTTCAGGGTCTTGAGGAAGGCGTTCTCCTCGGCGACGGCGACCTTCTCGATGCGCTCGCGGTCGGTGACCAGCTCCGGGTACTGCTGGCCCATCATGGCGATCACGGTGTCGATCAGGTCGAGCACGACCGGGCCGGTGGCACCGAGCAGCCGCATGTTGCGGATGGCGCGGCGCATGATGCGGCGCAGCACGTAGCCGCGGCCCTCGTTGCCGGGGGTGACGCCGTCGCCGATGAGCATGACCGACGTGCGCATGTGGTCGGTGACGACCCGCAGCGAGACGTCCGAGGCGTGGGCTTCGCCGTAGTGGACACCGGTCAGCTCGGTGGCCTTCTTGATGACGGCCATGGAGGTGTCGATCTCGTACATGTTCTGCACGCCCTGCAGAATCATGGCGAGGCGCTCCAGGCCGAGGCCCGTGTCGATGTTCTTGCTGGGCAGCTCGCCGAGGATCTCGAAGTTGTCCTTGCCGATGCCCTCGCCGCGCTCGTACTGCATGAAGACGAGGTTCCAGATCTCCACGTACCGCTCGTCGTTGACAGCGGGGCCGCCCTCGACGCCGAACTCGGGGCCGCGGTCGTAGTTGATCTCGGAACACGGGCCGCACGGGCCGGGGACGCCCATGGACCAGTAGTTGTCCTTCATGCCGAGGCGCTGGATGCGCTCCTTCGGCACGCCGATGACGTCGTGCCAGATGCGCTCGGCCTCGTCGTCGTCCTTGTAGACGGTGATCCACAGCCGGTCCGGCTCCAGGCCGTAACCGCCCTTGTCCTGGGGCGCGGTGAGCAGCTCCCAGGCGTACTTGATGGCGCCTTCCTTGAAGTAGTCGCCGAAGGAGAAGTTGCCGCACATCTGGAAGAAGGTGCCGTGCCGGGTGGTCTTGCCGACCTCTTCGATGTCGGGGGTGCGCACGCACTTCTGCACGCTGGTGGCGCGCGCCCACGGCGGCTTGACCTCACCGAGGAAGTAGGGCTTGAAGGGCACCATGCCGGCCGGGACGAGGAGCAGAGTCGGGTCGTCCGCGATGAGCGACGCCGAAGGGACGACGGTGTGACCGCGCTCCTCGTAGAAGCTCAGCCAGCGGCGGCGAATCTCGGCCGACTCCATCAGTGGTCCTCATTCCGGTTGTACGAGTACGTCGTCCTGTCATCGGCGTACTTCGGGTTGCTGCGGTTCTCGATAGCGGCGAACCGCCGGGGCGCGGGGAGTTCGGGGTCCGCGTTGATACCGAGCGCGTCGCCCAGCTCTTCCTCCCGCTGGGCCATGTTGTCGCGGACGTCGAGCGCGAAGCCGATCGCCCGGTCCTTGATCCGGTGGCCGGCCTCCAGGGCCTTGTTCGCGGCGGTGGCGGCGAGGCTCTCGGGGGTCAGCTGCTTCAGCTTGCGGTTGACCTTGGTGGTGGCCCACACTCCGGCGGCGACACCGGTGGTGAACCAGAACGTACGGCGGAACATGGCCTGGCTCCTACTTTCCCCGGTTCTTGCGCCGTGCGGCGGGGACGGTCCGGCCCACGATCACCGTACGCCTGGGCTCCTTCACGGGCACGTCCGCCTTGCGGCCCACCAGCGCCCGGCGCACGCCGTAGCCGAAGGCCGCGACCTTGACCAGCGGGCCGCCGAAGGTGGAGGCGACCGTGGTGGACAGCGCGGAGGCGTTGGACGTGACCTCCTGGACGTCGGAGGCGATCGCGTCGACCCGGTCGATCTGGGTCTGCGCGGAGCGTACGGCCGCGGAGGCGTCGGCGAGCAACGGGACGGCCTGGTCGGTCACGTCCGCCACGAGCTTGGTGGTCGCCTTGAGCGTCTGGGCCAGCCTCACGAGAGCCACCGCGAGGAAGGAGACCAGGATCGCCCAGAAGACGGCCACCAGGATCCCGGCCACCTCTCCACCGGACACCGCGCGCACCCGCTCCCTGTCTCGTGCCTGGACCACGTTGATCAACCACCGCGTGGATCTACCTCGAAAAGTCTGCACCGAGCCTATCGCGCCGGGGCTGGCGGTCCGTACCGGATTACCGCGCGCGGAAGGCGGAGTTGCGGGAAGCGATTGTACGGACTGAACACGGTTAAGTACGCTCCGTGTCCCATGCGAGGTCCTCAGCGCCCCGGCCGCTCGGCGGACGGCAATCTGCCCCTGGAACTGACCGCCTTCGTGGGCCGGTCGGCCGAACTCGGCGAGCTGTCCCGGGCCCTGGAGTCCGGCCGGCTGGTGACGGTGACCGGAGCCGGTGGGGTGGGCAAGTCCCGGCTCGCGGCCCGGGTGGCGGCCGGCGCGGCGCCCCGGGACGGGGTCTGGCGGGTGGAGCTGGCGCCGGTGCGCGACCCGGAGTTCGTGGAGTACGCGGTCGTGGAGGCGCTCGGGCTGACCGACCACACCACCCGGCTGCCGCGCGAGACACTCCTCGAACAGCTGGCCGACCGCCGGATCCTGTTGCTGCTCGACGGGTTCGAGCATCTGGTCGACGCGTGCGCGGAGCTGGTGGCCGAGCTGCTGCGGCAACTGCCGGACCTGGCCGTGCTGGCGGTGGGCCGGCGGCCGCTCGGGGTGGCCGGCGAGCGGCTGTTCCCGCTGGGGCCGCTCGGCGAGGACGAGGCGGTGGAGCTGCTCACCGAGCGCGCCGGGCAACAGGGGCTTCAGGTGCGGGACTGCGCGGAGGTGCGGGAGGTGTGCCGGCGCCTGGACGGGATCCCGCTGGCGGTCGAGCTGGCGGCGGGGCGGCTGCGGGCGCTGTCGCCGGGGCAGTTGCTGGGGCGGCTCGACGACCGGTTCCGGCTGCTGACCGGCGGCGGGCAGGACGCCCTCCCCCGCCACCGGACGCTGCGCACCGCGATCGGCTGGAGCCACGAACTGTGCACGCCCGCCGAGCGGTTGCTGTGGGCCCGGCTGTCGGTGTTCGCGGGGACCTTCGACCTGGAGGCCGCCGAGTACGTGTGCAGCGGGGACGGGCTGGCGTCCGAGGAGGTCCTGGACGTGCTGGCGGAGCTGCTCGCCCAGTCGGTGGTGTCCCGGGCGGAGACGGGGTCGGGCGTGCGCTACCGGATGCTCGACACCGTACGGGCGTACGGCGCGGACTGGCTGGCGGCGACGGGGGACGCGGGGCGGCTGCGGCGCCGGCACCGGGACTGGTTCATGGGGCTGGCGACCTGGTGCGATCTGGAGTGGTTCTCACCGCGGCAGAGCGAGGTGGCCGCGCGGGTCGAGGCCGAGCTGCCGAATCTGCGGACGGCCCTGGACCACTGCCTGACCGAGCCGGACGAGGCGCATCTGGGCCAGTACCTGGCGGGCTCGCTGTGGTTCTACTGGGCGGGCTGCGGGCGGCTCTCGGAGGGGCGGCGCTGGCTGGAGCGGAGTCTGGAGCTGGACTCGGAGTATCCGCAGTCCCGGCTGAAGGCGCTGTGGGTGCTCGGCTATGTGGCGATCCTCCAGGGCGACGCGGTGCCCGCCCTTGCCGCGCTGCAGGAGTGCCGTGCGGAGGCCGAGCTGGCCGCCGACCCGACGGCGGTGGCGTACGCGGAGCACCGGACCGGCTGTCTGGCGCTGGTCACGGACGACATGGCGCGCGCGGAGACGCTGCTGCGCTCGGCCCTCGGCCGCTACCAGGAGATCGGCGAGCTCAACAGCAACGTCCTGATGGGCCAGGTCGAACTGGCGATGACCAGGGCGTTCCTCGGCGATCTGCCGGACGCGGTACGGCTGTGCGAGGACGTGCGCCGGGTGTGCGAGGACCATGGCGAGCGCTGGGCCCGCTCGTACGCGCTGTACGTGCTGGCGTACGCGTCCTGGCAGGACGGCGAGCACGCGGCGGCCCGGGAGCTGCTGACCGACTGCCTCGGCCACGCCCACGGTTTCCGGGACCTGCTGGGCTCGGTGCTGTCCATCGAGCTGCTTGCCCTGGTGACGGTGGCGCAGGGCGACCCGGCGGAGGCGGCGGTGCTGCAGGGCGCGGCCGGGCGGATGTGGCCCTCGGTGGGCCTGCCGTTGTTCGGCTCGGCTCATTACAACGCCCCGCACGAGCTGTGCGAGGCGACGGCCCGGCGGGCGCTGGGCGACGAGCGGTACGCGGAGTGCGTACGGCAGGGGGCCCGGCTGGACCGGGAGGCGGCGGTGGCCCGGGCGCTGGAGTACTTCGGGGTACGGCCGCTGGACGCGCTGCCCGCGCCACGTGGGCCGGTACGGCAGCGGCGGGAGGGTACCGACATGCGGAAGCCCGCCGCCTCGCCCACCCGGAAGGGCGGGGAGCCGGCGGGCTGACGCTGAGGTGCTACACCCGGCCGGTGATCAGCGGGCGTAGTACTCGACGACGAGCTGCTCGTCGCAGATGACCGGAACTTCCTTGCGGTTCGGCTCGCGGTCCAGGCGGAACGCCAGGGCCTTGAGGTTCACCTGAAGGTAGCGGGGGGTCTCGCCGTCGGGGGCGAAGCCGCCCTCGCGGGCGACCTGGAAGAGCGTCTTGTCCTTGGAACGGTCGCGGACCTGCACGACGTCGTCCGGGCGGACCCGGAAGGACGGCTTGTCGGTCTTCTGGCCGTTGACCTGGATGTGGCCGTGGACGACCATCTGGCGGGCCTGGTAGATCGTGCGGGCGATGCCCGAACGCAGGACCAGCGCGTCGAGGCGGCGCTCCAGCTCGATGATCAGAGCCTCACCGGTCTTGCCCTGCACCTTGGAGGCACGCTCGTAGGCGCGGACGAGCTGGCGCTCGGACACGTCGTACTGCGCGCGCAGACGCTGCTTCTCCAGCAGACGGACCTTGTAGTCCGAGTTCTGCTTGCGGCCGCGGCCGTGCTCACCCGGCGGGTAGGGGCGGGCCTCGAAGTACTTGACGGCCTTCGGGGTCAGCGCGATGCCGAGGGCACGCGACTTCTTGACCTTGGGGCGGGACTGGTTCGCCACTGTCTCTTTCTTCCTTCTGACTATTCGGCTTGTCAGGGTTGAGGGAGGTCGCAATCCGCAGCCGGGGAAACCCTCCGGAGCCGTTGCCGGGTCTGGTGGGCAGCCGCTCCCCTGGTCTGGGCACATACGTGCAGCACGCGAGTGGCCCACCGACCGGTTCCGTCGTCTTTGACCCGACGGATGGTGGTGGGCTGCCCGCGACACCGATCGACGGTGCGCGACGCTCCTGGATCCCCCTGACGGGGGTTCCGGCCGACTGTCCCGCTCTGACTGCGCGGGACTCGGCGCTTCGGCGAAGTCTACAGGCTGCTCAGGACCGCCTGCGACCGAGGTGCTTCCTGGTCCACTCGACGGCGTCGGCATATCGCGCCTCGGAGCCGTGCCGGGTCGGGGTGTAGTACTCGCGGTCCCGGACGGTGTCCGGGGCGTACTGCTGCTCGGCGATGCCCTCGGGCAGGTCGTGCGGGTAGACGTACCCCTGCGCGTGCCCGAGCTTGGCGGCGCCCTTGTAGTGCCCGTCGCGCAGGTGCGGGGGCACCTGGCCGGCCAGGCCCTTGCGGACGTCCTCCAGGGCGGCGCCGATCGCGGTGGTCGCGGAGTTGGACTTGGGGGCCAGGGCGAGGGCGATGGTGGCGTGGCTGAGGGTGAGGGCGGCCTCGGGGAAGCCGATCATGGCGACGGCCTGGGCGGCGGCCACGGCTATGGGCAGGGCGTTCGGGTCGGCGAGGCCGATGTCCTCGCTCGCGGAGATCATCAGGCGGCGGGCGATGAAGCGGGGGTCCTCGCCGGCCTCGATCATGCGGGCCAGGTAGTGGAGGGCCGCGTCGACGTCGGAGCCCCTGATGGACTTGATCAGGGCGCTGGCGACGTCGTAGTGCTGGTCGCCGTCCCGGTCGTACTTCACCGCGGCCCGGTCGACGACCTCCTCCAGGGTCCCCAGGCCGATCTCCGTCTCGCCCTTGTCGAGGGCGGCCCCGGCGGCGGCCTCCAGGGCGGTCAGGGCGCGGCGGGCGTCGCCGCCTGCGATGCGCAGCAGGTGCTCCTCGGTGTCCTCGGGGAGGGCGACGGCCTCCTTGAGGCCCCGCTCGTCGGTGAGGGCCCGGCGCAGCAGGCCCCGGACGTCGTCGTCGGTGAGCGGTTCGAGGGTGAGGAGCAGGGAGCGGGAGAGGAGGGGGGAGATCACCGAGAAGTACGGGTTCTCGGTGGTCGCGGCGATCAGGGTGACCCAGCGGTTCTCGACGGCCGGGAGCAGGGAGTCCTGCTGGGCCTTGCTGAAGCGGTGGATCTCGTCCAGGAAGAGGACGGTCTCCTTGCCGTAGCCCCCGGTGGCGCGGCGGGCGCCGTCGATGACCGCGCGGACCTCCTTGACGCCGGCGGTGATCGCGGAGAGCTCCACGAACCGCTTGTCGGTCGCCTTGGAGACGACGTACGCGAGGGTGGTCTTGCCGGTGCCGGGCGGACCCCAGAGGATCACGGACGACGGTCCGGCCGGGCCGCCGGAACCCGCGCCGACCAGTCTGCGCAGCGGGGATCCCGGCTTCAGCAGGTGCTGCTGGCCCACCACCTCGTCGAGGGTGCGCGGGCGCATCCGCACCGCCAGGGGGCTCCCGGTCGGGTCCTTCTCCTGGCGTTCTTCTGCGGCGGCGGTGAACAGGTCGGGTTCCACGCTGAAACCCTAAGTCACGGCACTGACAATCCGGCCCGGGCCGTCGGCGGCCCCGGTCGTCAGCTGGTCCAGAAGTCCCACCAGCGGGTCAGGATCAGCATGCCGATGATGCCGATGTGCAGGACCGGCAGCACCCAGGTGAACTCGCCGAAGAACGACTTCAGCCAGTTCGGCGTCGGCAGGAAACCCTTGCGGATGTTGAAGGAGGTCACGTACCAGAACATGGTGATCGTGGCGACCCAGGCCAGCGAGCACCACAGGCAGAGCGCGTTGATCCGGTACAGGGACTGGAACTGCAGCCAGGTGCAGAAGCCCACGCCGAAGAGCGTGCCGAAGTTGAAGGTCAGCCAGTACCAGCGCGGGAAGCGGGCGCGGCCCAGCAGGCTCATGCCGACGCAGATGACGATGCCGTAGCAGACCAGGCCGAGCATCGGGTTCGGGAAGCCGAAGGCGGCGGCCTGCTTGGACTCCATGACGCTGCCGCAGGAGACCACCGGGTTGAGGCTGCACCCGGGGGTGAACGTCTTGCCCTCGACCTTGGCTTCCAGCAGCTTGAACTTGTCGATCGTGATGACCCACGCGGCCAGCAGGCCGGCGGCACCCGTGATGATCAGCAGCAGCGCGAAGGCGAGACTGCCGCCCTCCGTGCGCGGTGCCGCGGAGGCGTGCTCGGGCTCGGGCTCGGTGGAGACGTCCTTGACTGTCGTCTTGCTCATCACGCCGATTCCGTCTGTTTGAGAGTTGGAACTTCTTCGGGTCAGGGGCCATTGTGCCGCACGAGGCACCCTCTCCACCGTTCGGTGGAGATAAGGAAGTGCGCACGGTCGTCCCGGAAGGCTCGGTTCCGGCCGGGCTCGGGCCATGACAGCACACGGATACGAACTCGGGGTGGACGCTCGGGCCCGACGGACGGGCAGGAGCACGCCGGTGGAGATCGTCCAGGGGAACCGGAGTCGGGACGCGGGCGGGGTGTCGGTCCTGGGCGCGAGCCCGGCGTCGCGCACGCGTGCGTGGGGGTCCCGACCGGGAATCGTCCGGCAGGACGAATCGGCGCCCGCCGGGTTGACGGTCCGCGAGGCGGTACGGCACTTCGCGCACAACTGCCCGAGGCCGCGCGACCCGGAGCAGGTGATCGCCCTGGTCGGTCTGGAGGCCAAGGCGTACAGCCGGATCAAGTCCCTCTCGGGCGGCCGGCGGCGCCGCCTCGACGACGCACCCAGCGTGATCGGTGCCCCGGAGCTCCTGCTGCTGGACGAGCCGACGACCGGCTTCCGACCCGGCCGGCCCGTCGTCAGTTCCGGGACCCTGGTCCGCCTGCTCGCACACGACGACCGCCGTGTCCGGTCAGGCGCCGTCGATGCGGTCGAGCAGGGCCCGGGCCTCGGCGACGCGGTAGTGGTCCGGCCCGAAGGCGGCCACGCAGGCGTCGCGGGCGACCACGACCAGCGGGCGGGCCTCGGCGCCGCGGCCCAGCCCCACGAGGGCGGTGGCCATGGCCAGTTCGACGGCACCGGCCTCCGGGCGGCGCTGGTCCGCGGAGAGACTCCGGTGCAGTTCCTCGGCGTGCTGCGCCTCCGTGAAGGCCTCGTCGTGGCGGGCCTGGCCGTTGAGGCTGCGTGCCAGACCGAGCCGCAGGACCAGGGTGAGCCGGTTGGGCGAGTCAGGGGCGGCCAGGGCGTCGCGGGCGAGCGCCTCGGCCTCCTCGTGGCGCCCCTGCGCGTTGACGGCATAGATCTGTCCGTTGCGGGCGGCCCCCGCCAGGACCTGCATCGCCGGTCCGGTGCCGCGGCTCGCGGCCCGGGCGACGGCGGCACACTCCACCTCGCTCTCGACGTGCCGGCCGAGCGTGATCAGCGTCTGGGCGCGGTTCGAGCGCAGTTGCAGCGTCAGCCAATGTTCGGCGCCGTACTCCCTGCCGAAGACGGGCAGCAGCGCGTCGTACTCGGCGAGGGCCTCGCCATGACGGCCCTGGGCGCCCAGCGCCGCGGCGACGAGGCTCAGCGCCGGCGGCGCGTAACGGACATGGCGCGCGGCCACCGTCCGTGCCTCGGCCTCCGCCGCCGCGTACTGCCCTTCGCGGAAGAGGGTGTTCGCCAGATGCAGGGGAGAGCCCACCGGGGGCCGGGTGTCCACGCGGTCGCGCGACCGGAAGATTTTCATGCCCGCAGCGTAGGAATGCCACGCACACCCGTTCGGAGACATCGCCAAGCGTTTACCGTGCCGGCCAACTTCGCCGGTTCTTCGGCGAGTTGACCGGCACGGTGGCAGGGGCGCCGGCAACCCGGTCCCGCTAGCCGAGCCTCGACTCCAGCTCCGCCACGATCTCGTTCACGCCCACCGCCGACTGCTCGCCGGACTCCATGTCCTTCAGCTGGACGACGCCCTCGGCGAGGTCCCGCTCGCCGGCGACGATCGTGTAGCGGGCGCCACTGCGGTTGGCGTTCTTCATGGCGCCCTTGAGGCCCTTGGCACCGTAGGAGAAGTCTGCCGCGATGCCCATCCGGCGCAGCTCCGTGACCTTCGCGAAGAGCACGCGCCGCGCCTCCTCGCCGAGCGGTACGGCGAAGACGCTGGTGGTGGACGGGATGTCGAGTTCGACGCCCTCGGCCTCCAGCGCCAGCACCGTGCGGTCGACGCCCAGGGCCCAGCCGACGGACGGCAGCGCGGGGCCGCCGATCATCTCGGAGAGGCCGTCGTAGCGGCCGCCGCCGCCGACCGCGGACTGGGAACCCAGGCCGTCGTGGACGAACTCGAAGGTCGTGCGGGTGTAGTAGTCCAGGCCGCGGACCAGCTTCGGGTCGTCCTCGAAGGCCACGCCCGCCGCCGTGATCAGCTCGCGGACCTCCTCGTGGTACGCCTTGCAGGCGTCGCAGAGGTAGTCCCGAAGGAGGGGGGCGTCGCCGAGCTGCTTCTGGACCGACTCACGCTTGTCGTCCAGGATGCGGAGCGGGTTGATCTCCGCACGGCGGAGGGTGTCCTCGTCCAGGTCCAGGCCGCGCAGGAAGTCCTGGAGCGCCGCGCGGTACACCGGGCGGCACTCCTTGTCGCCCAGGCTGTTCAGCAGGATGCGGAAGTCGCGCAGCCCCAGCGAGCGGTACGCCTGGTCGGCCAGGATGATCAGCTCGGCGTCCAGGGCCGGGTCCTCGGCACCGATCGCCTCGGCACCGACCTGCGAGAAGTGGCGGTAACGGCCCTTCTGCGGGCGCTCGTAGCGGTAGTACGAGCCGGAGTACCACAGCTTGACGGGAAGGTTGCCGGACTTGTGGAGGTTCGCCTCCAGGGCGGCGCGCAGGACGGAGGCCGTGCCTTCGGGACGCAGGGCCAGCTTGTCGCCGCCCTTGGTCTCGAACGCGTACATCTCCTTGGTGACGATGTCGGTGGACTCGCCGACACCGCGCGCGAAGAGTTCGACGTTCTCGAAGCCCGGGGTCTCGATGTAGCCGTAGCCGGAGTTGCGCAGCGGCGCGGCGATCGCCTCGCGGACGGCCAGGTACTTGGCGCTCTCCGGCGGGATCAGGTCGTACGTGCCCTTGGGGGCCTGAAAGGTGCTCACGGAAGTTCTCGTCACATTCCTCGTCGGGGAGCGCCGGCTTGCGCTCCCTGGCCGGCGGCCACCTGCCGCAAGTAGGCGTTGGTGGCGCGCTCCTGACCGATGGTCGTCTGGGGGCCGTGGCCGGACAGCACCACGGTGGAGTCGTCGAGCGGCAGGCAGACACGGGCCAGCGAGGCCAGCATGTCGTCCATGGAGCCGCCCGGCAGGTCCGTGCGTCCGATGGAGCCGGCGAAGAGCAGATCGCCCGAGAAGAAGACCGACGGGATGTCGGCCGTCTCCGGCATCTGGAAGGTCACCGACCCCCTGGTATGGCCCGGCGCGTGCGCGACGGAGAGTTCGAGTCCGGCCAGCTCCAGCTTCGCGCCGTCGGTCAGTTCGAAGACGTCGTCCGGCTCCCCCACCGTCAGCTCGCCCATCAGCGGCATGCCGATGGACCGGCCGAGCGCCTTCTCGGGGTCGCTCATCATGTACCGGTCCTCGGGGTGGATCCAGGCCGGTACGTCGTGCGCTCCGCAGACGGGGACGACCGAGGCCACGTGGTCGATGTGGCCGTGGGTGAGGACGACGGCGACGGGCTTGAGCCGATGCTTCTTCAGTGCTTCCTCGACGCCTTCGGCGGCCTGGTGGCCGGGGTCGATGATCACGCACTCCGCACCGGCGGCGGGGGCGACGAGATAACAGTTCGTCCCCCAGGCCCCGGCGGGGAACCCGGCAATGAGCACGATCGTCCTTTGTTGTGTCGGTTCGGGTGGCTACAAGCTGTGGTCCAGAGCCTACCGGCGCTGCCGTTTCCTCAGCGAACCCATATACGGTACGGGGCTACACGCAGTGGTCGGCTCACACAGCGCACAGGACGCACGCGTACCGGTCGACATACGACACGCATGAGGAGAGAACCCGGTGGTCACCCAGGAGCAGCGGCGGCGTCAGCTCGCCCGGGAGAAGTTCTTGCGGCAGCAGCAGCGGCGTACCAGCGCACGACGCAAGACACGCATGCGCAACTCGGTGATCGCGTCGGTGCTCGGCGTGGTCGTGATCGTGGGTGTCACGCTGTACACCACCGGTGCGCTGAAGGGCAACGACGACAAGACGAACGCCAGCTCGGAGACGACGCCCAGCGCCACGCCCAGTGCCAGCAAGGCGCCGGACCCGTGCGAGAAGCCCGCCGCCGGCAAGGTGGCGAAGCTGAGCTGGAAGAAGGAGCCGGCGATGACGATCGACACGTCGGCGAAGTACACGATGACGCTGTCGACGACCTGCGGCGACATCGGCATCGCGCTGAAGACGTCGGCGGCCCCGCACACGGTGAACTCGTTCGACTTCCTCGCGTCGAAGGGCTACTTCGACCACACCAAGTGCCACCGGCTCACCACCAACGGCATCTACGTGCTGCAGTGCGGCGACCCGACGGGTACCGGAAGCGGCGGCCCCGGGTACACGATCCCCGACGAGAACCTGAAGGACACGAGCCTGAAGGGCGGTGTCTACCCGGCGGGTACGGTCGCGATGGCCAACACGGGCCAGAAGCACACCGGTGGCAGCCAGTTCTTCCTGGTCTACCAGGACAGCCAGTTGCCCGCCAGCTACACCCCGTTCGGCACCGTCGACGCCGCCGGACTGAAGATCCTCAAGAAAATCGCCGCCGCGGGTGAGAACACGGGACAGGGTGACGGAGCCCCGAACGCGACGGTCGTGATCAACAAGGCCGCGGTCACGAAATCCTGACCACGAACTGCGGAATTTCGGTCGCGCGGGATGCGGACAGGCAACCCGCCGGTCGCCTATGTTGGCCGTGACGAAACTGTGGACGATGCCCGGGGGCGCTGAGGCCCCTCGCGGGCATCATGTGGAGGAGGCGCTGTGAGCAGCGACCCGTGGGGCCGCGTCGACGAGACGGGGACCGTGTACGTGCGTACGGCCGACGGCGAGCAGGTCGTCGGTTCCTGGCAGGCAGGCTCCCCCGAGGAGGCGCTGGCCTACTTCGAGCGCAAGTACGAGGGCCTGGTTGTCGAGATCGGCCTCCTCGAAAAGCGAGTACAGACCACCGACCTGTCCGCGAAGGACGCCCAGGTCGCGATCGACCACCTGCGCGAGCAGGTGGAGGCGCACCACGCGGTCGGTGACCTGGAGGCGCTGCGCACCCGGCTGGGCGAGCTGGTGAAGACCGTGGACTCGCGCCGTGAGGAGCGCAAGGCGCAGCGTGCCAAGCAGTCCGACGAGGCCCGTCAGGCCAAGGAGGACCTGGTCGTCGAGGCGGAGCAGCTGGCGCAGTCCGACCAGTGGCGGGCGGCCGGTGAGCGGCTGCGGTCCCTGGTGGACACCTGGAAGGGCCTGCCGCGCCTGGACCGCAAGTCGGACGACGAGCTGTGGCACCGCTTCTCGCACGCCCGGTCGGCGTTCTCCAAGCGTCGCAAGGCGCACTTCGCGCAGCTCGACGCCCAGCGTGAGGACGCCCGCAAGGCCAAGGAGAAGCTGGTCGCCGAGGCGGAGTCGCTGTCCGACTCGGCGGACTGGGGTCCGACGGCCGCGCGCTACCGCGAGCTGATGGCCGAGTGGAAGGCCGCCGGCCGCGCCCAGCGCGAGCACGAGGACGACCTGTGGAACCGCTTCCGCGGTGCCCAGGACGTGTTCTTCGCGGCGCGCGGGTCCGCCTTCGCCGAGCGGGACGCGGAGCAGACGGAGAACCTGAAGCTGAAGGAGGAGCTGGCCGCCGAGGCCGAGAAGCTCCTGCCGATCACGGACCTGAAGTCCGCGCGGTCCGCCTTCCGCTCGATCAACGAGCGGTGGGAGGCCATCGGCCATGTGCCGCGCGACGCGCGTCCGAAGGTCGAGGGCCGGATGCACACGGTCGACCGGGCGATCCAGGAGGCCGAGGAGGCCGAGTGGCGCCGGACCAACCCGGAGGCACGCGCGCGTGCCGCGGGTCTGACCGGCCAGCTGCAGGCCGCCGTCGACAAGCTGAGGACGCAGATCGACCAGGCCCGCGCCCAGGGCAACGCGTCGAAGGCGGAGAAGCTGGAGCGTGAGCTGGAGGGCCGCCAGGCGCTCCTGGACCAGGCCCTGAAGGGCCTCCAGGAGTTCGGCGGCTAGTTCGGCTGATTTTCCCATCGGCACCGAGAGGGGCCCCGTACACGGCGTACGGGGCCCCTCTCGTCGTATGCCTGTCCGCCGCTACGACCGGTTGCGCGCCGAGGTGACCCGGTAGACGTCGTACACGCCCTCCACACCTCGTACGGCCTTCAGGACGTGGCCCAGGTGCTTGGGGTCGCCCATCTCGAAGGTGAAGCGGGAGGTGGCCACCCGGTCGCGGGAGGTCTGGACGGCCGCGGAGAGGATGTTGACGTGCTGGTCGGACAGGACGCGGGTGACGTCCGACAGGAGCCGGGACCGGTCCAGGGCCTCGACCTGGATGGCGACCAGGAAGACCGAGGACTGGGTGGGCGCCCACTCGACGTCGAGGATCCGCTCGGGCTCGCGGGACAGTGACTCGACGTTGACGCAGTCGCTGCGGTGCACCGAGACCCCGCTGCCGCGCGTCACGAAGCCGATGATCGGGTCGCCGGGCACGGGGGTGCAGCAGCGGGCCAGCTTGACCCAGACGTCGTCGACGCCCTTCACGACCACACCGGGGTCCTGGCTGCTGCGCCGCTTGCTGCGGCGGCCGCGGGTCGGCGGGACCGCCTCGTCGATCTCCTCGGTGGCCGCCTCCTCGCCGCCGAGCGCCTGCACCAGCTTCTGCACGACGTTCTGCGCGGCCACATGGCCCTCGCCGATCGCCGCGTACAGCGAGGAGATGTCCGGGTAGCGCATCTCGTGCGCCAGCGTCACCAGCGAGTCGCCGGTGAGGATGCGCTGGATCGGCAGGTTCTGCTTGCGCATCGCGCGGACGATCGCGTCCTTGCCCTGCTCGATCGCCTCGTCCCGGCGCTCCTTGGAGAACCAGCCGCGGATCTTGTTGCGGGCGCGCGGGGACTTGACGAAGCCGAGCCAGTCGCGGGACGGTCCGGCGCCGGCCGCCTTGGAGGTGAAGACCTCGACCAGGTCGCCGTTGTCCAGCGTCGATTCGAGCGGCACCAGACGGCCGTTGACCCGCGCCCCTATCGTGCGGTGGCCGACCTCGGTGTGGACCGCGTACGCGAAGTCGACCGGGGTGGCACCGGCCGGGAGCGCTATGACGTCGCCCTTGGGCGTGAAGACGAAGACCTCGTTGCGGGACAGGTCGAAGCGCAGGGACTCCAGGAACTCGCTGGGGTCCTCGGTCTCCTTCTGCCAGTCCAGCAACTGCCGCAGCCACGCCATGTCGTTGAGGTGGTCGTCCTTGCCCTTGCCGGACGACTTGGGCACGTCGGTGCGGACCTTGGAGGCGCCGGCGACCGCCTCCTGCTTGTACTTCCAGTGCGCGGCGATGCCGTACTCGGCGCGGCGGTGCATGTCGAAGGTACGGATCTGGAGTTCGACCGGCTTGCCGTTGGGGCCGATGACCGTCGTGTGCAGCGACTGGTACATGTTGAACTTGGGCATCGCGATGTAGTCCTTGAAGCGCCCCGGAACCGGGTTCCAGCGCGCGTGGACGGTGCCCAGGGCCGCGTAGCAGTCGCGGACGGTGTCCACCAGGACGCGGATGCCCACCAGGTCGTAGATCTCCGCGAAGTCCCGGCCGCGGACGATCATCTTCTGGTAGACGCTGTAGTAGTGCTTCGGCCGGCCGGTGACGGTCGCCTTGATCCGGGCGGCGCGCAGGTCGGTCTGGACCTCGTCGGTCACTATGGCGAGGTACTCGTCCCGCTTGGGCGCCCGCTCGGCTACCAGCCGGACGATCTCGTCGTACATCTTGGGGTAGAGGATCGCGAACGCGAGGTCCTCCAGCTCCCACTTGATGGTGTTCATGCCCAGGCGGTGGGCGAGCGGCGCGTAGATCTCCAGGGTCTCGCGCGCCTTCTTCTCCTGCTTCTCGCGCTTGAGGTAGCGCATGGTGCGCATGTTGTGCAGGCGGTCGGCGAGCTTGATGACCAGGACGCGCGGGTCCTTGGCCATGGCGACGACCATCTTGCGCACGGTCTCGGCCTGCGCGGCCTCGCCGAACTTGACCTTGTCCAGCTTGGTCACGCCGTCGACGAGCAGCGTGACGACGTCGCCGAAGTCGCGGCGCAGGTCCTCCAGGCCGTACTCGGTGTCCTCGACGGTGTCGTGCAGCAGGCCCGCCATCAGGGTCGCCGGGTCCATGCCCAGCTCGGCGAGGATGGTGGTCACCGCGAGCGGGTGCGTGATGTACGGGTCGCCGCTCTTGCGCTTCTGGCCGCGGTGCCAGCGCTCGGCGACCTGGTAGGCGCGCTCGATCTGGCGGAGCGTGGCGTTCTCGATCTTGGGGTCGTTGCTGCGGACTATGCGCAGCAACGGCTCCAGGACCGGGTTGTACGGGTTCGCGCGCTGCACACCGAGGCGGGCCAGGCGGGCGCGGACGCGGTTGGAGGAGCCGGAGCGTGCGGGCTGGCCGCTGTTGGGGCGGGTCGCGGGGCGCTCGGGCGGGGCCGGCTTGGGGCGCGAGGTCTCGGCCGACTTCTCGACCGGCGCGGACTGGGCGTGCTCGACCGGCCCACGGGTGTCGTTCTTCGTCTGCGACACGTTCGGCGCGGGCTTGGCCGCGGGCGCCGAGGCGGGCTCGGGCTTGGCGGCTGTCAGTGGCTGGGCCTCGTCTGGCAAGAGGGCTCCTCGTGCGCGATCCGGGTCCCCCGGTCAGGCTCCGGAGTGCCCATGGTAGCGATCCTGGGCCGTGTCATCGCCTGCAGGCCGGACGGAGAACCGTATACGGGAGGAACACCGGAGGCTGCCGTGGGATTCCACAGGGGTGTCGTGCGGGTTGTCCCGGGTCCCGCGGAACGCGAACGGCCGCCCCCGAGGGGGCGGCCGCTTGGTCGGTCGTACGACGCTCAGACCTGGAGGAGGGCCTCCAGCGGCGCTCCCCGCAGGGCCGGCTCCAGGCGGCCGCGGCCGCCCAGGAAGCCCAGCTCCATCAGGACCGCGACGCCCGCGACCTCGGCGCCGGCGCGGTGGATCAGCTGGATCGCGGCCTCCGCGGTGCCGCCGGTGGCGAGCACGTCGTCGACGATCAGGATCCGGTCGTCCGTGCCGAGGTCCTCGGCGTGCACCTCGATCTCGGCCGAGCCGTACTCCAGCTCGTAGGCCTGGCGGAGGGTGGCTCCGGGGAGCTTGCCCGCCTTGCGGACCGGGATGAAGCCGAGGCCGGCGCGGACGGCGACCGGGGCGCCCAGGATGAAGCCCCGGGCCTCCAGGCCGACGACCTTGGTGGCACCGGTGCGCTCGGCGATCTCCGCGAGGGCGTCGGTGAGCGCGGTGAACGCGGCCGGGTCCGCCAGGAGCGGGGTGATGTCCTTGAACATCACGCCCTGCTCCGGGTAGTCCTCGACGTCCCGGATACGGCTGAGCAGCAGTTCCTCGATGTCGGTCACCGGCGCTTCCCCGACGGGCGGCCGCGACCGCCCCGGTTGCGGGACGCGGGCTGGTTGCGCGGACCGACGACGGCCGGAGCGGCGTCCTCGGGGTCCTCGGAGCCGCCGACCCGTGACTCGGTCATCTCCTCCTCGGCCGCGGCCTGGGCGCGCTTGGCGAGGACGCGCTTCTTCAGGGCCTTCATCTGCGGCTCGGCCTCCTTGAGGTCGGCGACGAGCGGCGTGGCGATGAAGATCGACGAGTAGGCACCGGCGGCGAGACCGACGAACAGCGACAGCGAGATGTCGTTGAGCGTGCCCGCGCCGAGGAAGCCGCCGCCGATGAACAGCAGGCCCGCGACCGGCAGCAGCGCGACCACCGTGGTGTTGATCGAACGGACCAGGGTGCCGTTGATCGAGTGGTTGGCGATGTCGCTGTAGGTGAAGCGGGTCTGCTTGGTGATGTCCTTCGTCTGCTCCTTGAGGCTGTCGAAGACGACGACCGTGTCGTAGAGCGAGTAACCGAGGATCGTCAGCAGACCGATGACCGTGCCGGGCGTGACCTCGAAGCCGACCAGGGCGTAGATACCGGTCGTGATGGTGATGTCGTGGATCAGCGCGACCAGGGCCGCGAGCGCCATCCGCCACTCGAAGGCGATCGCCAGGTAGATCACCACGAGGACCATGAAGATGCCGAGGCCCTCCCAGGCCTTGTTGGCGATCTCGTCACCCCAGCTCGGGCCGACCAGGTCGGAGTTGATGGACTCGGGGTCCACCTTCATGTCCGTGGCCAGCTTGGCCTTGGTGGCGTCCGACTTCGCGGTGTCCATGCCGGCGATCTGGATGCGCAGACCGCCCGTGCCGAGCTTCTGCACGACCGCGTCGTGGCCGGAGGCCTCCTTGGCGTAGGTCTCCGCCTGGGACACCGAGACACTGGTCTTCGAGGTGGTGAAGACGGCACCGCCCTGGAAGTCGATGCCCATGTTCAGGCCGCGCACCGCCAGGCCGACGATGGCCGTGATGGTGATCAGGATGGAGACGCCGTACCAGATCTTGCGCTTGCCGACGAAGTCGTAGCTGATCTCGCCGCGGTGCAGTCGGGCGCCGAGGTTGCCGAGTTTCGACATCGCTCACGCTTCCTTCGGGTCGACAGGGCCGGCGACGGGGCCGGCGGGACGGCGGGTGCGGCGCAGCGGGGCCTTGGCGCCCAGGCCCTTCGGGTCGAGCCCCGACCACTTGTGGCCGCTCGCGAAGAACTTACGCCGGGCGACGATGGTCATCAGCGGCTTGGTGAAGAAGAAGACGACGACCACGTCGAGCACGGTGGTCAGACCGAGGGTGAACGCGAAGCCCTGGACCTTGCCGACGGTCACGATGAACAGCACGGCGGCGGCCAGGAACGACACGAAGTCGGAGACCAGGATGGTGCGCCGGGCGCGCGGCCAGGCCCGCTCGACGGCGGGGCGCAGCGTGCGGCCCTCGCGGATCTCGTCCCGGATGCGTTCGAAGAACACGATGAACGAGTCCGCCGTGATGCCGATCGCGACGATCGCACCGCAGACGGCGGGCAGGTTCAGCGCGAAGTGGATCGTGGGGCCGAGCAGCGACATGATCGTGTAGGTGAGGATCGCGGACACCAGCAGCGAGGGGATCGCGATCAGCGACAGGCCGCGGTAGAAGGCCACCAGGTAGATGATGACCAGCGCGAGGCCGATGGCGCCTGCCAGCAGACCGGCGTGCAGCTGCTGGCCGCCGAGGGCGGCGGTGACGGTGGTGACGCTCTCGGTCCTGAAGGACAGCGGGAGCGCGCCGTAGGACAGCATGTTGGAGAGGCTCTGGGCCTCTTCCTGGGTGAAGCTGCCGGAGATCTCCGCCTGGCCACCGGTGATCGACTGGCTCACGGTCGGGCTGGAGACGACCTCGCCGTCGAGGACGATGCCGAACTCGTTCGTCGGCTGGGTGGCGTTCTTGGCGAGCTCGGCGGTGACGTCCGCGAACTTCTTGGCCCCGCCGCCGGTGAACGACATCTGGACCTGCCAGCCGGCGGCGCTCTGGGTGTCGTAGACGGCCTGGGCCTTCTTGACATCGGTGCCGTCGACGCGGGCCGGGCCGAGCACGTACTTGTACCAGGCGCCGCCGATCTGGCCGCAGGCCACGGTGGTGTCGGTCGGCTTGGCGCTCTTGCCCGCGGTGGCGCGCTGCGCGGCCTTCGTGCAGTCCAGCGCGGTGTACTCGGCCTCCAGCTTCGAGGCCGCGGCGGAGGCGCTGGCAGAGGCGCTCGCGTCGGCCGAGGAGGTGGCGGAGGGGCTCGCCGACGAGGAGGCGGACGCCGAGGACGACGGCGTGGAGCCGGCCTTCAGGGCGTCGGTGACCGCGCGCCCCTGCGAGGTGGCCGAGGAGGACGGCGAGGCGGACGACCCGGTCGCCGTCTGGGACCCCGACGCACTGCTCGACGGGGAGGCGCTCGGGGAGGCGCTGGAGCTGCCGCTGGCGGACGCGCTCGGGGAGGCGCTCGACGACGCGGCGGCGCTGGCCTCCTGGGCCAGGACCGGGCGGAAGTACAGCTTCGCGGTGGTGCCGACCTGCTGGCGGGCCTCTGCGGAGTTCGTGCCCTTGGGGATGTTGACGATGATGTTGCTGGTGCCCTGGGTCTGGACCTCCGCTTCGGACACGCCCAGACCGTTGACACGGCGGTTCATGATCTCGACCGCGGTGTTCATGTTGGTCTTGTTGATCGCGTTGGGCTGGCCCGGCTCGTTCCTCGCCTGCAGCGTGATGCTCGTACCACCGGCCAGGTCGATACCGAGACGCGGAGTGGTGTTTCCGGAGGCGAACATTCCGCCGGTGAGCGCCACGATGGCGATCAGGATGAGGGCCAGCGAGCGCCCTGGCTTGCTCTGGGCGCTCGCGCTCCGGCCCCTCTTAGGTGCTGCCACCTTCTCGTACTCCCTCTCGGGCCGCCGCGCGCCTGGTCGGTGCGGTCGGCCATGACATGGTGTCGGGATCCCGTGCGGAAAACAGACGCACCCGGGGTGCGAGGTGCGCGTGGGATGTGCGCACCGCTCCCCGGGACACGGCTACTTCGCGTCGGAGTCGCCGTCGGTCTTCTTCGGCTCTTCGTCAGCCTTCGCCTCGGCGGTCGCGGACTCGGCCGGCCCGTCGGTCTTGGTCTCCGCATCGTCGGTCTCGTCCTCGGCGGCGTCCTTCTTCCCGAGGTCGACGGCCTTGTCGTCGGAGGCGGCGGCAGCTTCGGCAGGCTCGTCGTCGGTCTCGGTGAGGGAGGAGGCGTCGTCCGGGACGACGTCGGCGTCGGACTTCAGGTCGTGCTCGATGCCGTGCACGATGCGGTTGTACTCGTCGTCCGTGAGGATGGAGCCGATCGCGTTCTTCGCGAAGAGGAGGTCCACGCCCGGGCCGGCGTCGAGGAGGACCGTGTCCTCGTTGACTTCCTTGACCGTCGCGTACATGCCCCCGATGGTGCGGACCCCGTTGCCGGGCTGGATCTCGTTCCGCATCTGCGTGGCCTGCTGCTGGCGCTTCCTGGTGGAACGCGTCATCAGGAACATGGCCGCGATGAGGACGATGAACACGAGAATGGGCAAGCTATTCACGGGACGGATTTTCCTTCGCGCAGCCGCGGCGGTGAGCGGCCTGGATGATGGGGGTGTGGTCGGCGCCGCCCGCAAAGGCAGCATCGGCGGAGTCTAAGCGAGTCCGCGCGCATGGAACAACGTTCAGCATGGCACCTGGGTTCCTGGGCCCGCCAATGCCCCGCCGTCACGAAGCGATCACGTCTGCGGCCGGGGCCTGGCCGACGGGCGGCGGTCTGCCCGGGCGGGGAGAGGCACCAGTCCGGGTCCTGTCCCGGGATACGGAGGGCTCGACGCGTTCTCATCGGCAACGGCTCGGGAACCGGATGGGCGCGGGGCGGGCGTCGGGCGCGCGGGTGGATCGGAGGTGCGGTGTCCGGGGCCGTGTGTCCGGGGCCCGGGGCCGCGGCCCGGGTGTCCTGGGCCGGAGGTCCGCAGGTCCGCGGACCCGGAGCCCCGGAGGTCGGCGAGCTCAGAACCCGGGCCCTTCCCGTGTCGGTGTCAGGTGCCGAACAGGTCCTGCTGGCCGGTTCCGCCCGCCGCGCCGCGCGGGGCGGTCAGGCCCAGGTGGGCCCAGGCCGCGGGGGTGGCGACGCGGCCGCGTGGGGTGCGGGCCAGCAGGCCCTCGCGGACCAGGAAGGGTTCGGCGACCTCCTCGACCGTCTCCCGCTCCTCCCCCACCGCGACGGCGAGGGTGGACAGGCCGACCGGGCCGCCGCCGAACAGCTTGAGCAGGGCTTCCAGGACCGCGCGGTCCAGCCGGTCGAGGCCGCGCTCGTCCACCTCGTAGACGGCGAGCGCCGCGTGCGCGATCTCAGGTGTGATCAGGCCGTCCGCCTTGACCTGCGCGTAGTCCCGGACCCGGCGCAGCAGCCGGTTGGCGATGCGGGGCGTGCCGCGCGAGCGGCCGGCGATCTCGGCAGCGCCGGCCGGCTCGATCTCGACGTCCAGCAGGTTGGCCGAGCGGTGCACGACCCGCTCCAGTTCGCGCGGCTCGTAGAACTCCATGTGCGCGGTGAAGCCGAAGCGGTCGCGCAGCGGCGGCGGGAGCAGACCCGCGCGGGTGGTGGCGCCGACCAGCGTGAACGGGGGCAGCTCCAGGGGGATGGCGGTGGCACCCGGCCCCTTGCCGACGATGACGTCGACGCGGAAGTCCTCCATCGCCATGTACAGCATCTCCTCGGCGGGCCGGGACATGCGGTGGATCTCGTCGAGGAAGAGGACCTCGCCCTCCTGGAGGGAGGAGAGGATCGCGGCCAGGTCGCCGGCGTGCTGGATGGCGGGGCCCGAGGTGATGCGGATCGGGGCGCCCATCTCGGCCGCGATGATCATGGAGAGGGTGGTCTTGCCCAGGCCGGGGGCGCCGGAGAGCAGCACGTGGTCGGCGGTGGCGCCACGCGCGCGTGCGGCGCGCAGCACCAGGTCGAGCTGTTCGCGGACCTTCTCCTGGCCGATGAACTCGCCGAGGTCCTTGGGGCGCAGGGCGGCCTCGACGGCCTGGTCCTCACGGTCGGCGACGGCGCCCACCAGCCGCTCCGCGTCGGCGCCGGTGTCGGTCGGGTCGTCCCAGTTCATAAGTGATGTGCCTCAGCGGTGGTGGGGTCAGCGGGCGCGGTTGAGGGTCTGCAGGGCCGCCTTGAGCAGCCGGCCGACCTGGGGCGGGCCGTCGGCGGCCTCGGCCTGCGGGGCGACGGCGGTGACAGCCTCGTCGGCCTCCCGGGTCGCGTAGCCGAGGCCGATCAGGGCGGCGTGCAGCTGGTCGCGCCAGCCCTGGCTGATCGGCGCACCGACCGCGGGGGCGCCGACAGGCTCGCCGAGCCGGTCCTTCAGCTCCAGCAACAGCTTCTGCGCGCCCTTCTTGCCGATGCCCGGAACGGCGATCAGCGCTTTCTCGTCACCGGTGGCGACCGCGCGGCGCAGCGCGTCCGGGCTGTGCACGGCGAGCATCGACTGGGCGAGCCGTGGGCCGACCCCGCTCGCCGTCTGGAGCAGCTCGAAGACCTGGCGCTCGTCGTCGTCCACGAAGCCGTACAGCGTGAGCGAGTCCTCCCGCACGACCAGGGAGGTGGCGAGCTTGGTCGGCCGGCCCATGCGCAGCCCGGACAGGGTGGTGGGGGTGCACTGGACGGCGATGCCGATCCCGCCCACCTCGACGACCGCGGAGTCCGGGGCGAGGGCGGCGACCGGGCCGCTGACGAAGGCGATCATGCCGTACGGCCTTTCGTTGCGTTGGCTGCGTGCAGGGCGACGGCCTGCTGGAGTCGGTTCTGCGCGGGGGCGCGCCAGATGTGGCAGATGGCGAGCGCGAGGGCGTCGGCGGCGTCGGCGGGCTTCGGCGGGGCGCTGAGCCTGAGCAGCCGGGTGACCATGGCACCGACCTGGGCCTTGTCGGCGCGTCCGGAGCCGGTGACGGCGGCCTTGACCTCGCTGGGGGTGTGCAGGGCGACGGGGATGCCCCGGCGGGCGGCGCACAGCATGGCGACGGCGCTGGCCTGGGCGGTGCCCATCACGGTCCGTACGTTGTGCTGGCTGAACACCCGCTCCACGGCGACGAATTCGGGCCGGTGCTCGTCCAGCCACTGCTCGATGCCCTGCTCGATGGCGACAAGGCGACGACCCAGCTCGGCGTCCGCCGGCGTCCGTACGACCCCCACGCCGACCATGGTGAGCGGCCGCCCGGCGACACCCTCGACGACACCGACACCGCACCGGGTCAGCCCTGGGTCCACCCCCAGTACACGCACCGCGCCCCCCTCCCCTCTTTGCGGCCAAACCGCCGCCGCTCTCGCGGACCTGGCCGAGCACCGTCGTGGTTCCTCAATTGATGGTTGCGGTCCGTGGCGGTGATCTGCGGATAGCGCCAGGCTAGTCGCTGTCACCGACAACAGCGGCGGGCCGGTGGGACGTGTCCCTCCAGCCCGCCGAATCCGCTCAGCCCGCGGCAGCGTTACGCGTCGACCTTCTCCATGACCTCGTCGCTGACGTCGAAGTTGGCGAAGACGTTCTGCACGTCGTCGCTGTCCTCAAGGGCGTCGATCAGCCTGAAGATCTTCTTGGCGCCCTCCTCGTCCAGCTCGACCTGCATGGTCGGGACGAAGTTGGCCTCGGCGGAGTCGTAGTCGATCCCGGCGTCCTGGAGGGCGGTGCGGACGGCGACCATGTCGGTGGCCTCGCTCAGCACCTCGAAGGACTCGCCCAGGTCGTTGACCTCCTCGGCGCCCGCGTCCAGGACGGCACCGAGCACGTCGTCCTCGGTCAGCTCGCCCTTGGGGACGATCACGACGCCCTTGCGGTTGAAGAGGTACGACACCGAGCCCGGGTCCGCCATGTTGCCGCCGTTGCGGGTCATGGCGACGCGCACGTCGGAGGCGGCGCGGTTGCGGTTGTCGGTGAGGCACTCGATGAGCACCGCGACGCCGTTCGGGCCGTAACCCTCGTACATGATCGTCTCGTAGTCGGCGCCACCGGCCTCGAGACCACCGCCGCGCTTGACCGCGGAGTCGATGTTCTTGTTCGGGACCGACTGCTTCTTGGCCTTCTGGATGGCGTCGTACAGAGTCGGGTTGCCCTCGATGTCGACGCCGCCCATGCGGGCCGCGACCTCGATGTTCTTAATCAGCTTCGCGAAGAGCTTGCCGCGCTTGGCGTCGATCACGGCCTTCTTGTGCTTCGTCGTAGCCCATTTAGAGTGGCCGGACATCTGCCTGTCTCCTTCGCGTAACCCATCCAAACAACGAACGCCAGAGATCCTACTAGGACTCCGCCGCCCGGTTCGCGTGCACCATGTCGACGAACAGGGAGTGCACACGGTGGTCGCCGGTCAGTTCCGGATGGAACGACGTGGCGAGCGCGTTGCCCTGGCGGACCGCGACGATGTGGCCTTCGTGCTCGGCGAGCACCTCGGCCTCCGCGCCGACCGACTCGACCCAGGGGGCGCGGATGAACACGCCCTCTACAGGATCGCCGCCGATCCCGCGGACGTCGACCGCCGCCTCGAACGACTCGTTCTGCCGCCCGAAGGCGTTGCGGCGCACGATCATGTCGATGCCGCCGATGGTCTCCTGGCCCGAGCGCGGGTCGAGGATCTTGTCGGCGAGCATGATCATGCCGGCGCAGGTGCCGTAGACGGGCATTCCGCCGCGCACGCGCGCGCGGAGGGGCTCCATCACGCCGAACAGCACGGCCAGCTTGGAGATGGTGGTGGACTCGCCGCCGGGGATGACGAGGCCGTCCACCTCGGCGAGTTCCTCGGGGCGCCGGACCGGCCTGGCCACGGCGTCGGCCGCGGCCAGGGCGATGAGGTGCTCCCGTACGTCGCCCTGGAGGGCCAGGACGCCTATGACAGGTGCGTCGGTCATGTGCACGAAACCTCTGGCCTTACCAGCCGCGGTTGGCGTAGCGCTCGGTCTCGGGGAGGGTGTCGCAGTTGATGCCGACCATGGCCTCGCCGAGGTTGCGGGACGCGTCCGCGATGATCTTCGGGTCGTCGTAGAAGGTGGTCGCCTTGACGATGGCGGCGGCGCGCTTGGCCGGGTCGCCGGACTTGAAGATGCCGGAGCCCACGAAGACGCCCTCGGCGCCGAGCTGGCGCATCAGGGCCGCGTCGGCCGGGGTGGCGACGCCGCCGGCGGAGAACAGCACGACCGGCAGCTTGCCGAGCTCGGCGACCTCCTTGACCAGCTCGTAGGGGGCGCGCAGCTCCTTGGCGGCGGCGTACAGCTCGTTGTTGTCGCAGCCGCGCAGCTTGGCGATCTCGGCCTTGATCTGGCGCAGGTGGCGGACGGCCTCGACGACGTTGCCGGTGCCGGCCTCGCCCTTGGAGCGGATCATGGCCGCGCCCTCGGCGATCCGGCGCAGGGCCTCGCCCAGGTTGGTGGCGCCGCAGACGAAGGGGGTGGTGAAGGCCCACTTGTCGGAGTGGTTGACCTCGTCGGCCGGGGTGAGGACCTCGGACTCGTCGATGTAGTCGACGCCGAGCGACTGCAGGACCTGGGCCTCGACGAAGTGGCCGATCCGGGACTTGGCCATGACCGGGATCGACACGGCCTCGATGATGCCCTCGATCATGTCCGGGTCGGACATCCGGGCCACCCCGCCGTCCTTGCGGATGTCGGCCGGGACCCGCTCCAGGGCCATGACGGCGACGGCGCCCGCGTCCTCGGCGATCTTCGCCTGCTCCGGCGTGACGACGTCCATGATCACGCCGCCCTTGAGCTGCTCGGCCATGCCGCGCTTCACACGGGCAGTGCCGGTCTCGGGGGTCTGGTTCTCACTGGTGGACACGGGTGACCTCACTCGCTGAAAGAGGGTTTCTGCAAACACCGAGGAAACGCGAGTGGACCAGTCCACAGCAAGGGCCAATGGGAAGGCGGTGGATCGTTTTCCGGTCAGGCCGTGCGCTCGACCAGCGCGGCAGGCGGTTCGTCGTCCATCTCGAAGGCCAGCGGGAAGGGTGCGTACCCGGCCAGCCGGAACCAGCGGACCTTGCGGTGTTCGCGCAGCCGGCGGGCCGCGCCGACGGCGTCGTTGTGGAAGCGGCGGGCCATCGGGACCCGGCGTACCGCCTCGGCCAGCTCGCTCGCCGCGGCGTCGCCGCCGGGGGCCTGACGGACCTCCTCGACCTGCTGCGGGTCCTCGAACACGGCCCGCAGCGCCTGGCTCAGCTCGCTCTCGGCGACCTCCCGCTGCTCCTCCTCGGCCTGCCGGGCGGCGTGCGCGGCCTCGTACAGCACGATCGAGGAGGCGGGATCCAGCACCCCCGAGGTGGCCAGTTCCTGAGCCACGGAGGCGCGTCGCAACAGCTGGGCGTCGAGGGCGGCCCGGGCCGCGTCGATCCGGGCGTGCAGCCGGTCGAGTCGGCCCGCGGTCCAGCTGAGGTACAGGCCGACCACCACGAGAGCGGCGAGGATCCAGAGCGTCCAGATGAGGGAAGCGGTCACGGGCGGAACGCTATAGGACGCGCCGGATGCCCAGTCCCCGTAGGACGCGCCGCAGCAGCGCCCCGAAGGGGGCGCGGGGCAGTATCCGATGTGCGGCTACCGCCGCGTGGGCGCGACCAGCCACGACGGCGCCACACCCGTCAGACGGCGGACGTCACATCGCGGCACTCCCAGCGGAGCGCTCAGTCCCGCGCCAGCCCGAACCGCGCCCGCAGCCCCGACCGCTCGTCCGCCGCCACCGCCGCCGCGCCCGCGGTCACCGTCTCGTAGACGGACAGGATGTCCGCGCCCACGGTGGACCAGTCGAAGCGCCGTACGTGCACGCTGCCGCGGGCTCGCAGCTCGGCCCGGCGCTCCGGGTCCTCCAGGAGCCGTACCGCGGCCTCGGCCAGCGCGTCCGCGTTCTCGTTGGCGAAGAGCTCGCCCGCCGCCCCCTGGTCCAGGACCTGGGCGAAGGCGTCGAGGTCGGAGGCGAGGACGGGAGCGCCCGCGGACAGGGCTTCCACGAGGATTATCCCGAAGCTCTCGCCGCCCGTGTTGGGCGCGATGTACAGGTCGAGGCTGCGCAGGAAGCGGGCCTTGTCCGCGTCGCTGATCATGCCGAGGAACTCGACGCGGGAGCGCAGCTCGGCGGGGAGGGACTCGACCGCGGCCTCCTCGTCGCCCCGGCCGGCCACCAGGAGCCGGGCCTGCGGGCGGGCGGCGAGGATCCTGGGCAGGGCCTTCATCAGGACCGGGAGGCCCTTGCGGGGCTCGTCGATGCGGCCGATGAAGCCGATGGTGTCGCCCTGCCACTCGGGGCGGGGCTCCGCCTTGGCGAAGAAGTCGACGTCCACGCCGTTGGGGATCACGACGGCGTCGCCGCCGAGGTGCTCGACCAGGGTGCGGCGGGCGTACTCGCTGACCGCGATCCGGGCGCTGATCTTCTCCAGGGCGGCCTGGAGGATCGAGTAGGCGGCGATCATCGCGCGGGAGCGCGGGTTGGAGGTGTGGAAGGTCGCCACCATCGGGCCCTGCGCCGCCCAGCAGGTCAGCAGGCCGAGGGACGGGGAGGTCGGTTCGTGGATGTGGACCACGTCGAACGCGCCGTCGTGCAGCCAGCGGCGCACCCGCGCGGCGGACAGGAAGCCGAAGTTCAGGCGGGCCACCGAGCCGTTGTACGGCACCGGGACCGCGCGGCCGGCCGAGACGACGTAGGGCGGCAGCGGGGTGTCGTCGTCGGCGGGGGCGAGGACGGAGACGTGGTGGCCGAGGCGGATGAAGTACTCGGCGAGGTCGCGGATGTGGAACTGGACGCCACCCGGGACGTCCCAGGAGTAGGGGCAGACGATGCCGATCCTCACGACGGTCCCTTCGCGGGGTCGAGGTCCGCGAGCCACAACCGCTGCAGCATGTGCCAGTCCTCCGGATGGTCGGCGATCCCGGTGGCGAAGGCGTCGGCCAGCGCCTGTGTCATGACAGACGTCTTCGACGCCTTGTCACCTGACTCGGGTACCTCGATCGGGGCGTGCACCCGGCCCTGCATGACGGGGGTGTCGTCGTACCAGAGCGTCACGGGCAGGAGGAGCGCGCCGGTCTGCTGGGCCAGCAGGGCGGGTCCGGCCGGCATCCGCGCGGTGCCGCCGAAGAAGCCGACCTCGATGCCGGAGGCGGACAGGTCGCGGTCGGCGACCAGGCAGACCAGGCCGCCGTCGCGCAGCCTGCGGGCCAGGGTGCCGAAGGCGGAGCCGCCGCTGTGCGGCAGGACCTCCATGCCGAGGCCCTCGCGGTAGGCGACGAAGCGGTCGTACAGCGATTCGGGCTTGAGGCGCTCGGCGACCGTGGTGAACGGCGTCTTCAGCTCGGTGGTGACCCAGGCGCCGGCCAGGTCCCAGTTGGCCAGGTGCGGCAGCGCGAGGATCACACCGCGGTCGGAGGCGAGGCCGTCGGTGAGGTGGTGGACGTCCTTGGGGACGAAGCCGGTCCGGATCCGCTCCTCACTCCAGGACGGCAGCCGGAAGGACTCCATCCAGTAGCGCAGGTACGACCGCATGCCCGCCCGGGAGAGTTCGCGCAGCCGCTCGGGGCTCGCGTCGGGCCGCACGCGCGCGTAGTTGGACTCGAGCCGCTGGACGCCCTTGCCGCGCTGCCGCCAGGCGAGGTCCGCGATGGAGTTGCCGAGGCGCACGGCGACCGGTTCGGGGAGCTTCTTGACGGTGCTCCAGCCGAGACCGTACAGAGAGTCGGTGACCCGGTCGGCGGCGCTCACTGCCCGGCCTCGCTCCCGTGCGAGGCCTTCTCGCGCTCGGCGGCGGCCTCCGCCTCGGCGGACTCCCGGCGGACCGTGACGACCCGCTGGATCAGGGTGACCAGGCTGCCCACGGCGACGATCCACAGGGCGATCGGGAGCAGGATCTGGATGCCCGGCACACCGAACTTGTGGAAGCCGGCCAGACCGGCCGCCACCAGCGAGATCACCAGGCGCTCGGCGCGCTCCACGAGACCGTTGACGGCCACCGGCAGCCCGATCGACTCGCCACGCGCCTTGGTGTACGACACCACCTGGCCGCTGGCCAGGCAGAAGATGGAGACCGCGCACAGGACGTTGTTGTTCCCGTTGCCCGCGTACCAGAGGGCGAAGCCGCCGAAGATCGCGCCGTCGGCGACCCGGTCCAGGGTGGAGTCCAGGAAGGCGCCCCAGCGGCTGGTGCGGCCCAGCTGGCGGGCCATGTTGCCGTCCACCAGGTCCGAGAACACGAACAGCGTGATCACGATGGTGCCCCAGAAGAACTCACCCCGGGGGAAGAAGACCAGCGCGCCCGCGACCACTCCGGCCGTGCCTAGGAGCGTGACCGTGTCCGGGCTCACGCCCCGGCGGATGAGAAACGCGGCGAACGGTGTGAGGACACGCGTGAAGAATGCACGCGCGTACTTGTTCAGCATGGCCTTCCCGACGGTCGTTGCGCCGTGCGGCCCCTGCTGGCCACCCCGGCTGGCCCATCGTAGTCACGCGCGCGTGTGTGCGACGGGTGGGCACTCTCAGTCGGGTCCGGCCGCGGGGCCGGAAGGGTCCCGCGGGCACGATCACGTCCTTCGTATGGACGCACCGTGACGGGAGTGGAAAGCTCGAATAACCGCGGGCGTCATCGGAGCCGCCACCGCACGCGGCCCGCCATGCTCGCCCGCGCCCACAGAGACCTCACCGTGCACGGGAGGCAAAACCATGGGCGACAAGGTCAAGGAACACCCCGGAGCCGCCGGCAGGGCAAGGGCGGCCGACCACCCCGCGTCTGTACGGAATGTGGTGCTGGTCGGCCACTCCGGATCGGGCAAGACCACCTTGGTGGAGGCGCTCGCGCTGACCGCGGGAGCGGTGAACCGGGCGGGCCGGGTGGAGGACGGCGGGACCGTCTCGGACTACGACGACATCGAGCACCGGCAGCAGCGCTCCGTACAGCTGTCGCTGGTGCCGGTCGAATGGAACGGGATCAAGATCAATATCCTGGACACCCCGGGATACGCCGACTTCGTCGGTGAGCTGAGGGCCGGTCTGCGCGCGGCGGACGCGGCCCTCTTCGTCGTCTCGGCCTCGGACGGGGTGGACGGCTCGACCCGGATGGTGTGGGAGGAGTGCGCGGCGGTCGGGATGCCGCGGGCGATCGTCGTCACGCACCTGGAGGCCGCCCGCGCGGACTTCCAGGAGATGACCCGGGTGTGCGCCGAGGCGTTCGGCGCCGACGACCCCGACGCCGTACTCCCCCTCTACCTGCCGCTTTACGGCCCGCAGGGCCCGGACGGACACGCACCCGTGACCGGCCTGGTCGGGCTGCTCACGCAGAAGCTGTTCGACTACTCCACCGGGGAGCGCAAGGAGTCCGAGCCGGGCCCCGACCAGCTGCCGGACATCGAGGACGCCCGCAACCGGCTCATCGAGGGGATCATCTCGGAGAGCGAGGACGAGACCCTCATGGACCGCTATCTGGGCGGTGAGCAGATCGACCTCAAGACGCTGATCGAGGACCTGGAGCGAGCCGTGGCACGCGGGGCCTTCTTCCCCGTCCTGGCCGCCGCCCCGGCCGCCGACGGCGCCCGCCAGGGCCTCGGCACGGTCGAGCTCCTGGAGCTGGTCACCGGTGGCTTCCCGACCCCTTTCGAGCACCCCACGCCCGAGGTCACCACCCTCGACGGAACACCGCGCGACATCAAGCCGTGCGACACCGGCGGTCCGCTGGTCGCCGAGGTGGTGAAGACCGCCTCCGACCCGTACGTCGGCCGGGTCTCGCTGGTCCGGGTCTTCTCCGGCACCCTGCGCCCCGACGAGACGGTCCACGTCTCCGGGCACGGTCTCGCCGACCGCGGCCACGAGGACCACGACGTCGACGAGAAGATCGGCGCCCTGTCCACGCCGTTCGGCAAGCAGCAGCGGCCGGTCACCCACGTCATCGCCGGTGACCTGGCGTGTGTGGCGAAGCTCGGCCGCGCGGAGACCGGGGACACCCTCTCCGGAAGGGACGACCCGCTGCTCATGGAGCCGTGGGAGATGCCCGACCCGCTGCTGCCGCTCGCCATCGAGGCGCACAGCAAGGCGGACGAGGACAAGCTCTCGCAGGGCCTCGCCCGGCTGGTCGCCGAGGACCCGACCATGCGGCTCGAACAGAACCAGGACACCCACCAGGTGGTGCTGTGGTGCCTCGGCGAGGCGCACGCGGACGTCGCCCTGGAGCGGCTGCGCAGCCGGTACGGAGTCCAGGTCGACGTCGTACCGCACAAGGTGTCCCTCCGGGAGACGTTCGCCGGCAAGTCCGCCGGGCGCGGACGGCACGTCAAACAGTCCGGCGGGCACGGGCAGTTCGCGATCTGCGAGATCGAGGTGGAGCCCCTGCCGGGCGGCTCCGGCATCGAGTTCGTCGACAAGGTGGTCGGCGGCGCGGTGCCCCGGCAGTTCATCCCGTCGGTCGAGAAGGGCATCAGGGCCCAGGCCGTCAAGGGGGTCGCCGCCGGCTACCAGTTGGTCGACGTGCGGGTCACCCTGCTCGACGGCAAGGCGCACTCCGTGGACTCCTCCGACGCGGCCTTCCAGACGGCGGGCGCGCTGGCCCTGCGGGAGGCCGCGGCGGACGCGAAGATCCATCTCCTCGAGCCGGTGGCCGAGGTGTCCGTGCTGGTCGGCGACGACTACGTGGGCGCGGTGATGAGCGACCTGTCCGGGCGGCGCGGCCGGGTGCTCGGCACCGAGCAGACCAGCGGCGGACGCACCCTCGTCAAGGCGGAGGTACCGGAGTTCGAGATCGGCCGGTACGCGGTCGACCTGCGCTCCCTGTCGCACGGCACGGCGCGTTTCAGCCGCTCCTACGCCCGGCACGAGCCGATGCCGCCGCAGATCGCCGAGAAGATTCGCGAACAGGCCAAAGACACCTCCTGATCGGTGTCGCAGGGAGTGTTCGGCGGGCGGCTTCGGCCGTCCGCCGAACGCCTGTCAGTGGCTGGGGATACTCTGAGTACTTGATCAACAGGTGTGCGGAGTACGGAAGTCGGGAAGGCCGCAGGAGCGGGACGGCGGCAAGTGGGGGCGGGAATGAGCTTCGAGGACTTCTTCGGGCCACAGGTGCCCAGGCCGGGCGGCGAGGCGCAGGCACCGACCTATGCCCTGGCCTCGGCGGCCTACCGGGACACGCCGATGGAGGAGATCAAGAAGGCCGACAACGAGTGGCACCAGTCCACGGTCACCGAGGGCCGCAAGTGGGCCAAGATATTCCGGCCCAACTTCGGTGAGGCGTACTCCCAGGCGGTCATCGACCGCATGCTGGGCGTCGGCCGCAAACCCCTCATCCAGTCCTTCGGCAGCGAACCCCAGGTGGTCGTCGAGCACTGCCTCGCCGCCAACCGCATCCGCCGGGAGCGCGACACGCGGCTCACCGCCGTCATGTTCCTGTGCGGCGTGCTCTTCCTGCCCGGCCTGCTGGTCTGGCTGGGCGTCTTCCAGCTCCGGGCCACCATGCTGAAGACCGACAACAAGCGGGTCTCCGGGCTCGGCAGCGCCCTGCTGGCCGCCGTCGGCGTCCTCGCGGTCGTCTTCCTGATCCGGATGCCCCTCACCGGCTTCTGGGGCTGGTACGCGCGCGGCTGCATCGTGCTCCCGGTCGTCGGCTGGTACCTGGCCAAGCGGCTCTGCGAGCGCACCGCGCGGGACCTGCGCGAGGCCTGGGACGGCCTGCTGTCCGGCGGCAGCGTCGGCGCCAAGGTCCCCGAGGCGGTGCCGACCAGCCCCGACCAGGCCGCGGCCGAGCAGCTGCGCCAGTCCCTGGCCCGGCTCAGCGCCGAACAGCAGTCCAACTCGGTCTTCTACGCCGGCCCCAAGGGCATACTCGGCATGGGCACCCGCTGGGGCTCCTGGCACCTCGCCGAGGAGTTGATCCCGCTCGATCCGGTCAAGGGCATCCACGAGTTCCGCGCCTGGACGGTCGTCCGGGAGATCGAGAAGGAGCTGAGCGTGCTGCACCGGCAGCACCTGAAGACCGGCGGCTTCCCGACACCCCAGGTCAGGCACTGGATCGTCACCCATGTCGGAGAGGGCGCCAAGGCGGTCTCCAGGCCCGAGGGGACCGACTACAAGGTGGGGCCCGCCGACGTGGAGCGGATCTGCAACAACAACCACTTCGACAAGGGTGAACGGCACTACCTGGGCGTGCAGTGGCCGTACCTGTGGGACGGCGGCCTGATCATCACGATGATGGCCACCGTGACCGTGCTGAAGGAGACCCTGCGGATCGAGGTCACCGGACACGCCCTCGGACCGGTCAACGGCCTGTTCAGCGGCAAGCCCGAGGCGCCCACCAAGACGGTCGCCAAGACCGTCCGGTTCTGGGAGACCCGGACGATCAAGCTGCCCCTGGTCACCCCGGACGAGGTGGTCCGGCTCGCCGCGCGGGCGGTGATCAGCTGGTATCCGCCGCTGCTGAAGTGGCTCGGCGGTTCCATAGGCCTGCCCGAGCCGTTCGGTCTCCGGCACGCCTGGGCCGACCAGCCGTGGAAGCACCGCTTCATGGCCGACGACGCGCTGCGCGCGGCCACGCCGGTGCTCCGGGCGGTGCACCGGGCCGCGTTCACCGTGCTCAAGGAGCACGACGTCAACATGGACAAGTTCAACGCGCGGGCGGGAGCGCTCAGCGGGTCCGTCCAGGAGGCCTCACCGAAGAAGGCCGACACGTACGACGCGTGAGGGCGGGCCCCTCCCCGCGTCCCGGGGAGGGGAGCCGCAGCGCCTCAAGCCGTCGGCCAGGCCTCGGCCAGCATCTTCCGCGTGTCCGCCAGCAGCTGCGGCAGCACCCGCGTGTGGCCCACCACCGGCATGAAGTTCGTGTCGCCGCCCCAGCGCGGAACGATGTGCTGGTGCAGGTGGGCCGCGATGCCGGCGCCCGCCACCGTGCCCTGGTTCATGCCGATGTTGAAGCCGTGCGCGCCGGACGCCGTGCGCAGCGCGGTCATCGCCTGCTTGGTCAGCTCGGCCAGCTCGACCGTCTCCGGGCCGGTCAGGTCCGTGTAGTCGGCGACGTGCCGGTACGGGACCGTCATCAGGTGGCCGCCGTTGTACGGATAGAGGTTGAGCACCGCGTAGACGTGCTCACCGCGCCGGACGATCAGCCCGTCCTCGTCGGACTTGGCCGGGATCGAGCAGAAGGGGCAGCCGTCGTCGGCCCCCGGACCGGTCGGCTTGTTCTCACCCTGGATGTAGGCCATCCGGTGGGGTGTCCACAGGCGCTGGAACGCGTCCTGCGTCCCCACTCCGATCTGCTGCTCGGGCTCACTCGTCATGCTAGGCAGCATATGGCTTCGCCCGTTCGCGGCGTGTCGAGGGGGCCCGGGGAAACAGCCCGGCGGCGAAGCTGGGCGGATGGACGACGACAGCCGGCTGACCCGCTGGGACCGGAGGACCGACCTGGTGCTCGGCATCGCGTCGCTGGTCTTTCTCGGCTCGTACGCGGTGCATGTGCTGCTGCCCCGGCTGCCGGACGCCGCGCACGCCTTGTTCCTGTCGCTGATGTACACGGCCTGGGCGATGTTCGCCGTCGACTACGCGGTGCGCTGGCGCCTCAGTGGCGAGGGACCGGGGTTCGCACGGCGGCACTGGCTGGACACGCTCGTCCTGGTGCTGCCCCTGTTGCGGCCGGTGCGGGTCGTGCGGACCTACGAGTCGGTCCAGCGCCGGCGCGGGGAACCCCGGCTCCCGCTGCACGCGCGCGTGGCGCTCTACTCGACGCTGTCGATCTCGCTGCTGGGGTTCTCGGGCGCCCTCGCCGTCTACCAGGCCGAACGCTCGGCCCCGAACGCCAACATCCGCACCTTCGGCGACTCCCTCTGGTGGACCTGCTCGACCCTCTCCACGGTCGGTTACGGCGACTACGTCCCGGTGACCACCCTGGGGCGGTTCATCGCCGCAGGGCTCATGGCCTGCGGTCTGGCACTGCTGGGCACGGTCACCGGGTCGTTCTCGTCCTGGATGCTGCAGCGGTTCGCGCTGAACGAGGACGAGCGAAGGCCCCCGGAGCACTGATCTCCGAGGGCCTCCGACGGAGAGGGATCAGACCTGGGTCCGCTCCTCGACCACCTTCACGATCTTGGCGATGGCCTCGTCGAACGGGATGCCGTTCTCCTGCGAGCCGTCGCGGTAGCGGAAGGAGACCGAACCGGCCGTCATGTCCTCGTCGCCCGCGATGACCATGAAGGGCACCTTCTGCTTCTGGGCGTTGCGGATCTTCTTCTGCATGCGGTCGGAGGACGCGTCCACCTCGACCCGCAGGCCCTGCTTCTTCGCCTCGGCGGCGAACTTCTGCAGGTACTCGACGTGCCCGTCCCCGATCGGGATGCCCACCGCCTGGACCGGCGCCAGCCACGCCGGGAAGGCGCCCGCGTAGTGCTCCAGGAGCACCGCGAAGAACCGCTCGATGGAGCCGAACAGGGCGCGGTGGATCATCACCGGGCGCTGCTTGGAGCCGTCGGCGGAGGTGTACTCCAGGTCGAAGCGCTCGGGCAGGTTGAAGTCGAGCTGGACGGTCGACATCTGCCAGGTACGGCCGATGGCGTCCTTGGTCTGCACGGAGATCTTCGGGCCGTAGAAGGCGGCGCCGCCCGGGTCGGGGACGAGCGGGAGGCCCTGCTTCTCGGCGACCGCGCGGAGCGTCTCGGTCGCCTCCTCCCAGACCTCGTCGGAGCCGACGAACTTCTCCGGGTCCTTGGTGGACAGCTCCAGGTAGAAGTCGGTGAGGCCGTAGTCGCGCAGCAGGTTCAGGACGAAGGTGAGCGTCTTGTCGAGCTCCTCCGCCATCTGCTCCTTGGTGCAGTAGATGTGCGCGTCGTCCTGGGTGAAGCCGCGGGCCCGGGTGAGGCCGTGCACGACACCCGACTTCTCGTACCGGTACACGGTCCCGAACTCGAAGAGGCGCAGCGGCAGTTCACGGTAGGACCGGCCGCGCGCGTCGAAGATCAGGTTGTGCATCGGGCAGTTCATGGGCTTGAGGTAGTAGTCCACGCCCTCGTCGAGCTGCATGGGCGGGTACATGCCGTCGGCGTACCAGTCCAGGTGCCCGGACGTCTCGAAGAGCTTCCCCTTCGTCGCGTGCGGGGTGTAGACGAACTCGTAGCCCTCCTCCTCGTGCCGGCGGCGCGAGTAGTCCTCCATCACGCGGCGGACGACGCCGCCCTTGGGGTGGAAGACGGCGAGGCCGGAGCCGATCTGCTCCGGGATGGAGAACAGGTCCAGCTCGCTGCCCAGCTTGCGGTGGTCGCGCTTCTCGGCCTCGGCGAGGAAGTCCAGGTGCGCCTTCAGCTCGTCCTTGGACGGCCAGGCGGTGCCGTAGATGCGCTGGAGCATCGGGTTCTTCTCGCTGCCGCGCCAGTAGGCGGCCGCGTTGCGCATCAGCTTGAACGCCGGGATGAGACGGGTGGAGGGCAGGTGGGGACCGCGGCAGAGGTCCTTCCAGCACAGCTCGCCGGTCTTGGCGTCCAGGTTGTCGTAGATCGTCAGCTCACCGGCGCCGACCTCGACGTCCGCGCCGTCGTCGTGCGAGGCCGAGCCCTTGAGGCCGATCAGCTCCAGCTTGTACGGCTCGTCGGCCAGCTCCTCGCGGGCCGCCTCGTCGGTGACGACACGGCGGGAGAAGCGCTGGCCGCGCTTCTGGATCTCCTGCATCTTCTTCTCGATGGCCTTGAGGTCATCGGGGTGGAAGGGCTTCTCCACATCGAAGTCGTAGTAGAAGCCGTCCTTGACCGGCGGGCCGATGCCCAGCTTGGCCTCGGGGAACAGCTCCTGGACGGCCTGGGCCATGACGTGCGCGGTGGAGTGGCGCAGGATGTTGAGACCGTCCTCGGAGGAGATCTCGACGCCCTCGACGGTCTCGCCGTCCTGCACCTCGTACGCGAGGTCCTTGAGCTCACCGGCCACCCGGGCGGCGATGACCGCGCGCTCGCCGGCGAAGAGCTCGGCGGCCGTAGTGCCCGTCGTCACCACGCGCTCGTCCCGCTCGGAATCGCGTTGGATGATCACACGGACGTCTGACACCGGTCTCTCCTGACTGAAGGTGGATGCGGCGCCATACCAGGAGCGCGCGCAATAGGGGATCGTACCGACCCCGACCCTCCGTCCGCGAAACGGTTACCGACTGTCCCCGCTCAGTCGCAGTCGTCTCCGGTGCACGCCTCCTCGAAGAAGTCGAGGTTCTCCTGGAGGGACTTCATCAGCCGGTCCCGCTCCGCCTCGTCCACCTGGACCGGCGCGACCCCGAAGGCGCCGGACAGCCGCCGGAAGCCGCCCCGGCTCTCCAGCCGCCCGTGCACCCGCACCGGGAGTCCGACCAGGTGGGCCTGCCCGGCGATCCGGTAGTCCTCCTCGTCGAGGGTGACCCGGACGTACGGCACCTCGGCCCCGGCGATCACCCGCAGCCGGACCGCACCCTCGCCGCGCGGCTCGGAGCGGCGCATGCGGACGACGGTGCCGGTGACCCGGACCGCGACCGAGGGTTCGTCGCGCAGATAGCGGGCGCCGGCCTCGCGCAGCACGGGCAGGTCGCCGGGTGAGAACTCGATGGGCTCGGTGGTGGCCGCGCAGTCGTCGGGGACCCCGGCGCCCGGCGCCCACTCCACGGAGACGCGGGCACCTTCCGTGCCGCGTACGAGCGTCACGAGGGCGTCGGTCAGCTCCCGGCTCACGCCCGCCTCGACGGCTCCGTCGAAGGCGTCCATGCCGCCGGTGGCCCGCTGGTAGTCGATGGCCTCACGGGCGGCGTACAGGGCCTGGTGCAGGCGTACGGCGAGCGGCCGGCCGGTACCGACGGGCACGAAGGCGGCCAGGCCGCGCCCGCCGTCCGCCGAGCCGACGAGGACGGACTCCAGCATCGCGGCGGCCGCGCGCTTGTGCCGGGCGCCGTAGTAACCGGCACGCGCGCGGGTGGCGAGCGCGCCGGCCAGCAGGGTCTGCCGGGCGGCGGTGCGCAGCTGCTCCTCGACCGTCCAGGACGCGGCGTCCGCCGGCCCGCCGGGCACGTCCCGCCACCAGCGGATCTCGTCGCTGGGCACGGCGAGCCCGACCAGCACCTCACGCGCGGCGGGCGTACCGCTGCGCACGAGAGCCGTGAGCGCCTCCCCGAGCAGGTCGTCACTGTCCGGGAAGGCGCGGCTCTCGGGTACCAGCAGGCTGGTGCCGGTGTTGCCCGGCCCGGGTGGGGTCCAGCGGCCGTACCGCCCCGGGGCGCCGCCGCGCCGCTGCCAGCCGTGCCGGCGCAGCAGGGCGCCGAGCACCGCGGGGTCGACCTCGGTGGGCTCGGGAGGATGGTTCCAGTGGGGGTCCACCGGATGCGGCCGGACTTCCCGCAGCTGCTCCTCGTACGGACGGTGCCTCATGGTCGTCCTCCCGTCCCGACCCGCGTCATGATCTCGCAGAGCGCCCGGTCGTCGAAGATGCGCGAGGTCGGAACCCGCACGGTGGTCCGGTTCCGGCCGGTGATCGGATGCCCTGCCAGGTTGACCCAGTAGCAGCAGTGGCGCAGATCGAGCCGGTCGTGGCTGGCGCGCAGCCAGTCGTCCTGGGAGCGCGGCACCAGCATCACCACCAGGATCTTGTGCACCGACACCGGTGTGCGGGCGAGCTTGCGCAGGTGGTCGTTGTCCAGCGTGAAGGAGAAGAAACGTCCCGGCGGGTTCGGTGCGATCTGGTACGTGCACTTGAGCTGCACCTTTATCGTCACCTCGTCGTCGACGGTGTGACCGGGCGAGCCGTGGCTGACGTGCCAGTCGATGCCGTTGTCCGGGAATGGCTGCGACAGCGAGCAGCCGGCCGCCGCCGCGACGGCATGCAGATAGCCCACCTGCAATGTCTCCATGCAGGCGGTGGTCGCGAGTGTGCCGCGATGGGGGCCCGTACGTTCGGGCAGCAGCCCGCCCCGTTCGGGCTGCGCTATCGCCATGACCAACAGCCTTCCCAGCCAAAGAGTTTCCCCGTGGCGGGCCGCTGAACTGCAAAGACCCGCACTCCTGTTGTTACCTACCGGCGTACGTCGCAAACGGCCCGGGTATCACCAAACGGGCAGAAGACGGAACGTCACCTGCCGTGGGTGAACGAGGAGTTGTATTGGCATGACGTGCTGGTACGAGGGGCCCTTGGCGGCCTTCGACACGGAGACCACGGGCGTGGACGTGGAGACCGACCGCATCGTGTCGGCCGCGGTCGTCGTCCAGGACGCCCCGGGCACCCGACCCCGGGTGACCCGCTGGCTGGTCAACCCGGGTGTGCCGGTGCCGGAAGCGGCGACGGCGGTGCACGGGCTGACGGACGAACACCTGCAGCGCAACGGCCGTTGGCCGGCGCCGGTGATGCATGAGATAGCCGAGGAACTGGCCGAGCACGCGGCGATGCACCGCCCACTGGTGGTGATGAACGCGCCGTTCGATCTGACGCTTCTGGACCGGGAGTTGCGCCGGCACCGGGCGTCCGCACTGGACCGCTGGTTCGAGGCGAGCCCCCTGCTCGTCCTCGATCCCCGGGTCCTGGACAAGCATCTGGACCGCTACCGCAAGGGCCGCCGGACCCTGACCGACCTGTGCGCGCACTACGAGGTCACCCTCGAGGGCGCGCACGACGCGGGCGCGGACGCGCTCGCTTCCCTGGAGCTCGTACGGGCGCTGGGCCGCCGTTTCGCGGCCCGGCTGGAGCGCCTGAGCCCCGCCGAGCTGCACACGTTGCAGACGACGTGGCACGCGGCGCAGGCGCGCGGGCTGCAGGCCTGGTTCGCGCGCAGTGGTACACCGGAGACGGTGAACACGTACTGGCCACTACGGCCGGAGCTGCCGACGGCGGCGTGAGTGGTGGGGCGCCGGCTCCCGGCGCCCCACCCCAACGTCACCAGGAGCCGCCTCCTCCGCCGCCGGCGCCACCGCCGACGCCACCGGAGGAGGAGGAACCGCCACCGCCGGAGCGACCGCCACCGGAGCTGGAGGGCGGGCTGGCCGCGGAGAGGACGACGGCGGCGAGCAGGACGTCGGTGAAGTCGAAGGAGGAACGCCGCCGAGCCGTGGCCGTCGGCGTCGACGTCGAGGCGCCGATGGCCTGTTCCCAGGCGGATTCGACACCGAGGGCCACGGCCCACGCCGTGTACCGCTCCGCCCGCTCGGCGACGGGCAGTTCACCGGGACAGGTGGACGGGTCGGCCAGGTAGCGCCGGAAGGCTTCGACCCGGAGCCGGAGAGCGGTACCGCGCGGGGTGCGCCGCTCCAGTTCCCACCCGCGTGCGGCGAGCGCCAGACCGACACCCGTGACGACGGCGGCCGCGAGCACGACGGGCCATCCGGCGGCGTTACGACGGCCGGTCAGGACGCCTCCGGTGATCACGAGGACGAAGCCGACCAGCACCGGGATCAGGCCGGCTCTTCCGGCGACTCCAGCGCGACGTGCGGCGTCGACGTCCCACAGCCCGCTGTCCGCGCGCCAGTTGGACAAGCGGGTCGTCAGGCTGCCCCAGCCCGACCTGAAGGGGGCGTCGCGGATCCCGAGGGTCATGCTGCTGCGGCCGCCGAACATCGTGCCGAGGATGTCCTTGATCTCCCGGTCGACCGGCTCACCCTCGCGGTTGAGCCGTCTCAGGGTCGGGCGCTTGTCGCCGCCCTCGATGCTCAGATGGCCGTCGGCCGCGGCGGTGAGCAGCCACGCCACCCGGTGCCGGTCCTCGACGATCTCGGCGAGCAGGATGCCGCCCTGCGCCGGGGTCAGCTCGTCGGGCGGTGTCGCGGACGGGGTGACCTTGCGGCCGAGCCGTCCGACCGCGACGCGCCGCTCACGACCGCCGTCCGCCACGAGGCGGTCGCGCCCGAGGAGGCGCAGCGCGCACACCGTCAGCGCGAAGGCGGCCGGCGCGGCGGCGAGGAAGAGCCCGCCGGTACGCATCGGGTGCGGCAGGCTCGTACCGACGGCCTTGCCGGTGGGTGCCGCGGGCAGTGCCGCCCCGGTGGCGGTCTTGGCCTGGTCGGCGGTGGCGTAGAGCGTGAGGCCCTCGTGGCCGCTCAACTTGTCGAGTTCGACGACGAGGTGGCCCGGCTCGCTCTGCTCGGCCGTACAGGGCGTCCCGTCGTCCCCGGTGCCCCGGACACAGCGGACTCCGGTGAGCCCGTGCGTGTCCACGACATGGATCGTGACATCCGCCCGGTCGACCTTCCAGCCGGTGCCGACGGCGTCCCAGGCGAGCTTGCGGCCCTTCACCACGTCCGGGAGCACGTACTGGATGCGATAGCGGTGGATTCCGCTGACCAGACGGCCGGGATCGCCGATCTTCAGCCGGTCGGCGATTTCCCGCTTGCCCTTCTCGTCCTCGTAGTAGTCGCCGTACGTGTCCTCGTACGGGACCTTGTGACCGTCCATGGTGACGTGCAGGTTCTCGTCGTCCATGAAGGGATCGCCCGGCACGTCCCGGAAGATGCCGTGCGAGTCGCCCGAGTGACCGAAGTCGTAGGCGATGACCTCGGTGATCCGAGCGCTTCCGTCGGCGCGTATCTCGGCACCGACCCACATCGAGGTGACGCGCTCCTTGTTCGAGAGCACCTGGACGCCGGCGGCGATCCCGCCGAACACCACCAGGACGATGGCGACGACGATCAGCGACCTCACCCTGCGCCGTCGTATGGACGTCACCTTCCCCCGTCGTCCCGGTCTCTTGCCTTCCCCACCAGTCATGAGCCCCCCTCTGAACACACAAAAAAGCCGGTCTGCTGGTGCAGACCGGCTTTTTCCCGGTGGGCGATACTGGGTTCGAACCAGTGACCTCTTCGGTGTGAACGAAGCGCTCTTCCACTGAGCTAATCGCCCGGGAACGCAGTGAACGATACAGGGACCGGCGGGTTTCGTTCAAACCGCTTGCAGGTGCCTGAGCAGTCCGCGCCGTCCGGAGCGCATCATCAGCCGGTGGTTGAGCCGGAAGAACGGCCGTCCCAGCGGGGCGAGTCGTCGCAGCAGCGGCTTGCGGACGTCGACGACCTGGTCGTAGCGGGCGAGGGTGCCGGCGCCGTCCGACGTGATCGTCCACCGGGCCCAGCCCTCGATGTCCCCGGTCATCGAGATCTCCAGCACGCCGGCCTCGGGGTCGCGCCGCGCCTCGCGTGCGGTGAACGTGAGGTCGTACGGGAGGAACGACCGGATGGTGAGGACGGCGACGGAGTCGTCCAGCCGGTTCACCGAGCGCACCTGGGGCCACCAGCGGGGGTATTCCTCCACCTCCCGCAGCGCCTCGTACACGGTGGTGAGGGGTACCGGGAGGGGCCACAGGCTGCGGAAACGATAGTGGTTCCAGTCCATGGCCGCAGTGTGTCGCAGACCGTGGATCTGAGTACGCGTACTCATGCCCGCGTGGAGTGACCTGGACCACACTCACCGGTACGAGCGCCGCCGCCCGTGCGACGGCGCTCCCCCACTCCTTTACGAGGGCATCTTGTCGCCGAGCAGTGCCAGGTTCTCGATGGCGGCGAGTCCGTACAGCGCGGTGTCGTTGGAGGACACCCAGCTCGCCTCGCTGCCCGCGACGAGCGTGACCGGGCCGGAGAGCGGCTCCGTCTTCCACGGCGAGGACTCCGTATAGCCGTCGGAGCTGTAGAACTTCGTCCACGCGCGCTTGGCGAGCGTCGCGTCGCCGGTCTGTACGGCGGCGTACGCGTCGAGGCGTGAGTGGCCCTGGAAGAGCAGCAGGGTGCCGAAGTTGGAGCCGTAGCGTGCCGCCTGTTCCGCCTTGGTGGCGTTGAAGTAGCGGCAGTAGTCGAAGTACGCCTCGGTGAACTCCGGCATGTCGGTCAAGTAGACGAGTTCGGCGCAGAGTTCGTTGAGGCCGAAGACGGCCGAGAGGTGCGAGACCGAGACGACCGGAGTGGTCGCCGTGGCGAACCTGCCGGTGTCCAGGTCGTACAGGCCGCTGCCCTGGACGAAGCCGTTGGGCTGGGCGGCGATGCCCGCCATGGTCGACAGGACGCGGGCCTTGGCCTTCTCCCACTTGGGCCCCTTGCGTTCCCACTCGGTCAGCCAGGCCGAGACCAGGCCGCTCCAGTCGGTGCCGAAGCCGATCGAGAGGGCGTGGCGGTCGGGGGTGTAGGGGTCGGTGCGGACCTTGCGCTGCGGGTCGAGGACGAGGAACGTCTCGTCGGAGTCGACGTTCGCGGCCATGAGGTCGCCGACGCGTTCGTCGGCGGTGAGGAAGTAGTAGAAGCGCCGGTAGGTGGTGTTGGAGATGCGCTGCTGCTTGGCGCTGTCGGCGTAGTGCTGGATGCCGTGCCGGGTGCCGAGCCCTGCCCACTGGCCGATGTGGTAGACGTCGACCTCGCCGGTGTGCCGGGTGAGCGCCTCGGCGAACCGGAAGATGTCCGAGCGGCCGCTTCTGAGGTACGCGTACCAGAGCCACAGGTCGGGCGAGAGCTCGGAGTTGTCCCAGGCATAGCCGCCGACGTCGTACCGCCACTGGTGGCGCACGGTGTCGTAGGTGTGCATGAAGTCGCCGTAGTCCCAGAAGCCGTACCAACGGCGTTGCTCCACCTGGTCCTTGTAGTAGGTGAAGAGGAAGTCGAGGTGGTCCTCGATCTTCGCCTTGGCGGCGGTGGAGCGGTCGGGCTCGGAGTAGAGGCCGGGGCCGAAGACCTTGGCCTTGATGAGCTGCCGGGGCGGGGCGGTGAGCTGCGGCAACGTCCGTACCGCCGCCACCTGTTCGGCCAGGGCGTCCGCCGAAGGGGTCGACTCGTTGGCCCAGAAGAGGAGTTCGGAGGTGCGGGCGATGCCGTAGGGGGTGCCGAACTCGGGCTCGTAGTCCTCGTAGGTGATGTTGAGGCCTTCGAGCTGCTTGGCGTAAGTGTCCTGACCCATGCCGTCGTGGTAGAAGCGCAGGTCCATCGGCTGGGCCTCGGGCGACCAGAGCCAGAGGGTGACCTCGGCCGCGTCGGTGTGGGCGTCGCGGATGTCGAGCTGGGCCGGGAACTTCTCCCAGAAGTCGCGCAGGCCGAAGGAGAGTCCGCCGCTCGCCCCGCCGACGTAGCCGAACCCGGAGGCCCGTCTGCCGCCGCCGGCCGCGATCCAGCCGTACCCCTTCTTCGTGCGCTTGCGCAGGGTGAAGCCGTCGGCGGAGAGCTGGGCGAGGGTGTAGTCGCCCCAGTGCGGGATGTACTGGAGGCGGGTGGTGACGCGCTGGTCCCAGGTGGCGGGGTCGGCGAGCTTCTGCCCGGCGTACTGGGCCGCCTGGACGGCCGCGCCCGGGTCGCGGCGCAGACCCATGATGCCCTGGACGGCCTCGCGCAGCAGGCCCGTTCCCTCGCCGCCGATCCGCACGTGCCGGTCGTACGCCTCGTCGCGCATCGGCACGCTGAACCGGACGCCGAGCCCGCGGATGAAGTCACCGCTCGCTCTGCCCGGCTCCTGGGTGCCGTCGTAGGTGATCGTGTGGACCATCCGGAAGGAGTCGGCGCCCGCGTAGAAGTAGAGCCGGATCGAGAACGGCAGCCAACTGCGGCTTCCCTTGCGGTGTTTGCCGTCGACGCGGACCACGGCCCGGACCGGGCCCTCCTGTTCGACGGTGACGGAGTCGATCGCGCCGTCGAAGCGCTCGGTCCTGACCTGGCCCTGGTCCTCGTCCTCGATCTCGGGCTGGCGGATGAGGACGAGCCGTCCGTTCCTGGCGATCTCCGTCGAACCCCGGGTGACGGACTTGACGATCGTCGAGCCGTCCTTGCCGATCGTGACGGTGATCACGCCTGTCGACACGTCGATCGTGCCGCCGTGCTTGTCGACGGTGACCTGCCGGGCCGGAGCGGCCGGTTCGCCTGCCGCGAGGGTGAGCCTGCCGGTGCCGGAGCCGACCGCGTGGGCCGTCCACTTGAGGGAGCCGTCGGGCCAGTAGGCGATCGGCCAGGACTGGACGGCCACGTCCTTGCCGTCCTCGTCGGTCAGCGCGAAGGTCTGGTCCTCCTGGAACGCACCCATCGGCCAGGGCACGCCGACGGTGGAACCGGGCGCGGCGCCGAGGCCGCCGTCCTCCAGCCAGTCCAGGGTCACCGGGTCCGCGTCGGCGGCCTCGGCTCCGGGCGCGGCCTGCGCGTCCTTCGCACCCAGCACCCAGCTGAACTGGGCGGCGGCGCCGGCGACGGCGGCCGCCTTGAGGAGGGACCTGCGGGGGATGGGAGACATGGTCCGCCTTTCCTGTCCGTGCGAGTGCAGGGAGGATGGAGAGTTGTGATCAGGTGCATGACAGAGGAAGGTGTGGCGCCGGGCGCCGACCCTGGTGCGGGGCCGGTCAGCCGTGGCGGCGCCGGTGACGCTCCTCGACCGCGACGGCCGCCGCCGCGAGGGCGCCCAGCACGGGCACCGCCAGGGGCGCGATGAGCAGGGCGGTACAGACCACGAGGACCGCTCCCCCGACGAGCAGGAAGGATCCGCCCGGGTCGAGGACGGTGCGGCGGCCGGCCGCCGCGAGCAGGGTGCGCCAGCGGTCGCCGGGCGCCCAGACGGCAGCGGCGCGCAGCCCCGCGACCGCGAGGCCGATCACCGCGAACAGGCCAACGGCCCCGACGAGCGGACCGCCCGGCAGCCCGGCGCGTACGGCTTGAACGTCCACCCAGGCGGCGGCGACCGCACCCCAGCCGGCGAGCCCGACGAGCCGGCCACCGGGCAGGGCGGCCCGGAAGTCGCTCACGAACTCCTGCCAGCCGCCGCCCACCTGACCGGTACGGCGGCGCAGGTGCCGGGCGCCGGCCGCGAAGGCGGCCGGGTAGGTGACGATCCCCAGGGAGGCGATGGCGATCCAGACCCCGGTGAGCAGGCACTCGGCGAAGACGCCGAACCGCTCCGCGAAGACGGACGGCCTTGCGCGCACGTCGGCCACGACGTCATCAGCCCTTCAGTCCGGAGGTCGCCATCCCGTCGATCAGATAACGCTGGAAGGCGAGGAAGAACAGGAGCACGGGCAGCAGCGCCACGAGGGACATGGCGATCATGCCGCCGTAGTTGGCGGCCACACCGTCGGAGTCGCGGAACATCATGAGTCCCAGGGAGACCGTGTACTTGCCGGGCTCGTTGAGATAGATCAGCGGGCCCATGAAGTCGTTCCAGGCGTTGATGAAGGTGAAGATCGCGCTGGTGATGAGGGCGGGCCGGCACAGCGGCAGCACGATCGACCAGTAGATGCGGAAGTGCCCGCAGCCGTCGAGCCGGGCCGCCTCGTCGAGTTCCCGGGGCAGGTTCCGCATGAACTGCACCATCAGGAAGACGAAGAACGCCTCGGTGGCGAGGTACTTGCCGATCAGCAGCGGGGCGTAGGTGTTGATCCAGCCCAGCTTCTGGAACATCACGTACTGCGGGATCAGCAGTACGTGGTACGGCAGGAGCAGGGTGCCGATCATCAGGGAGAAGAGCAGGTTGCGGCCGGCGAACCGGATGCGGGCGAAGGCGTAGGCGGTGAGGGAGCAGGAGACCAGCACACCGACGACGGCGCCGACGGCGTAGAAGAGGGAGTTCTGGAAGAACGTCCAGATGCTGATGTCCGCAATGCCGTCGGCGAGGCCCTTGAAGTTGGACAGGATCGGGTGGGCCGGGAACAGCCGGAGACTGTTGATGATGTCCTTGCTGGGCTTGAAGGACGCTCCGATCACCCAGACCACCGGGTAGAGGATGACCGCGAGGATCAGCAGGGCGCCGAGGTGCCAGCCGAGGGATCCGGCCCGGCGGCGGCTCGGCAGGGAGCGGTTCGGCAGGGACGGCTTGGTGGTGGTCGCGCTCATCGGGCGTCCTCCTCGTAGTGCACCCACTTCTTCTGGGACCAGAAGAGGACGGCCGTCACCAGGGCCACGGCCAGCAGCAGCATCCAGGCCATCGCGGCGGCGAAGCCCATCCGGGCGTTCTGGAAGCCCTGCTGGTACAGGTAGCAGGTGTAGACGAGCGTGGCGTCGGCCGGTCCGCAGGTGCCGTTGGAGACGACGTAGGCCGAGCCGAAGATCTGGAAGGAGTGGATGGTCTCCAGGAGCACGTTGAAGAAGAGCACCGGGGAGATCATCGGCAGGGTGATGTTCCAGAACCTGCGCAGCGGTCCGGCGCCGTCCATCTCGGCTGCCTCGTAGAGCTCCTTGGGCACCTGCTTCAGACCGGCCAGGAAGATGACCATGGGCGCGCCGAACTGCCACACGGTCAGTGCGACCAGGCAGTACAGCACCCAGTCGGCGTTGCCGACCCAGCCGCCGACGTGCCGGCCGAAGAGGGACTGGGTACGGTCCACGATCGCGCCGTCGGAGAAGAGCGACCGCCAGACGAAGCCGACGGAGACGCTCGCGCCGATGAGCGAGGGGGCGTAGAAGGCGGCCCGGTAGAAGGCCTGGCCGCGCCGGCTCTGGGCCAGGAGCATCGCCACCCCGAGCGCGAGCAGTAGCTTCAGCGGGGTGCCGATGACCACGTACTTCGCGGTCACCTCCACCGACCTCTGCCAGCGGGGGTCGTCGAACATCTTGGTGAAGTTGTCGAACCCGATCCACTTCGGGGTGTTGAAGAGGTTGTAGTCGGTGAACGCGAAGTAGAGCGAGGCGACCATCGGGCCCGCGGTGAGCAGCAGGAAGCCCGCGATCCACGGGGACATGAAGAGGTAGCCGGCGAGGTTCTCGCGGCGGCGGCCGGGCCGCCGCCGCGTGCGGGCGGAGGCGGCCGGGCGCGGCTCGCGGGCGGCGGGCAGGGAGTCCTTGACGAGCGTCACGGCAGGTCCCATCAGGCCTGGAAGGCGGCCTCGGACTCGGTGAAGAACTGCTTCACCGCGTCGGAGACCTTGGTCTTGCCCTGGCCGAGGTCGCCGCCGATGCGCAGGAAGGCGGCCTCGATGGTGTCGGCGCCGGAGGGATGCGGGGTGATCGTGCCGAGGACGCCGGCCTTGGCGGTGTCGTCCTCGTACTGCGCGATCTCCTTGTTCACCGCGTCCGTGGGCTTGAACGCCGCGTACTGCTCGGTGCTCGCGAGGATGCCCCGGTCGTAGCCCATGATCTTGCCGACCTCGGGGTCGTGGACCATGAAGTCGATGAACTGCGCGACCTCCTTGGGGTGGGAGGTGCGGGCGGAGGCGCTCAGCATCAGGGAGGCGAGGTACTGCCCGGTGTGTTTGCCGTCCATGGTCGGGATCGGGGCGAGGCCGTAGGTGCTGTCGCCCTCGGAGGAGTAGCGGACGGTGAAGTTGTCCCAGGTGAACTCCGAGGCGCCGTGCCCGGCGGAGAGGGAGGACTTGGGGAAGTCCTGGGCCACGACCTTCGGGTCCGTGACGATGCCGGCCTTGACGCGGCCGTAGCCGTCGCCCCACCACTCCGTCAGGTCGGCCTTGTCGAAGCCGAGCCCGTCCTTGGTGTAGAACGCCTTGCCGTTCTGGCGGAGGTAGAGGTCGTAGAGGTACATGATGCCGAAGTAGCCGGTGTCCCCCGCGACCTTCGTCTTGTCATGGATGGTCTTCAGGGCCTTGAAGTAGTCGTCCCAGGTCCAGCCCGTGTGCGGCTCGACGCCTGCTTTCTCGAAGACCTTCTTGTCGATGACCAGCGCCATGGTGTTGGAGCCGACGGGGATTCCGAGCTGCTTTCCGTCGACCTCGCCGACCTTCGTCACTCCGGCCCGGAAGTGATCCAGGCTCAGATTTCCTGCCTGAACCTGTGACTTGAGGTCGAGGAGAATTCCTCGCTTGTCGTACTTCCGGAGAAAGGTGACGGCATTCTGGAAAACGTCCGGGGGATTTCCGCCGGCGGCCTGGGTCTGGAACTTCTCCCAGAACGACGCGTACGTCTGAAAGTCGGTCTTGACCTTGATCTTCGGGTACTTCTTCTCGAAGAGCGTGATGGTCTTGTTGATCTTCTGCGCGCGTTCCTCGGCGCCCCACCACGAGTAACGGATCGTCACCGTTCCGTCCCCGGAACCGCTGCCACCTCCGCACCCGGCCGTCGCGGCGATCCCGAGCGCGGCCGCCGAGGCCCCGGCCGCCTTCAGGATGGTCCGCCTCTCCACATTCCTGCTGGTTCCCACAGTCGGGCCCCTCCCCGCAGCGTCGCCGACGCCTGCATGAATCGTTTCAAGTAAGCGCTTGCTGGCACAAGTTACGGAGGGGCCGGTGAGGCGTCAATGATTCGGACAGGAATTTCTTGTGGGCGGGGCCGGCGGGGCGGGACGGCGCGGCGGAACCGCGAGGGGTGCGGGGCGGGTGACGCCACAGGTGAGGGGCGTTCAGTCGGGGGGTCGAACGCGAAGTGGCCTGCGGGAGGCGGGGGTTACGGGTTGGCTTCGGCGAGCAGGGTGGAGGGGGCGGCGAGAAGGGGGGCAAGCGGCTCCGGGGGGGCGAAGGCCGGAGGAGGGGTTGAGATGGGGTGGGGCGGGGTGGGCCGAGACAGGCAGACGTCGGAGGTCTGAGAACCCGCAGCGCATCTCGTGCCGCCCCGAGCACCAGCCCGAGGCAGGCCATGTACTGATCGTGACCGTGGCCGTCGCCCGAGGTGGCCGTCATCGCCGTGGCCGTCGCCGCCGTGGCCGTCGCCGCCGTGGCCGTCACCGCCGTGGCGCCGCCCCTCCGAGCCCCGAGACGACCGCGGCCCACCTGCTCTCTCGCAGGTGGGCCGTGGTTCCGGGTGGGCGATACTGGGTTCGAACCAGTGACCTCTTCGGTGTGAACGAAGCGCTCTCCCACTGAGCTAATCGCCCGGGCGCAGGAAGAACATTACCCCATGTCAGGGGGTGCCCCCGACCAGTCGCCGGGGGCCTGCGGCCGACGGCCGGATCACTCCTCGATCTTCCAGGGCATCACGATCCCGAACCTGGAGAGGTAGATCCCGGCCCCGGCGGCCACGACCACCAGGCCGATCGTCGTGAGGGTGATGTTGCGGCGGCGCACCTTGGGGTCGAGGGCCTTCTGGGCCGCCTCCGTGACCTTGCGCTTCGTCCAGCGCAGCACCAGCTGGGCCCAGACGAACTCGGTCGCCCAGATCGCCATGCCGGCGAAGATGATCACCCAGCCGGGTCCGGGCAACGGCAGCAGGACGATGCCCACGGCCACCACCGCCAGGCCGATCGCGAAGACCCCGACCTGCCAGCTCAGGTGCAGCACCCGGCGCGCCCTGATGAACGCGGGCGCCCGCGATCCGAGCCCCCGCTCGTCACGCCCCCGGTCCGTCGTCGTCCCGTCCACCTCGCTCCCGTCCGAGGCCACGGCGGCCTCGCCCGGTTCGTTACTCCCCGTATTCATACGACCAAACCCTACCTGAGCGATTCAGGTCACCGGAATGGTCGTAGATCGCGTCCGGGTTCTCGGCCGGAAGAGTTACGTAAACACACGCAAAACACTCAGAGGGGTTTACAACGGCACCGTAGGTGGCATGTCGATTTCGCCGACGTGCGAATCCCCGAGCGCACACTGAGCGAAAGGCCCTGGCGCTTATGAACACCACGGTCAGCTGCGAGCTGCACCTGCGCCTCGTTGTGTCGAGCGAGTCATCCCTGCCTGTCCCCGCAGGCCTGCGGTACGACACGGCCGACCCCTACGCCGTGCACGCCACCTTCCACACCGGAGCCGAGGAGACCGTCGAGTGGGTGTTCGCCCGCGACCTCCTCGCCGAGGGGCTGCACCGCCCCACCGGCACCGGCGACGTCCGCGTCTGGCCGTCCCGCAGTCACGGTCAGGGCGTCGTGTGCATTGCCCTGAGCTCTCCGGAAGGGGAAGCCCTGCTGGAAGCCCCGGCGCGGGCCCTGGAGTCCTTCCTGAAGCGAACGGACGCCGCCGTGCCGCCCGGCACGGAACACCGCCACTTCGATCTCGATCAGGAGCTGTCGCACATTCTGGCGGAAAGCTGAGGGCACGCCCCCTGCAAGCCGCCCGGCGCCGTCCACTCGGGGAGACGGCTCGGGCCTAGACAACCGCATACGGCAGCACCGGCGCCGCCACCGTGTTCGGTCACGGGGCGGCGCCGGTGTGTCCGCGTGCCCGTGGAACCGCCGGGGGGCGGTGCGCGTTGTACCGGACAGTCACGAGTGGGACAGGGCACGGTGCGGGGCCGCCGTATGTCGCTACCATCGGCCACCATCGGCGGGCGCCCGCCCGACCCTCAGGCCAGGGAGCGAAACGTGCTGATCACCCACGACACCCGGTGTTCTCTCGACGCCGTGGTGGATCTGGTGAACTCCGCGCCGGAGGACGACGCGGCGCCGGACGGACTGCCCGATGTCGCGACCCTCCTGGATTTCGTACGAAACCACGACATCAGCGATGTGGGCGTCCTGTCGGAGTTCGATCTGTCGGCAGTGCGCAAGATCCGCAGCCGCTTCGCGGGCATCTTCGCCGCTCCGGACGCCCGGACCGCCGCCGGGATGATCAACGAGCTGGTGGCGGCCGCGGGCACCACGCCCCGGCTCACGGACCACGACGGCTACGACTGGCATGTGCACTACTTCGCGCCCGGTGCCTCGGTGGCCGACCATCTCGCCGCCGACTGCGGGATGGCGCTCGCGTTCTTCGTCGTCGCCGGGGAGCAGGAGCGACTGCGGCGCTGCGAGGCTCCGGACTGCCGGCGCGCCTTCGTCGACCTCTCCCGTAACCGTTCGCGTCGTTACTGTGACAGCCGGACCTGCGGAAACCGCCTGCATGTCGCCGCGTACCGGGCACGCCGCAAGGAGGCGACGGGCTGATCGGAGGGACGTCGGGAACGGGGTGCACACCGCGGGAGTACCGACGGTGCAGATGCCGACGCCGGTCCCGGCGGGTGACGCCGGGACGGGCGGGTACGGCTCACAGCCACAGCAGGTCGTGCAGCGCAGCCATGAGGAGCAGACACCCGATCACCGCTAGGAAGATCATCAGCGGTGGCTGGGAAAGGGCGAAGAGGCACCCGCGGGGCTCGTCCTTCGACGGCGCGGCCTCGCTCTGTTTCGTGTCCAGCATCTCGCGGCGATGATGTCCCAGCGGACACCCGCCGCGCGATCAACACGCCCGGAATGGGCGGGAGTTCGCCGAATTCCGTGATGTCCGTTTCGCTTCCGCTCGCCCTCTGAACACTTCCGCGCGCGCCGCAGGCGCACTGTGTCGTTTCAATGCCTCATGTGACTGTCATATGCATGCGCCCGCAACCCGGCTGAACAGCGCCGCGCCGGCGTGCTGCGGGGCGCCGTCCACCGTGCCCCGTCCGCCGCCGCGGCGTGTCATATTCCGTGCTTCTTGAGGATGGCCTCGATGTCGCTGAAGTCGTCGCCCGAGCCGGCGCTGCGGGGCGCCGCCGCGGGCCTGGTCGCCGGGCGGGTGGCCGGACTCAGGGACGGTGCCGAGGCGGCGGGGGCGACGGCGTCATGCTCTGCGCCCCGGGAGGCCGCCTTGCGCTCGGCACGGGTGCCACGGCCGCCGCCGCGCCGGCGCTCCACGGCGCGGGTGGTGGCGAACAGGGCCCAGGCCGCGCCGAGCACGCCGAAGCCCGCCCAGGCGGTGGGGCTGAAGACGGTGTCGGCGAGCCAGCCGACCACGCCGGTCATCACCAGGCCGACGGGGACGAGGGAGTAGGCGGCGATGCGGGCCGCCGCCAGGTACCGCTTGCGATAGGCGGTGACCACGGCGATGCCCAGGCCTGCCGCGGACGCGGCGGAACAGACTGTCTCGGCGATCATCCGGTCCTCCTGCGGGCTGGGTCGGGCGGGCGGGGCGACGGGCGGCGTGCGTGCGCTGCTTCGCCCCTTCCATCGTGCACCGCCCGGCCCGTGCGATCCATGCCCAGGCCTGACATTCAGGGGCATCTCGGGGTCCTCTCCGGGTCGCCTCCACCCCAGGGACGAGCCACGACCACACCCGCTCCAGCCGTCGGCCCCGGATACCGGCCGCCGCCCGGTCCGTCCGCCGGCCACCCCCGCCGTCTCGATTCGGTGGACGGAGCGTGGCCTGGAAGACTGGTCGGCATGAACGACTCCCCCGCGCGCACCGACGCCCTGGTCCTCGACGTCTGGTGTGAACTCCAGTGTTCCGACTGCCGCAGCGCCCTGGACGACCTCCGCGCCCTGCGTGCCCGGTACGGTGACCGGCTGGAGCTGCGGCTGCGGCACTTCCCGCTGGAGAAGCACAAGCACGCCTTCGCCGCCGCGCAGGCCGCCGAGGAGGCCCTGGAGCAGGGCAAGGGCTGGGAGTACGTCGAGGCGGTCCTCGGCCGGGTCGAGGAACTGGACCGCGAGGGCGAGCCGTTCCTGGTCGAGGTGGCCGGCGAACTGGGTCTGGACGCCGAGGAGTTCGACACCGCGCTGGTCGACGGCCGGCACATCCTGATCGTGGACGCCGACCAGGCCGAGGGCAAGGCCATCGGCGTGACGGGCACCCCGACGTACGTCATCGGCGGCGAACGCCTCGACGGCGGCAAGAGCCAGGAGGGCCTGCGCGAGCGCGTGGCGGAGATCGCCGACCGGTTGCTGGCCGAGCAGGAGTGACCGGGCAGGAGTGACCGGGCATGAGCGACCGGGCAGGACTGGCCGGACCTCAGATCAGGTTCTTGTAGAAGACGCAGGACACCGTGACGTACCCCAGCGACTCGTAGAGCCGTTCGGCCGGGGTGTTGCCGGCGAACACGTTGAGGCCGAGGACGGGTCTGCCGGCGGCGATCGTCTGGTGCTCCGCCAGCAGCATGAGGGTGCGGCCGTGTCCCCGGCCGCGGTGGGCGGCGTCGGCCTCGACGTCGTACACCCAGGCCCGGTCCTTCCAGAAGGCCAGCCACAGGGTGCCGACGCGTGTCCCTTCGTGTTCGAGGATGCTGAACCGCATGTCCTCGGTGGCCGGCCCCCGGGGCAGCAGTCGCTCGTGGTCGCGCCGCGACTTCTCGTGTGCCTCGGCTTCGGGCAGGCCCCGCTCGATCCACATGCGTGCGTGCGCCTCGGACTCGTACGCGAGCCACTCCTCGAACTCGGCCTCGCTCATGGCACGGCCGAGGCTGCCGGCCGGCAGGGCGGGCGGGGTGTCGCCGAGGCGCTTCTCCATCCTGCGGTTGCGCGGGACGTAGCCGAGCGCTGTGACGAGCCGCAGTGCCGGCTCCGCGGCGGCCGGGACACTCACCTCGATCTGCCGGCAGCCCCAGCCGCGCGCCACCTCCTCCGCGGCGAGCGCGGCCACGGTGCCCCGACCCCGGCGGCGGTCGGGCTCCTCGATGCGCAGATCGACGATCCGGGCCACGCGAGACCCGAGATTCGGCGAGGTGCCGAGGTGGAGGGTGCCGACGGGCCTGCCGTTCACGCACACCTGGAAGTGGCGGGAGGGCGCCCCGTCGGCACCGTGCTGGAGCGGCTCGGTCGGCCGCAGGGTCGTGGTCATCAGGGGTGTTCTACCCGCCCGGGACGGCGACGTCAGCCCAATATGGCCCGGTCCGGCAATGCCCCCATGGGGGCTCTCAGGGATCCAGGTCCTCACCCGAGCGCTCGTCGAAGATGCGCATGGCCTTGGCGGTCACCGGACCGGGGGCGCCGGGAAGTTCGCGGTCGTCGACGCGGTGCACGGCCTGGACGTCGCGCAGGGTGGAGGTGAGGAAGATCTCGTCGGCCCGCTCCAGGACGTCCAGGGGCAGGTCGGTCTCCCGGGCGCCGGTCCACTCGACGGTCAGGGCGCGGGTGATGCCGGCCAGGCAGCCGGAGGCGACCGGAGGGGTGTGGATCTCGCCGTCGAGGACGACGAAGACGTTGGAGCCGGTGCCCTCGCAGAGCTGCCCGACCGTGTTGGCGAACAGGGCTTCGGAGGCGTCGTGTTGGTGGGCGCGGGCCAGGGCGACGACGTTCTCGGCGTACGAGGTGGTCTTCAGGCCGGTCAGCGCGCCGCGCTCGTTGCGTGTCCAGGGGACCGTGATCACGGCGGTGGAGTCGGCGCGGCGGCCGGTCTCGCCGAGGGCGACCACGAGGGTGGGGCCGCGGTCGCCGCGGTCGGAGCCGAGGGGGCCGTGGCCGCCGGTATAGGTGATGCGCAGCCGGCCCAGCGGCATCGGGTTGGCCGCGAGGACCGCCTCGCAGGCCCGGCGGACCTCGTCGTGGTCGGGGTCGGGCAGGCCGAGGCCACGCGCCGAGCGGGTCAGCCGGTCGAGGTGGCGGGTGAGCGCGAAGGGCCGGCCCTCGGTCGCCTTCACCGTCTCGAAGATGCCGTCCCCCACGGTCAGCCCGTGGTCGAAGACGGAGACACGCGCGGACTCGACGTCCTGCAACCCGCCGTCCAACCAGATCTTCACTGCTCTCTACCTCACAAGTCAGCGCCGGATGCGTCGGTTGCGCCGGACCGGCCGCGGGTACGGGGGTGTCCTCCGGGTCTGCTCAGCACCCGGGACCCCCTTCGTGCACGTCGTACGTACCCGACGCTACCGCGAGCAGCCGGGCGGCCTTCAGCTCGGTCTCCCGCCATTCACCCTCCGGATCGGATCCCCAGGTGATCCCGGCGCCGGTGCCGAACCGCAGCGCGTCACCGTCGCCGGACCGGTCGATCCAGAAGGTACGGATGCCCACGGCCAGCTCCCCGACGCCCCGGTCCGCGTCCACCCAGCCGATACCGCCGCAGTAGGGGCCGCGCGGCACGGTCTCCAGGGTGTCGATGATCCGCAGGGCGCTCGACTTCGGCGCGCCGGTGACCGAGCCGGGCGGGAAGGCCGCGGCGAGCAGTTCGGGCCAGCCGGCGTCGGCCCGCAGCTCGCCCCGGACCGTGGAGACCAGATGGACCAGCCCCGGGTGCTTCTCGACGGCGCACAGGTCGGGGACGGTCACGGTGCCGGTGGCGCAGACCCGCCCGATGTCGTTGCGGACCAGGTCCACGATCATCACGTTCTCGGCGTAGTCCTTCTCCAGGAGGTCCGCCTCGGTACGGCCGGTCCCCTTGATGGGCCCGCTCTCGACGGTCCGCCCCGTCCGCCGCAGGAACAGCTCGGGCGAGGCGGTGGCTATCTCCACCCCGTGCGCCGGGAGGCGAATCGTTCCGGCGTACGGCGCCGGGTTGCCGCGGGCCAGCAGCGCGGTCAGGGCGTCCACGTCGGCGTCCGGGGCGACCGGCGCGGACAGCACGCGGCAGAGGTTGGCCTGATAGACCTCGCCGGCCGCGATGTGCGTACGGATCCGCCGCACCGCCGCCGTGTACGCGACGTGGTCCAGCGACGACGTCCAGTCACCGACCGCCGGGCCCCGCCACCGTCCCGGCACCGGCGCGGGCACCGGCTCCGCCCGTACGTCGCCGAACCGGGCGCAGGTCAGCCGGCCCTCGAAATCCGCGCAGACGGCCCAGAATCCGGCGGAGTCGAGGGCCGCGGGGTCGCTGGTCACGTCGAGGAGGCCGGTGGCGACGCGGTCGCCGAACCGGGCGAGAGGAGGGTGATGAGGAGCGCGATGGAGCACGTCGTCGAGTCTATGGCGGGTGTCCTCGGGGTGGCCCGGGCATGTCGTCAAGGGGGCCCTGACCACCTCATCCGTCGGGACCGGCGCAGCACGCTGCGCAAACGCGTTTTTGTGCTGGCCCGGGAATCCGCTAGAGTTCAACACGTCGCCGGGACGCGAGAGCGGACCGAAACGACAGGCGGACGTAGCTCAGTTGGTAGAGCGCAACCTTGCCAAGGTTGAGGTCGCGAGTTCGAGCCTCGTCGTCCGCTCGAAGGAACTAGGGGTCTTCCCGATCCCCTACACTCCTGGTGGAGTGGCCGAGAGGCGAGGCAACGGCCTGCAAAGCCGTCTACACGGGTTCAAATCCCGTCTCCACCTCCAAGGACGATTAGCTCAGCGGGAGAGCGCTTCCCTGACACGGAAGAGGTCACTGGTTCAATCCCAGTATCGTCCACTGGATCTTGGCCGGAAGGCCGTGGATCTGTCTCGCGCGATTAGCTCAGCGGGAGAGCGCTTCCCTGACACGGAAGAGGTCACTGGTTCAATCCCAGTATCGCGCACGCAGTGCCCGTGATCCTCGGATCTCGGTCCCGAGGACGATTAGCTCAGCGGGAGAGCGCTTCCCTGACACGGAAGAGGTCACTGGTTCAATCCCAGTATCGTCCACACAGCAAAGAGCCCCGGCCGTCTCGTACGGCCGGGGCTTTTTCGTGCGGTCAGCTGGAGAAGAGCATGTGCGCCCAGCTCTTGTGGCCGTGGTGGCCGCCATGGCCGCCGTAGTGCCCGCCGTGACCGCCGCCGTGGTGACCGCCGCCGTGCTGCGGGGCGCCCCAGGCCGGCGCGGGCGGGGCCGGGTAGGCCTGCGGAGCCGGCGGCGGGACCGGCTTGGACCACTGTGCCTCCAGCTGGGTCAGCGCCTCCAGCTCGCCGTAGTCGAGGAAGATGCCCCGGCAGCCGCTGCACTGCTCGATCTGGACGCCGTTGCGGTTGTAGGTGTGCATCGGCGCATGACACTTCGGACACTGCATGGTCGGCTCAACTCCTCGCCGGTAAAAACTGCTTCGCGTTTTCCCCAGGACAGACTCCGTCCGTTCCCGGTCGGTTGCACCTTACTTCGGGAAATCGTGGGCCAACCGCCCGGGGACCAAGGTCGTTCGGGAGCTGTACGGATGCATTCCGGGATCATTGCGGAGCCATTCGGGCACATGCGTCGATCAGGGACTGCTCGACCTCGTCCAGAGGGCGGTCCGCCGCGATGGCCTTGGCGAGGTAGCGTGCGCCCGTCTGGACGGTGAGGGCGCGGGCCGGGACGTCCAGCGCGGGCCAGGGGTCGCCGTCCTCCGGTACGGCCGGACCGCCGGCCTCGCGGTAGGCGCCGAGGAAGCGGGTCCACTCCTCGGGCGGGAGGAGGCCGCAGGCGTACCAGGACGCGGGGCGGGCGAGGTCCCAGGCGGGATCGCCGACGCCGAGGTCGTCCACGTCGATGAGCCGCCACGGGCCGTTCGGCGCCGGGTAGCGGACCAGCTGGCCCAGGTGCAGGTCGCCGTGGCAGAGGGTGCGGGGGCGGCCGGGCATGGGGGCCTCGGCGCGGGCCCAGGCGGGCAGGGCGGACCAGGCCCGCAGGACGGGCGGGGCGGCGGGGTGGGCGCCCGCGCCGGGGAGGGCTTCCCTGAGCCGGGCCATCGCGTGGGCCGCCTTGGCGGGGCCGCGCATCGGGGGTGTGGCGGGGGCGGGCGGGGTGCGGTGGAGCAGGGCGAGGAGGGTGGCGGCGGCTTCCCAGGGGGCGGCCTCCGGAGCGTCGGGGTCCACCGGGGCGCCGTACGGCCAGAGGGTGACGGGGCGGTCGTCGACGAAGGCGGCGGGGGCCGCGGCGAGGGGCGGGAGGAAGACGCCGGGGAGGCGGGTCGCCGTGGCCAGGCGGAGGGCGAGGGCGGTGGGGTCGGTGGCGGGGGCGTGGGCCTTGGCGACGGTTTCCGCGTGGCGGAGGACCATGGTGTCGGGGCGGTGGGCGAGGGTGGTGGTGCCGCAGGCGCAGGGGGCCGCGTCCGGGTGGGCGGCGGCTGTGACCTTGGCGGTCAGCTGGGGCAGTAGGTCTGCGGTCATGGGGTCCCCCGGGAGGTGCGGCTGTGCTGGGGTGAGGGTACGTGGGTGTGGTGGGCCGGGGTTCACATGCGGCCGGGGTGGGGGCTGGGGTACCGGGGTGTCGCTCACCCGCGCTCGCGGGGTGCCGCTGCGCCCACCCGTGCCGCCCTGGGGGCACCTCCCAGGCCCTTATGGCACTGGGGGAGGCACGACTGCCCGCAGCTGAGTAGCGCCGTAAAGGGCGCTGGGGGCACCCCCGGCCGAAGGCTGGGGGAGGAACTGCGCGATCAGCCCCCACCGGACCGCGGCCTGACAACAACCGCAGCCCCGGGAAAAAGCAATGCCGGCGCAGCTCCCCAGCTGCGCCGGCATTTTGCCGTCCGCCGCACCCCCGTCCCCACGGGGTTTCATGGGTGGATGTCCCCGCCCGGACCGCTCTTCCGGGCCTGGGGTCGCCGCTCAGCGCCCCAGCATCACTCCCACGGACGACGCCTGTGTGGCCACTGTCTCCCAGCCGTCGAAGACGAGGAGGAGCAGGGCCGCCAGGGGAAGGGCCATCAGCGTCGCCACCAGCGGGTGGCGGCGGCCCTGTCGGCGGGGACGGGTGGTGTGTGTCCGCTGTGCCGTAAGGGCCATGGTCCCTCTCCTGACCGTGCTCAGTTGTCGTTGGCAGCGGCGGGTGTCTGACCTCGGGGGACGAGTGCTGCACCCGCCGCTTGACCTCAAATCTAGGCGCGTGCCACCTCGCGGACGTCATGCCCTCGTACCGAATCGCGGGCCTCCGAGAGGATGAGCCGTGACCTGCGGTCTACTCCCCTGGGTGGAGACGGGTCCTACGTCTCGTCCTACCCCTCGGGGTCTTCCCGGAGGGGGTGCCCGGTCCTTCCCGGTTTTTCCGAGCTGTCCTCTCGGGGCACCGGCTGCTCCACGAGGGCCAGGACCCGGGTCGCCATGAAGCGGGCGGTCCGGACGACGGCGCCGTTCCGCGTGACTTCGCTCACTTCCACCACCCCCCGCCGTACCGCTGTCTCCACCCGGCGGCCGGCCCTGCTCGCCACCACCTCGTACGTACGGGTCGTGTCGCCGGCGTCCACGACTATCTCCACGCGGTCACCCTTCACAGCATCAATCCCCCTTCTGTGACGGCTTGTTGGAGCAGACGGGTGCTCAAAGGTGCCGATAACGGCGCCTTCCTGACCACTCCTCAAGTCTCGCACCCGGCACTGACAATCCATCGGGCCGAGAGGGCGCGGCCTCTGCGCACGGGCGGCCCGGTAAACGTAAGCTGTGCCACGTCAGACGGACCGGGCAGCGGGGATGAACATGGCGATGATGCGCCTGAGGCGCGAGGACCCGCGCGTCGTCGGCTCGTTCAGGCTTCACAGAAGGCTCGGCGCCGGCGGGATGGGCGTGGTCTACCTCGGCTCCGACAAGAAGGGGCAGCGGGTCGCGCTGAAGGTGATCCGGCCCGATCTGGCGGAGGACCAGGAGTTCCGGTCCCGCTTCGCCCGTGAGGTCTCGGCGGCCCGGCGGATCAGGGGCGGCTGCACCGCGCGGCTGGTCGCGGCGGACCTGGAGGCCGAGCGGCCGTGGTTCGCCACCCAGTACGTGCCCGGCCCTTCGCTCCACGACAAGGTCGCCGACGACGGCCCGCTGGGCGCGGCGGACGCGGCGGCGGTCGGGGCGGCGCTGTCCGAGGGTCTGGTCGCCGTGCACGAGGCCGGGGTCGTGCACCGGGATCTCAAGCCGTCGAACATCCTGCTGTCCCCGAAGGGGCCGCGGATCATCGACTTCGGCATCGCCTGGGCCACCGGGGCCTCCACCCTCACCCACGTCGGTACGGCGGTGGGCTCCCCCGGGTTCCTCGCGCCCGAGCAGGTGCGCGGGGCGGCCGTCACCCCGGCCACGGACGTCTTCTCGCTCGGCGCGACCCTCGCCTACGCCTCGACCGGCGACTCGCCCTTCGGGCACGGCAGTTCCGAGGTGATGCTCTACCGGGTCGTCCACGAGGAGCCGCACCTGCACGGCGTGCCGGACGCGCTCGCGCCGCTGGTGCGGGCCTGTCTGGCCAAGGACCCGGAGGAGCGGCCGAGCACGCTCCAGCTGTCGCTCCGGCTGAAGGAGATCGCCGCGCGCGAGGCGCAGGGGCTGGCCGACGTACGGCCGCCCGCGCCGCGTGCCGCGGAGGCGGACCGGCCCACCGGGCGGCTCACCGACACCTACTCGACCTACCCGGATCCGCAGCGCACCCAGCGCCGGCCGCAGTCCTCGTCGGGTGCGTCGGGCGCGCCGGTGCGGGGCAACGCTCCCTCACGCGGCGGCAGCGGTCCGCGCCCGGCCGGCGGTGTGCCGTCCCGGCCGAACGGCGCGCGCCCCACGCCCGCCCCGCGCGGCAACGGCACCCGGCCCGGGAACGGGAGCGGGAACCGGCCCGCGTCGCGCGGCGGCAACGGGCGTCCCGCGCCGCGTCCCACGGGTACCGGTCGGCGGCCGGCCAATCCTCGGCTGCTGCGCCAGCGGCTGTTCGTGTTCGTCGTGGTGACCCTGCTGGTGGCGCTGGGGATCGCGCTGGCCCAGGGCTGCTCCGGGCCCGCCCACGGGATGGGCGTGCCCGGTACCGGTGTCGTACCGGCGAAGGCCGTGGCCCTCAGGGAGTAGCGGTCCTACGCCTCGGGGCGGCCGGTGGTCACCGCGTAGAAGGCGACCGCGGCCGCCGCGCCCACGTTGAGGGAGTCGACGCCGTGGGACATCGGGATGCGCACCCATTCGTCGGCGGCGACCAGCGCCTGGGTGGACAGGCCGTCGCCCTCCGCACCGAGCATCAGGGCGACCCTGTCCATCCGGTGCGGGGCCGCCTCGTCCAGGCTGCGGGCCTTCTCGTCCGGGGTGAGGGCGAGCAGCGTGAACCCGGCCTCGCGGACCGAGTCCAGCCCCTTGGGCCAGGTGTCGAGACGGGCGTACGGCACGGAGAAGACCGCGCCCATGGAGACCTTCACGCTGCGGCGGTAGAGCGGGTCGGCGCAGTCCGGGGAGAGCAGTACCGCGTCCATGCCGAGGGCGGCCGCCGAGCGGAAGATCGCGCCGATGTTGGTGTGGTCGTTGACCGACTCCATGACGACGACCCGGCGGGTGGTGCGCAGCAGTTCGGTCGCCGTCGGCAGCGGCTTGCGCTGCATGGAGGCGAGGGCGCCGCGGTGCACGTGGTAGCCGGTGACCTTCTCGGCGAGCTCCGGGCTGACCGCGTAGACGGGGGCCGGGAGTTCGTCTATGACGTCGCGCATGACGTCGACCCACTTGGCGGACAGCAGCATGGAACGCATCTCGTAGCCCGCGTCCTTCGCCCTGCGGATGACCTTCTCGCCCTCGGCGATGAACAGGCCCTCGGCCGGTTCGCGCTTGCGGCGCAACTCGACGTCGGTCAGGCCCGTGTAGTCACGGAGGCGCGGGTCGTCGGGATCCTCAACGGTGATGAGATCGGCCACAGGGTGATACTGCCTTGTCCTGGGTGGGGTGCCAATGGTCTGGGGCGGGTTGTGTTACCCGGGGTTACGTCGGTGCCCGCGCGGGTGCCCTTTCAGGCCGCCGGGCGCGGCCCGACGTTCACGACCTCGCCGATCACGATGACCGCCGGGGGTTTCACTTCCTCGGTGCGGACGACCTCCGCGACCGTGGCGAGGGTCGCGTCGACCCGGCGTTGAGCGGCCGTCGTGCCTTCCTGGACCAGAGCCACAGGAGTTTCCGGGGACTTGCCGTGCGCGACCAGGGTCTCGGCGATCTTCCCGATCTTGTCGACGCCCATGAGGACGACGAGGGTCCCGGTCAGCCTCGCGAGGGACGGCCAGTCGGCCAGCGAGCGCTCGTCGTCCGGTGCGACATGACCGCTGACCACCGTGAACTCGTGTGCGACGCCCCGGTGGGTGACCGGGATGCCCGCGGCGGACGGTACGGAGATCGAGCTGGAGATGCCGGGGACGACCGTGCAGGGGATCCCGGCCTCGGCGAGCGCCTGGACCTCCTCCATGCCCCGGCCGAAGACGTAGGGGTCGCCGCCCTTGAGCCGTACCACCGACTTGCCCTGCTTGGCGTGTTCGATCAGAGCGTTGTTGATGGCCTCCTGGGCCATGTAGCGGCCGTACGGGATCTTCGCCGCGTCGATCACCTCGACGTGCGGCGGGAGTTCGGCGAGGAGGTCGCGCGGGCCGAGGCGGTCGGCGATGACGACGTCGGCGGCGGCCAGCAGGCGGCGGCCGCGGACCGTGATCAGGTCGGGGTCGCCGGGGCCGCCGCCGACCAGGGCGACGCCGGGGGTGCGGGTGCGGTGGTGGGGGGCGACGAGGGTGCCGTCGCGCAGGCCCTCGACGACGGCGTCCCTGATGGCGGCGGTGTGGCGGGGGTCGCGGCCGCGCGCGTCGGTGGTGAGGACGGCGACCGTGACGCCCTCGCTGTGACCGGTCGCCGGGGTCCAGGCGGTGGCCTGGTCGGCGTCGTCGGACCGTACGCACCAGACGCGGTGGCGCTCCGCCTCGGCGGAGGCGGCGGAGTTGGCGGCGGGGTCGCTGGTGGCGATCAGGGCGTACCAGGCGTCGCCGAGATCGCCGTCCTGGTAGGGGCGCCTGACCCAGGTGAGCTCACCGGCGTCCGCCATCGCTTCGACCGAGGGGGTCGCCTCGGGGGAGACGAGGGTGATGTCGGCGCCGGCCGCGATGAGGGCGGGGAGGCGGCGCTGGGCTACCTGACCGCCGCCGAGGACGACCACGCGGCGGCCTGTGAGGCGGAGGCCTACGGGGTAGGCGGGGTGTTCGGCCATGAGGTGCGGCTCCTCCGAGGCGTTGCTATAGCCCTGACGTGCAGATTTTACGGGGCAGGGTGACTTGGTGGGACAGGTGTCCGGGGGCTGGGCGTTGCGTGCCGGGTGCAGGGCTGTGGGTGGTTGTGCCCACCCGTTCCGCCCTGCGGAACGACTGCCCACAACCACCCGGTCGGCCGAAAAGGAAGCTGGTGCTGCCGTCCCGCAGCCCAGAACCACCGGTCGGCCGACAAGGAACCCGGCACGGCCGTCCCGCAGCCCTCAGCCCGCAGCCCGCAGCCCGCAGCCCGCAGCCCGCAGCCCGCAGCCAACGACCAGTGGGCCGCAGCCCGCAGCCAACGACCAGTGGGCCGCTACGGGAGCCCGGAACCGTAGTCGCCTACTTCTCCGTCACGCCCGCCGAGTCGAACGTCGCCACCTCGTGCATGGCCCGCGCCGTGCTCTGGACCAGCGGAAGGGCGAGCAGGGCGCCCGTGCCCTCGCCCAGGCGGAGGTCGAGGTCGACCAGGGGGCGCAGGCCCAGCTTGTTCAGGGCTGCCACGTGGCCCGGTTCCGCGCTGCGGTGGCCGGCGATGCAGGCGGCGAGGACCTCGGGGGCGATGGCGCGGGCCACGAGAGCGGCGGCGCCTGCGCTGACGCCGTCGAGGATCACCGGCGTGCGCAGGGACGCGCCGCCCAGCAACAGGCCCACCATCGCGGCGTGTTCGAAGCCGCCGATCGCGGCCAGGACGCCGATCGGGTCGGCCGGGTCCGGCTGGTGGAGTTCCAGGGCACGGCGGACCACCTCGGTCTTGCGGGCGAGGGTCTCGTCGTTGATGCCGGTGCCGCGGCCGGTGACCTCGGCGGGGTCGGCTCCGGTGAAGACGGAGATGAGCGCGGCGGAGGCGGTCGTGTTCGCGATGCCCATCTCGCCGGTGAGGAGCGCCTTGTTGCCGGCAGCCACCAGGTCGCGTGCGGTCTCGATGCCCACCTCGATGGCCTGCTTGGCCTCCTCGCGGGTCATCGCCGGGCCGGTCGTCATGTCGGACGTGCCGGCCCGGACCTTGCGCGGGAGGAGCCCCGGCGTGGCGGGCAGCTCGGCCGCGACGCCGACGTCGACCACGCAGACCTCGGCGCCCACCTGGCTCGCGAACGCGTTGCAGACCGCTCCCCCGCCGAGGAAGTTGGCCACCATCTGGGCGGTGACCTCCTGCGGCCAGGGGGTGACGCCCTGGGCGTGCACCCCGTGGTCGCCGGCGAAGATCGCGACGGCCGCGGGCTCCGGGATCGGCGGCGGGCACTGCCGGGACAGGCCGGAGAGCTGCGCGGAGATGATCTCCAGCATGCCGAGCGCGCCGGCCGGCTTGGTCATCCGCTTCTGGCGCTCCCAGGCCTCGCCGAGCGCCTTGGCGTCCAGCGGGCGGACACTGGCGACGGTCTCGGCGAGCAGGTCGTGCGGGTCCTCGCCGGGCAGCGCGCGGCGGCCGTAGGTCTCCTCGTGGACGACCCACGACAGCGGGCGGCGCTTGGACCAGCCGGCCTGCATCAGCTCGGGCTCGTCCGGGAACTCGTCGACGTAGCCGACGCACAGGTAGGCGATGACCTCCAGGTGCTCGGGCAGCCCGAGGGCGCGGACCATCTCGCGCTCGTCGAAGAAGCTGACCCAGCCGACGCCCAGGCCCTCGGCGCGCGCGGCGAGCCAGAGGTTCTCGACGGCGAGCGCGGCGGAGTAGGGCGCCATCTGCGGCTGGGTGTGCCGGCCGAGGGTGTGGCGGCCGCCGCGCGTCGGGTCGGCGGTGACCACGATGTTCACCGGGGTGTCGAGGATGGCCTCGATCTTCAGTTCCTTGAACTGCTTCGCGCGGCCCTTGGGAAGGGACTTGGCGTAGGCGTCGCGCTGGCGCATGGCCAGTTCGTGCATCGAGCGGCGGGTGTCGGCCGAGCGGATGACGACGAAGTCCCAGGGCTGGGAGTGGCCTACCGAGGGCGCGGTGTGCGCGGCCTCCAGGACGCGCAGCAGCACCTCGTGCGGGATGGGGTCGCTGCGGAAGCCGTTGCGGATGTCACGGCGCTCGCGCATGACCTTGAGGACGGCCTCGCGCTCGGCGTCGTCGTAGGCGGGCGCGGCCGGGCCGGTGGACTGACGTGCTTCTGCCACGGGGGCCGTGCTCTCTTCCTGGTCGGCGGCCCTGGTGTCCAGGTCCTCCGCTTGCTGTACGACATCGGGGTGCCCCGGCAGCGGAGCGGGTTCGGCCTCGCGGGGCCCGGGGACCGTCGCGGCCTGTCCGGGCGGCGACACACCTCCCTGGTCCTGCGCGGGGAGGACCAGCGGGTGGGGCGGGGTGGGGGCGAGGTGCGGTGTGGTCGGCACCTGACCGTCCACGGGGACGAACTCGCCCAGGAGGTGGTCCGGGGCCGGTTCCGTCGGGACGGTGGCCGCCGGGGTCTCCTCGGGGGCGGGCGCCGGGCCCTGGGTCTGCGGGCCGGCGAGGGGGACGTCGACCGGCTGGGCGGGCTCGGCGGGGTGCGACTCGGGGGTCTCGGCCGGCGGCGGCACGACGGCCTCCGCGGATACGTCGGCCGCGGCGGGCGGAGTGACCTGCTCGGCCTCCGGGACGGCCGACGTGAGGGGCTCCGCCGGCTGGGGCGGCTGGGGGACCTCGCCGACAGCCTCGTCGGGCTGCACCGGCACGGGCGGCACGGCGGGCATCGGCTGGACGTGCTCGGCCACGACGGCCTCCGGAGCCGGGACGGGCTCGGAGGCGACAGCTTCCGGCGCGACAACTTGCGGCGCGACAACCTCCGGTACGACAGCATGCGGTACGACCGCTTCCGGCGCCGGGGCCGGTTCGGGCACCACGGGCTCCGTGACCTGCTCGACTCCGACCGGCGCCACGGCCTGCTGCTCCGGCGCGGCTACCACGGCATCGGCGGCGTTCTCCGGCTCCGTCAGCCGATGACCGGCCTCCTCCGGCACCGGCGGGGTACCGCCGCCAACGGGCGCGTCGGTGCCGGGAGCCGGTACGGCCTCCGGACTCACCACGTCCGACGGAGCCACCTGCGTCAGCACCGCATCCGGCCCCTGGGGAGCCTGCGGAACCTCGGCGCTCCCGGGAGCGTCCGGGAACTGCGGAACCTGCGTCACGTGAGCAACGCCCGGCGCGTGTGCGGCCGGCGGTGCCACCGGCTCGGCCACCGGTACCGGAACGCCCCCGTCGACCGGCCGGGCCGCGCCCTGCGCACCGTACGCGTTGTCGAACTGCGCGCCGACGCCGGCCGCAGGTACCTGCGGCTCGCCCGCGGCCACGGCCGCCGTGGCGAGCCGGGCGACGGCCGCCTGGGCGGCGCCGCCGATCGGGTCGGGAGTTCCGAGTTCGTGAGCGGCCACGGGCTGCGGCAGCGGCTCGGGCTCCGGAACAGCGGGAGCGGCAGGGACGGCGGGAGCCGCGACAGCAACCGGCTCGGGAGCCGGAGCAACCGTTTCGGCAGCCGTGGCCGGTGCTGCCACCTGGGCCACCGGAGCGGCCTGCGCGACTGCCTGCGGTGCCGCCTGCGGGAAGACCTGCGGCGCACCCCAGGGCGCGGCGGACTGCGGTGACTGCGGTACCGCCTCGTGCGGCGGCTGGACGTCGAGGTACTCGGGACCGGCCGCCGGCGCGCCCGGCTGCCGCACCGGCACGCCGGCCGGGCCGCGGTCGGCGAGGGAGCGGACCGGGCTGGTGGAGGCGTCGGGGATCGGCGGGCCGAGGTGCAGCGGGCGGCGCGGCGCCGGGGCGGCCGCCGGGTCGTGCGGCACGGAGAGGATCGGGGACGCCGGTACCGAGCTGGGCAGCCGGACGGCGGTGAGGTCGACCGAGCCGCTGTCCCGGCCGTCCATCTCGTGCGGGCCGGGCTCGTGGACGGTCTCGACGACCGGCTCCGGGGCCGGCGGCGGCACTTCGTTGCCCCAGGCGCCCTGGGCCCCGGGGAGCAGCAGGTCCTCTTCGTCCTCGGCAGGCGACTCGGAGAGGTAGGTGTACGCGCCGTGCGCGGGAACGCCCGGCTGTTCCACCATGCCTGCGCTCTCCGGCAGTCCCTCGCCCGGGACCTGGCCGGTGTCCGTCATGCGTACCCCTCGCCCATCGGTTAGTGCCTTCTACGACCAGCTCGCCCGGGACGGCGCACCGACCGCCCCGCAGTGAAGAACGAGCGTGCGTGCCCAGCGGCACGAACGACCCGCCAGAAAAGGCGACAAAGCCATTCAGTGGCATTGTCCCGGCCGTTCGACCGTCGCGACAGCGTGATCCGCGACAGCCCGCTGTGGACTGCGCCACGTTGCGCGTCCCCGGTTATGCCGTACCACACCCGCCCCAAAAGGGGCGCGTTTTCCGGACATTGGCGAACGAATTTCCGGGCCACCGGTGCGGTGCAGCGATCGGCCAGCCTACCGCGCGCAGTATGACAACAGGATCACGGGGCGCGCTCGGGGAGAACACCGCTGAGCAGGAACGCGACGTTCCGCTCGGTCTCCGTCCAGGCCCTGGTGTCGAGTTCGACGGACTGCAGCAGGGCGCATTCGACGTCGTATCCGTGCTCCGTCAGGTCGCGGCCGATGAGTTCGGCCGCGTCCCGGGTGGCGGCGTCCGCGACGATGCGCTGCGGGCGGCGGTCGGCGACCGCGCTGACCACGGCCGCGCCCCCACCGCCGACCCGGACGACGTCGGGCTCGGGCAGGTCCTCCAGCACGTGCGGGGCACCGCCGTGCACGATCTGGAGCTGGACGCCGAACTTCCGGGCGGCCGTCTCGCTGCGCACGCAGGCCGCGAGGTCCCGGTCGACGGCGATGACGGCGGCTCCGGCGCGCGCGGCCTCGGTGGCGAACGCGCCGCTGCCGCAGCCGATGTCCCAGACGAGGTCTCCGACCCGGGGTCCCAGCCGGGCGAGTTGGGCGGCCCGCAGCAGATCCGTCTCCCCTTCGCCGAGCGGGGCGCCGTCGCCGTACTCCGCGTCGGGCAACACCCAGCCGCGCGGGCCGGTGGCCGGATCGCGGCCGGCGATCCAGCCGCCGCCGTCGGGTGCCGTCACCGCTCCGGTGGTGCCGCCGATGACGATGACGACGTTGGGGTCACGCCAGGCGTGGTCGGCTGCCTTGTCGGAGGTGACGACGTGCACCTGCTCGCGTTCGGTGCCGAGTTCCTCGCAGATGACGAAGGTGCGGTGGACACCCTCCATGAGGAGGCCGAGTTCGGCCGGGCCGGCGCCGGGTGAGGTGAGGACGGCGACCTTGGTGTGGGCGCGGCACACATTCACCGCGCGTCGCAGGGTTCGCCGGTGTGCGACGACCACTTGTGCGTCGTCCCAGGGCATCCCGGCGCGGGCGAAGGCGGCGGCCACCGAGGAGACGGCGGGGACGACCTCGACCTCCAGGCCGAACTCGGGTGCGCGCAGGGTCCGTACGACGCCGAAGAAGCCGGGGTCGCCGTCGGCGAGCACCACGGCGGTGCCGCGGTGGCCGGCGATGCGGCGGGCGGCGAGGGCGACGCTGCCCAGGCGGATGCGTTCGGCGCCGGGCGGCACCTCGGGGAGGGCGAGATGGTGGGCCGCGCCCGCGACGAGCGTGGCGGCGCCGAGCGCGCCGCGCCCCGCGGCGGTCAGGGGCGAGCCATCCCAGCCGATCACCGTGACCCGGTCGGCCATCGTCGTCAGTCTCCAGGGTTTTCGCAGGTCGTCAGGGTCCGGGCCCGGAGGGCGGGCTCCGTGAGAGTACCTGGTGGAGGTGTACGGCGCGCGACGGGGAGAGTCCCGCCGCCGTCAGTTCCAGGAGGTGAAGCCGTCGCTGCCGGCGAGTTCCTCACCCGCGCCCTCCAGGTCCTCCGGGAGCAGGCTCCACACGATGTAGTCGCTGCGCACGTCCGCCCAGGTGCCGTCCTCGGTGCGGACGTGGACTATGCAGGCGTTGCGCAGCACGCCCTCGCTGATACAGCCGATCTTCTGTGCCACCTGCTGCGCGGCGGTGTTGTCGGCGGCGGTGCGCAGCTCGATGCGCTCGAACTTCTGGTCGCCGAGCAGCCATTGGGCGGTGGCGAGCGCGGCCTCGGAGGCGTAGCCCTCGCCGCGGGCCCAGGGGGCGATGATGTACGACAACTCGGTCGCCCGGATGTGCCAGTTGGTCTTGGCGAGCCGGACGACGCCGACCAGGCGCTGGGTGAGGAACTCGGTGACGGCGAGGTCGAGGCCCCGGCCGGCGAGCCGCTCGGCCGGGGCGTGCTCGGTGATCCAGCGCCGGGCGGCGTCCTCGCTGTACGGCTGCGGGGCGCTGGTCCAGGCCGCCACCTGCTCGTCGTTCATCATCTCGGCCAGCGCGGGCACATCATCCTCGTCGAGGGGACGCAGCACCAACCGCTCCGTGCTGATGGAGATGTTGGGGAAGGTGCTAGTCATGCGCCGCTCCGTAACCTTCGGAAATCCTTCAGGGCCAAACCGTCAGGGCCTGCGAACTGCCCAGCATGCAGCATGAAACCACTGAACCGCACGACGGGGTCCACCCGTGGTGACCGAGTGGACCCCGTGCGTGGCGATACGCCGTATACGTGCCGTCAGAAGGACCGGACGGCCCGGAAGGACGGTACGGCTCAGAACGACGGGATGACCGAGCCCTGGTACTTGTCCTCGATGAACTTCTTCACCTCGGGCGAGGTGAGCAGCTTGGCGAGCTTCTTCACCCGCGGGTCCTTCTCGTTGCCCTTCTTCACCGCGAGGAAGTTGCCGTACGGGCTGTTCTTCGCGGACTCCAGGACGAGGGCGTCCTTGGCGGGCTTGATGCCGGCCGAGATGGCGTAGTTGCCGTTGATGACCGCGGCGTCCACGTCGTCCAGGGAGCGCGCGGTCTGGGCCGCCTCGACCTCCTTGAACTGGAGGTTCTTCGGGTTCTTCGCGATGTCCTGCGGGGTCGCCTCGCTGCCGGCGTCCGCCTTGAGGGTGATGAGCCCGTTCGCGGCGAGCAGCTTGAGGGCGCGGGCCTCGTTCACGGCGTCGTTGGGGACGGCGATCGTCGCACCGCTCTTCAGCGCGTCGACGCTCTTGATCTTGTGGGAGTAGAGGCCGAGCGGCTCCAGGTGGACCGTGACGACGGGCACGATGTGGGTGCCGCGCTTCTTGTTGAAGTCGTCGAGGTACGGCTTGTTCTGGAAGTAGTTGGCGTCCACCGAGCCGTCCTCGGTCGCCGTGTTCGGCGTGATGTAGTCGGTGAACTCCTTGACCTCCAGGTCGAGTCCGGCCTTCTTCGCCAGGTTGTCCTTGATGTAGTCGAGGATCTCGGCGTGCGGGGTCGGGCTCGCGGCGACGACCAGCGGTCCGCTGTAGTCGCCGGAGCCGGAGGCGGAGTCCTTGTCCGAGCCGCAGGCGGTGAGCCCGAAGGTGAGGGCTCCGGCGGCGAGGACGGCGGTGGTGAGCTTGGCGGTGTTACGCACGAAAAGTGCCTTTCCTTAAGGGTGGAGCGGCCCCGCGGTGGGTGGTGCGGGGAGTTCTGGGGAGGGGGCGGCTCAGACGGTCTTGCTCGTCGCGGTGGACGCCTTGAGCAGCCGGAGCTTCGGCACCGGGCCCGACTGACCGCCCCGGCGGTGCAGCGAGCGGGCCGCGTAGTCGCCGGCGAACTGGATGACCGAGATGACGACGGCGAGGATGGCGACCGTGATCCACATCAGCTCGGTCTCGAACCGCTGGTAGCCGTAGCGGATGGCGATGTCGCCGAGCCCGCCGGCGCCGACCGTGCCGGCCATGGCGGAGTAGCCGATGAGCGCGACGATCGTGGTCGTGGTGGAGGAGATGAGCGAGGGCAGCGACTCGGGTACGAGGACCTTCCGTACGACGGTCCAGGTGTTGCCGCCCATCGACTGCACGGCCTCCACGAGCCCGCCGTCCACTTCGCGGACAGCCGTCTCGACGAGGCGGGCGAAGAAGGGGATGGCGCCGATCGCGAGCGGCACGATGGCGGCCTCGCGGCCGATGGTCGTCCCGGTGATCCAGCGGGTGAAGTTCATCAGCGCGACCATCAGGATGATGAACGGCATCGAGCGGGCGACGTTCACGATCTGCCCGATGACCTTGTTGGCCAGCACGTTCTGGAGCAGGCCGCCCCGGTCGGTGAGGACGAGGAGGACGCCGAGCGGCAGGCCGCCGACGACGGCGATCAGCGTGGACCAGCCGACCATGTAGAGGGTGTCCCAACACGCCTGGGACAGCAGCGGCTGCATCTCGGACCAGCTCACTGGGCACCGTCCTTCACCAGCGCGGGCTCCTGGCCCAGCACGTCGATCTGCAGGCCCTGCTCACGCAGGAAGCCGATGGGCACCACGTTGTCCTCGTAGCGGCCGGGCAGTTCGATGCGCATGCGGCCGATCTGGAGGCCGCCGACGGTGTCGATGGCCGCGCCGAGGATCGATATGTCGATGTTGTAGGTGCGGGAGAGCTGGGAGATGACCGGCTGGGTGGCGGCCTCGCCGTGGAAGGTGACGTCGAGGACCGTGCGGTCGTCGCCGGATGCCTCACCGCCGACCGGGAAGAGCGCGGCGGCCAGTTCGGAACCCGGGGTCGCGAGCAGTTCGCTGACGGTCCCGTGCTCGACGATGCGGCCCCTCTCCATCAACGCGGCGGAGTCGCAGATCGTCTTCACGACGTCCATCTCGTGCGTGATGAGCAGAACGGTCAGGCCCAGCTGCCGGTTCAGGTCGCGCAGCAGCTGGAGGATGGAGCGGGTGGTCTCCGGGTCGAGGGCGCTGGTGGCCTCGTCGGAGAGCAGCACCTTGGGGTCGCCGGCCAGGGCGCGGGCGATGCCGACGCGCTGCTTCTGGCCGCCGGAGAGCTGGGCGGGGTAGGCCTTCGCCTTGTCGGCGAGCCCGACCAGGTCGAGCAGCTCAAGCGCCTTGCGGGAACGTTCCTTCCCCGACTTCCCGAGGATTTCCAGGGGCAGTTCGACGTTGTCCTGGACGGTCCTGGAGGACAGCAGGTTGAAGTGCTGGAAGACCATGCCGATCCGGCTGCGCGCCTGCCGCAGCTCCCGGCCGGCCCGGGGACCGCGCCCGGCGAGGGCGGTGAGGTCCCGGCCGTCGACCGTCACGGTGCCGGCGGTGGGGCGCTCCAGGAGGTTGACGCAGCGGATCAGCGAGGACTTGCCGGCGCCGGACTGGCCGATGACGCCGTACACCTCGCCTTCGCGGACGTGCAGGTCGACGCCGTCGAGGGCGGTGACCTCTCGGCCGCGCGAGCGGTAGACCTTGGTGAGGCCCGTTGTGGTGATCACGTGGGTTTCCGTCACTGTCGAGTGCGCGGGCGTGGGTGTGCCCGGGCGCACGGGTGCGTTCGTTCAGGGACGCGGCACGGTTCTCGCAGAGGCGCTGAACCGGGGAGAACATGTGCGCGGGGGGGGCGGCGTGCGTCACGTACGGGCGTCGTCGCGTCGTACGGACATGCCACCGGTCTCGCTTCGGGGCGCGAGCTCTGGGGTGGTGCGGGGGCCCTCTAGAAGGCGCACATTCGACACATACAACGAGCACCGGGCGTCATGGTCGCCTCGGTCGCAGGGGTGCGGTCGCTCGTCGTGGTCATGCGATCAGTAAACCAGACCTACGGTCCTGACAGACCGCCGCTGTCCGCATGCTGGACAGCGGCGGACGCCTTTCAGCCGCGGGGCGATATCTCGACGCCGCGGTCGGTGACCAGCGCGGACAAGGCCGAGAGGTCCTTCACCACGAGGTCCGCGTCCAGCTCGTGCGCCTGGTGTGTTGTGGCCAACGCCACGGTGGTCATACCGGCCGCGCGGCCCGCCTGGAGCCCGGCGGGGGCGTCCTCGAAGACCACGCAGTGCGCCGGGTCGACGCCCAGTTGCCGGGCGGCGAGGAGGTAGGGCTCGGGGTCGGGCTTGCCGCGGGTGATGTCGTCGGCACAGACCAGCGTCTTCGGCCGGATCCCGACCGCTTCCAGGCGGGCCTCGGCGAGGCGGCGGGTGGCGGAGGTGACGACGGCCCAGCGGTCGGCGGGCAGGGAGTCGAGGAACGCGGCGGTGCCGGGGAGCAGGTGGACGCCGTCGTTGGGGACGTCCTCCACCTCCAGCTGTTCGACCCGGGCGACCGCCTCCGGCACGAGGTCCGCCGGGAGCAGGTCGGCGACGATGTCCGCGGCGGGCCGTCCGTGCAGCTCGACTCGGGCGAACTCCTCGGTGACGCCGTACTCCGCCGCCCAGCGGGTCCAGCAGCGCTCGACCGAGTCGAGGGAGGAGACCAGGGTGCCGTCGTTGTCGAACAGGAGGGCTTGTGCGTGGATCGTCATGGTCTAGACCCTACGGTGTACGGCAGGGGCGACGGCATCGGGCCGTTTCGGCCGTAATAAGGTCACCGCATGCTCAATGCCCTGCTGCTGGTGACCGGAGTCGCCGCGCTGCTGCTCGCCGCGTGGTGCGGCTGGGCGGCGTACCGGGACCAGCCGACGAAGGACTGGCACTTCATCGGGATGGCCGTGGTGACGGTGCTGGCGGTGATCCAACTGGTCGCCGGGATCGTGCTGCTGGCGCGGGGCGAGAAGCCGGACCAGGGGACGACGATCTTCGTCGCCTATCTGCTGGGCGCGTTCGCGTGCGTGCCGGCCGCGGGGTTCATGTCGCTCGCCGAGCGGACGCGGTGGGGTTCCGTGACGGTCGCCGCGGGCGGCGTGGTGCTGGCCGTGCTGGAGGTGCGGCTCTATGACATCTGGGGAGGGTGAGATGACGGCCGTGGACGAGAGGCCGAAGCGGCTGACCAGTGGGCCGGGGACGCTGCTGGTGTGGTTCTACGGCGTGATGGTCGTCGGGGCCGTGTCGCGATCCGCGTACCAGATCGCGACCGAGTTCTACCGGGCGCCGCTCGCGTACTCGCTGTCGGCGGTCGCGGGGGTGGTGTACGCGTTCATCACGTACACGCTGGTGCGGGGCGGCGAGACGGCCCGCAGGGTGGCGCAGGTGTGCTGCGCCGCCGAGCTTGCGGGGGTGTTGATCGTGGGTACGTGGACGGTCGTCGACTCTTCCGCGTTCCCGGACGCGACCGTGTGGTCGGACTACGGGATGGGGTACGTGTTCATTCCCGTGCTGTTGCCGATTTCCGCGTTGTACTGGTTGCGGAAGGGCGCCAAGGGGGCGGGAGCCTGAGGAACGTGCGCGACTGCGGGTGGTTCGTGGCTGGTCGCGCCCACGCGGCGGTAGCCGCACATCAAACACGGCCCCGCGCCCCTGAAGGGGCGCTTCAGCTTGGGGCGTTGAAAAGCTAGGCCGTTGTCGCGTATGTGCTCGCCGGCTTCTCCAGGACGATCATCGGGACGCCGTCCGCGCCCTTCGACGTGCCCACCGTCTCGTAGCCGACCCGGCGGTACAGGCGGAGGTTGCCCTCGCTGCGGTGGCCGGTGAAGAGGCGGAACCTCTTGGCGCCGCGCTGTTCGGCGAGGGCCTCCTCGGCCGCGCGGAGCAGGCGGGCGCCGATGCCGTGCCCCTGGAGGCGGGGGTGGACGCAGAGCTTGCCGATGGCGGCGGCGCCGTCCTCGGTGACCGAGCCGCGGACCGAGCCGACGACCTCCTCGCCGAGGCGGGCGACGAAGACGCAGTCGGTGGCGAGCTCCTGGCGGACCGAGTCGAGGCTCTGGACGAGCGGGTCGATGCGGTAGTTGCCGTACAGCGCCGCCTCACTCTGGAAGCACAGGTACTGGAGCCTGAAGATCTGCTCTGCATCCTGCTCGGTCGCCACCGAGATGGTCACGCTCATGCCCATGTGCGCACGCCTCCCGCTCACCTGATCGCCTGTCGTTCTCACTCCTATCCCCGCGCTTCGCGGCGCGCAACCTCCGGCGTCAACAATCGGCGCAGACAACCCAGACATCTGGAACGTTCCGGGCCGAGACTGCCCTGTGAGATACCCAACTCCCCCGCGATTTCCCGGTATGTCAGGTCCTTCGGGGAGAACAGGGCCTGGAGGAGGCGGGGGCAGCGGCCGGGGAGGCGGGCGACCGCCTCGCGCAGGGCGCGGTGGCGGGCGGTGGTGAGGACGCGTTGTTCGGGGGTGGGGGCGCAGGGGTCGGCGGGGTCCGTGGCGTACGGGTGTTCCCGGCGGGCGGTGCGTCGGGTGCGGCGGGACTCGGCGCGGACGGCGCGGCGCAGCCAGTCCTCCGGGGCCCGGGGCGGGCCATGGGTCTCCAGGCGCTCCAGGAGGCGGAGCCAGACGGTCTGCTCCAGGTCGCGGGGGTCGCTGCCGCACGCATGTGCCTCGGCGGCGGCCTCGGCGGTGAGCAGCGGGCGCAGGGCGGTGACCAGGTCGTGGGTCATGTGCGGAACGACGCGGCCGCCCCGGGGCAGGTTGCCGGGGCGGCCGGGAGACACCCCGAACGGGGTGCGGGGGCTCAGCCGTTGACGAAGTCGGCGCGGGCCAGCAGGGCGGTGTCGGCGTTGTCGGTGAAGACGCCGTCGATGCCGGTCTCGAAGTACTTCTGGAAGACCGGGAAGACGTTGCCGTAGGCGTCCGCGTCGCTGCCGATGCGGTAGGCCGGCGGCAGGAAGGGGTTCTCGTTGCGCATGGTGTACGGGTGCAGGATCAGACCGACCTTGTGCGCGTCCGCGACGAGGGTGCTCGGCGTGGTGAAGTTGCCGTTCGCGTCCTTCGGGATGATCAGGTCCACGGTCGGGCCGATGCCCTGCGCGTAGCCGGCGATCTCACGCAGGCCCTTGGGCGTGATCAGGTCGGCGACCGTGCGCGGGTCGCCCGTCGCGACGAAGTCGTAGGGCTGCGTGTTCGCGGCGGACAGCAGCACCACCAGCGGGTTGTCGATCAGCTTGTTGAGGCGCTGGATGCTGGTCGGCTCGAAGGACTGGACGATGACCGGCGAGTTCCGCTTGTCCTTGCCGTACTTGCGCAGCAGCTTGGCGATCCGCTCCTCGACGCCGAGGCCGAGCTTGCGGAAGTAGGTGGGGTGCTTGGCCTCCGGGTAGATCCAGACCTGCTTGCCGCGCTTGCGGGTCTGCTCGTCCTGCCACTTGAGGACTTCCTCGAAGGTGGGGATCTCCCAGCGGCCGTTGTAGATCGTGTTGTGCGGGCGGTTGGCCGGGATGCGCTCTATCGCGCGCAGCGTCTTCAGCTCGGCGAGCGTGAAGTCCTCGGTGAACCAGCCGGTGGTGGGGACGCCGTCCAGCGTCTTGGTGGTCTTGCGGTCGGCGAACTCGGGGTGGTCGGCGACGTTCGTGGTGCCGCCGATCTCCGGCTCGTGACGGCAGACCAGGTGACCGTCCTTGGTGGGGACGAGGTCGCCGGCCTCGACGACGTCGGCGCCGAGGTCGAGGGCGAGGTTGTAGGAGCCGAAGGTGTGCTCCGGGCGGTAGCCGCTGGAGCCGCGGTGGCCGATGATCGTCGGCTTCGGCAGGCTCTTCAGGCCGCCGTTGCCGTGACCGGCCTGCTTCGCCTCGGCCGCTCTGGCCGCACCGGGCAGTCCGAGGACCGCGCCGCCCGCGCCGAGCACCGCGGCGCCGAGCAGCGCCCGCCGTCCGGTCGTACCGTTCATCTGCGTCCGCTCGTTCGAGTCATGCGCGTTCATGAGCGCCCTCCTGACCTTCGCCCTTTGATGCCGGCTGATCGTAGGGCTGCGGATGTGACCGAAGGGAGACCGTCGACCCAACGGTCGGGTGACGCCGTATGGCTGATGAACGGCGAGTCATGACGGTCCGTCGGCGACATCCGTCACACCGCCGCGGGCTCGTCACGACCTGACTCCGGGGCGTCACCGCAGGTAAACCAGCGTCAACAGTACGTAAGACCTCGGTGAACCGGCCGCACCCGATGTGCGCTTCCCACGGAGCCGCGAGTAATGTCCTCACCTGCACAGACTCATACCGCCCCTCGACATCGGAGGACCCGTTGTCCCGCTTCGCGCTCATCAAGGCAGTGCTCGGACCGATCATGCGCCTGATGTTCCGCCCCCAGGTGGAGGGCGTGGAGCACATCCCGGGGGACGGTCCTGTCATCCTCGCCGGCAACCACCTCACGTTCATCGACTCGATGATCCTGCCGCTCGTGAGCAAGCGGCAGGTGTTCTTCATCGGCAAGGACGAGTACGTCACCGGCAAGGGCTTCAAGGGCCGGCTGATGGCCTGGTTCTTCACCGGCGTCGGCATGATCCCGGTGGACCGGGACGGCGCGAGCGGCGGCGTCGCCGCGCTGATGACCGGCAAGCGGGTCCTGGACGAGGGCCGGATCTTCGGGATCTACCCGGAGGGCACCCGCTCCCCCGACGGCCGGCTCTACCGGGGCCGTACCGGCATCGCGCGGCTGACGCTGATGACCGGCGCGCCGGTGGTCCCGTTCGCGATGATCGGCACGGACAAGCTGCAGCCGGGCGGCGCGGGCATCCCGCGGCCCGGCAAGGTCACCGTCCGGTTCGGCGAGGCCATGGAGTTCTCCCGGTACGAGGGGATGGACCGGGACCGCTACGTGCTGCGGGCGGTGACCGACTCGGTGATGGCCGAGGTGATGCGGCTGTCCGGGCAGGAGTACGTGGACATGTACGCCACGAAGGCGAAGGCCGCCTGACGGCGGAGGCCGGCTCACGCAGCAGACCGGCCGGCACTCTTTCGGCGCAAGGGCACGGACCGGTGGTCCGTGCCCTTCCCTCTGCCGTCTGTCTGCCATCTGCCTGACACCCGTCCGGCGTCCGCCTGCCGGTGGAATCTGCCCCGACACTTCAGTTGTTCATCGGCATTTACCAGCCATATGAGTACACAGCATGTCTTATTCAGACATGCAGAAACCTTCTCGGCGTACCCTGCTCCGTGCTCCCTTCGCTGCCGCCGGCGCGGGACTCCTCGCGGCATGTACCGACTCGGGCTCTGAACCCGGTTCCGGCCCGCAACACACGGCCGGCACCGCGGCGTTCGTCCCGCAGGGGCCCAAGGGGTACGTAAACCCGTCGGACCCGGAGGTGCTCGCGACCGAGCGGAAGCGCGGGTCCGGCCCCGTCCGCATGATCAGGTTCACGGCCGCCAGGAGCATGCTGGACCTGGGCGGCCGAACGGTCCACAGCTGGGCGTACAACGAGTCGGTCCCGGGGCCGCTGGTGCGCGTCACCGCCGGCGACGTCCTCAGTCTGACCCTCTCCAACCAGCTGGCCGAGAAGACCTCACTGCACGCGCACGGGGTGCGCCTGCGCTGCGACATGGACGGTGTTCCGGACCTGACCCAGCCGGCCATCGCGCCGGGCACGGACTTCATCTACCGCTTCGTCGCCGCCCACCCGGGCACGTATCTGCTCCACTCGCACGTCGGCATGCAGCCCGACCGGGCCCTCTACGCGCCGTTCATCGTCGACGACCCGAAAGAGCCGCTCGCCTACGACCAGGAATGGGTCGTCGTCCTGGACGACTGGGTCGACGACATCGACGGGTCCAACCCCGAGCAGGTGCTCGACCAGCTCAAGCCGGGCGGGTCCATGGCGATGAAGATGGGGATGGGCATGGGCCCCGGCCACGGCAGCCCGGGCCCGCACGGATCGGCGCACGCCTCCGCATCGCCGTCCAAGCCCACGTCCAAGGCCAAGTCGAAGACGCCGACGGGCCCCGACCGGGTCCTGCACAACTCCCACAGCCAGCTGCTCCACGGCGAGGGCGGCAACGTCGCCTACCCGCACTACCTGGCCAACGGGCGCCTGCGCACCGACCCCTCCGTCTTCCGCTGCCGCCCCGGCGACCGGGTCCGGATCCGCATCATCAACGCGGGCTCCGAGACGGCCTTCCGGGTCGCGCTCGGCGGCCACGAGATGACCGTCACCCACACGGACGGCTACCCCGTGCAGCACAAGAGGACCGACGCGCTGCTCGTCGGCATGGCCGAGCGGTACGACGTCCTCGTCACCGCCAAGGACGGCGTCTTCCCGCTCGTCGCGCTCGCCGAGGGCAAGAAGGGCAAGGCGCTCGCGGTCCTCCGCACCGACAAGGGCAGAAACCTTCCGGCGCCGGATGTCCGCCCGACCGAGCTGGACCGCGAGATCGTGCCGGCGCGCCGCCTGCTGCCGGCCGAGTCCGTCGCCATGGACGACCGGGTCCCCGACCGGGACCTGCTGATCAGGATCACGGGCACGATGCAGAGGTACGACTGGGGGTTCGACCACACGCAGTACGACGTGCGGCAGCGGCATGCGGTGCGGGCCGGTGAGCGGGTGCGGCTGACGCTCGTCAACGCGACCGACATGTGGCATCCGATGCACCTGCACGGGCACACGTTCTCGGTCACCGGGATCAGCTCGGCGGGGGCGCGCAAGGACACGACGATCGTGCTGCCGCATCGCAAGCTGGTGCTCGACTTCGATGCCGACAACCCCGGGTTGTGGATGCTGCACTGTCACAACCAGTACCACTCGGAGAGCGGGATGATGACGGTGCTGGGTTATAAGAAGTGAGGAGTGGGGGCTTCGGCGGTACCTCGGGCGCGGGTGCGACGTGGTTGAGCCGCAGTTCCTCCCCCAGCCTTCGGCCGGGGCTACCCCCAGCGCCCCTTACGGGGCGCTCTCCAGCCGTTGATCTCTCAGCAGGAACCAGGCTGCCGCTGCCGTCGCCAGCAGGACCGCGGCGCCCGCGCCCGAGGCCAGGTGGAGGCCGTGGGTGAAGGAGTCGCGGGCCGCCGTCAGCATGTCGGTCGCCGTGGGTGCGGGCATGGTCTTCGACGCCTCCAGCGCCGCGCCCAGCGATTCGTGGGCGGCGGCCGGGGTGCCCGGCGGGGCCGTGAAACCGCGGTAGACGCCCATCACGATCGAGCCGAGCAGGGCGATGCCGAGCGCCGCGCCCAGTTCGTACGCCGTCTCGGAGACCGCGGAGGCGGCACCGGCCTGGTCCTTGGGGACGCCGGAGAGGATGACGTCCGCCGTGACCGTGAAGGAGAAGCCCGCGCCGATGCCGACCACCAGGAGGGCGACACCGAGAATCGGGTAGCCGGTGGACCTGGAGAGAGTCGTGAGAGCCGCGAGGGCCACGCCCACGGCCGCCAGGCCGCCGGAGACCACCGCCCGTACCGAGTATCGGCGGGCCGCCCGGCCGGCCACCAGGCCCGCCGCCACCGCGCCGACCGCGGCCGGGAGTTCGGCGAGGCCCGCCTCGAACGGGTGCCTGCCCTGGACCAGTTGCAGGTACTGGGAGAGGAAGAACACCAGGCCGGACATGCCGAGCACGGTCAGCAGGTCGGCCAGGACCGCGCCGCTGAAGCCGCGGTTGCGGAACAGCCGCATGTCCAACAGGGGCTTGGGCATGGTGAGCTGGCGGCGGACGAAGCCGCAGAGGGCCACGACGCCGAGAAGGGCGGCGGCCGCGGTCACGCCGGTGAGGCCGTGGGTCGCGGCTTCCTTCACCGCGTACACGACGGCGATCATGCCGACCAGTGACAGGACGACGCTGATCAGGTCCCAGGGGCCCGGGGCGGGGTTGCGGGACTCCGGGAGCGTCCTGAGGCCGACGAGGACCAGGACCACCATCACCGGCAGGTTGATCAGGAAGACCGAGCCCCACCAGAAGTGTTCGAGCAGGAAGCCGCCCACGATCGGGCCGACGGCCGTGCCGGCCGAGGCCGCCGCACCCCAGATGCCGACGGCGAGGCTGCGCTCGCGCGGGTCGTGGAAGAGGTTGCGGATCAGGGCGAGGGTGGCCGGCATCAGGGTCGCACCCGCGACGCCCAGCAGGGCGCGGGCCGCGATCAGCATCCCGGGCGTCGTCGCGTACGCGTTCAGGACGGATATCGCGCCGAACGCCGTCGCGCCGACGAGGAGGATCCGCTTGCGGCCGATGCGGTCGCCGAGGCTGCCCATCGAGACCAGCAGACCGGCGATGACGAACGAGTAGACGTCGCCGATCCAGAGCAGCTGGGTGCCGGAGGGGTTGAGGTCCTCGCTGATGTAGGGGGTCGCAAGGCCCAGGACGGTCGCGTCCACGGCCACCAGCAGCACGGCGAGCACGAGGGCGGAGAGCGCGAGCCAGCGGCCCGGCCGCTTCTCCTCCGTCTCCGCCGCACGCGCCGGCTGCAGGGTGCTGGTCATGATTCCTCTCTTCGTCGTGCGCCGCCGAGCAACAGCTCGACGATCATGTGGGTGAAGTCCTTGGGGGCGACGCGGCCTTCGGAGACCGCCCACGCGGCGGAAGCCAGCAGGCCGTACAGCGCCTCGGTGAGCCAGGCGGGCGTCAGATCGATACGGAACTCGCCGCTCTGCTGGCCGCGCCGGAAGAGAGCGGCGATGCGGTCGTCGATCCGCGTCCAGCCCTGGTTCTGGCTCTCGCCCTCGAACAGCTGGTTCTCGGTGTAGAGGAAGGCGAGCAGGCCGGCGGCCGGTTCGATCTCGCGGACCAGGCGGTGTACGGCGTCGGCCGCGGGGCCCTCGTCCAGGCGGGCCGCGTCCACGGCCGCCTCGCACTCCGCGATGCCGAGCGCCTCCAGCGCACGGACGAGTGCGTCCCGTCCGGCGAAGTGCCGGTGGAGGGTGGCCCGGCTGATCCCGGCGGCCTTGGCGACCTCGTCCATGGTCGCGGTGGATTTCCGGGTCAGCAGGGCGGCCGCGCTGCGCAGGACGTGGTCGCGATCGAGAGCCATGAGACAAGGATAGACCATGTGAGACATCCCTGTCTCACAATAGGCACGCGCGGATCAGGGAGAGCGCATCGAGTGCGCTTCTGTGCCGTTAAGAGCATTTTTGGGACATTACGCCCCATTCTGTGTCAGTGCCACGGCAGGCTGCCGCGGCGCTCCCAGTAGGCGCGCGGCTCCTCGGCCAGGGTGGCGAGGCGGGTCAGCTGGTCCGCGTCGAGGTCGACCACGGCCGCGTGCAGGTTGGAGGTGAGCTGGGCGACCGTCGCCGCGCCGGAGAGGACGACCCCGGCCCAGGGCCGGCGGAGTACGACCGCGAGGGCGACGGCGTCGCAGCCCAGGCCGGTCTCCTCGGCCACGGTCCGCAGGGCGTCGGGGGCGTGCGGGGCGGCCAGCCGGCCGTTGGCCATGCCCTCCTTCACGATCACCGTGAGCCCGGCGTCGTGCGCCTCGGCGAGGGCCGGGCCCGCCGAGGTCTCCAGGGCGTTGTACGTCGACTGGACGGTACGGAAGAGGGGCTCGCCGTCGACCGTCACGGCGAGGGCGGCGCGGATCGCGTCGGCCTGGGCGGGGCCGCTGGTGGAGAAGCCGATGGTGAGGCCGCCGGCCGCCGCTTCGGCGAGGCGGGCGTGGAGTTCCTTGTCGGTGAGGGCGGGGCTGTCCGGGGTCACCGAGTGGATCTGGTAGAGGTCGAGCCGGTCGCCGAGCAGCGCGGCGGTCTCGGCGCGCTGACGGTCGTACGTCTGCGGGCTGTGGTCCTTGACCTCGTGCGTCTCGGCGTCCGTCGACCAGCCGGCCGTGTAGGTGTAGCCCCACTTGCTGCCGACGACGACGTCGGTGACGTCGGGACGGGCGGTCAGCCACTCGGCCAGGAACTCCTCGGAGCGGCCGTAGGAGCGGGCCACGTCGAAGTAGCGGACGCCCTGGGCGTAGGCGGCGTCGAGGAGTTCGTGCGCGCGGGTGCGCAGCGCAGCTTCGCTGCGATCGGTGCCGAGGTCCTCTTCGCGGCCGAGGTTGATGTAGCCGGGGCGGCCGACCGCGGCGAGGCCGAGGCCGAGGTGGGAGGTCGGCGTCGTTACGGTCGCTAGGCGGGCGAAGGGCATCGCGGGCTCCGTCGGGTCGGCTCCGGTTCGGCTCCTGACCAACGTAACCCGCGATGGCCTTCGCCCGAGAGCTCGGACGGTGCGGTGTGGTGGCGGGTGCGGACGCCCTGTGGCTTGTCGCGCAGTTCCTCCCCCAGCCTTCGGCCGGGGGTACCCCCAGCGCCCCTTTAAGCCTGCTGCCGAGCCGTTGCCCAGGAGTGCTGGTCCGCCACGTTCGCCTTGACCTCCGCCAGTTGTACCGCCACCGCGCTCGGGGCCGTGCCACCGCGGCCGTTGCGCGAAGCCAGCGCGCCCGGGACGTTGAGGACCGTCCGTACCTCCGGGGTCAGGTGGGCGGAGATCTTGGCGAACTGTTCGTCGGTCAGTTCGTCCAGTTCCTTGTCCTCGGCCTCCGCCGCCTTGACGCACTCGCCGGCCACCTCGTGGGCGACGCGGAACGGTACGCCCTTCTTGACCAGCCACTCCGCGATGTCGGTGGCGAGGGAGAAGCCGGCCGGGGCCAGTTCCTCCATGCGCTCGCGGTTGACGGTGAGGGTGGCCATCATGCCGGTGAAGGCGGGGAGCAGGACCTCCAGCTGGTCGCAGGAGTCGAAGACCGGCTCCTTGTCCTCCTGGAGGTCGCGGTTGTAGGCGAGCGGGAGCGCCTTGAGGGTGGCCATCAGGCCGGTCAGGTTGCCGATCAGGCGGCCGGACTTGCCGCGGGCCAGCTCCGCGATGTCGGGGTTCTTCTTCTGGGGCATGATCGACGAACCCGTGGAGAACGCGTCGTGCAGGGTCACGAAGGAGAACTCCTTCGTGTTCCAGATGATGACCTCCTCCGCGATCCGGGAGAGGTTCACGCCGATCATCGCGGTGATGAAGGCGAACTCGGCGACGAAGTCGCGGGAGGCCGTGCCGTCGATGGAGTTCGCGGAGCTGCCGTGCTCGAAGCCGAGGTCCTTCGCCACCGCCTCCGGGTCCAGGCCGAGGGAGGAGCCCGCGAGGGCGCCGGAGCCGTACGGGGAGACGGCCGTGCGCTCGTCCCACTGGCGCAGCCGCTCCGCGTCCCGGGTCAGGGACTGCACGTGGGCCAGGACGTGGTGGGCGAAGAGGACCGGCTGGGCGTGCTGGAGGTGGGTGCGGCCGGGCATCGCCACGTCCGGGTGGGCCTCGGCGAGGCCGATCAGGGCGTCCTGGAGGTCGGCGATCAGGCCGCCGATGGTGCGGGCGTGGTCCCGCAGGTACATCCGGAAGAGGGTCGCCACCTGGTCGTTGCGGGAGCGGCCGGCGCGCAGCTTGCCGCCGAGGTCGGCGCCGAGGCGCTCCAGGAGGCCGCGCTCCAGGGCGGTGTGCACGTCCTCGTCGGCGATCGTGCCCACGAAGGAGCCGTCGGCGACGTCGGCTTCGAGCTGGTCGAGTCCGGCGATCATGCGCTGGAGTTCGTCCTCGGTGAGCAGGCCCGCCTTGTGGAGCACGCGCGCGTGGGCACGCGAACCGGCGATGTCGTAGGGCGCGAGCCGCCAGTCGAAGTGGACGGACGCGGACAGCTTCGCCAGGGCCTCGGCGGGACCGTCGGCGAAACGGCCGCCCCAGAGCCGTACGTCACCGCTGTTGCTGCTCACTTGCGTTGCTCCTAGAAGAGATACGGATGTGGCACCGCCTCCCCGGCCATGAACGGGGAGGCGGTCGTCACGCTACTGCTTAAGACAGGTCGCGCTTGGCGGCGATCTTCGACGACAGACTGTAGATGTCGATGAAGCCCTTGGCCGCGGCCTGGTCGAAGGTGTCGCCGGTGTCGTAGGTGGCGAGGTTGAAGTCGTAGAGGGAGGAGTCGGAACGGCGGCCGGTGACGACCGCGCGGCCGCCGTGGAGCGTCATGCGGATGTCTCCGGTGACGTGCCGGTTCGCCTCGTTGACGAAACCGTCCAGGGCACGCTTGAGCGGGGAGAACCACAGGCCGTCGTAGACGAGTTCGCCCCAGCGTTGCTCCACCTGCCGCTTGTAGCGGGCTAGTTCGCGCTCGACGGTGACGTTCTCCAGCTCCTGGTGGGCCGTGATGAGCGCGATCGCGCCCGGGGCCTCGTACACCTCGCGGGACTTGATGCCGACGAGACGGTCCTCGACCATGTCGATGCGGCCGACGCCCTGGGCGCCCGCGCGCTCGTTCAGCTCCTGGATGGCCTGGAGGACGGTGACGGGCCTGCCGTCGATCGCCACCGGGGCGCCCGCCTCGAAGGTGACGACCACCTCGTCGGGCTCGCGCGGGGTGGCCGGGTTCCGGGTGTACTCGTAGATGTCCTCGATCGGGCCGTTCCAGATGTCTTCCAGGAAGCCGGTCTCGACGGCGCGGCCGAAGACGTTCTGGTCGATGGAGTACGGGGACTTCTTGGTGGTCGCGATCGGGAGGTTCTTCGCCTCGCAGAAGGCGATGGCCCGGTCGCGGGTCATCGCGTAGTCGCGGACCGGGGCGATGCAGGTCAGGTCGGGCGCGAGGGCGACGATGCCGGCCTCGAAGCGGACCTGGTCGTTGCCCTTGCCGGTGCAGCCGTGGGCGACCGTCGTGGCGCCGTGCTTGCGGGCGGCGGCGACCAGGTGCCGGACGATGGCCGGCCGGGAGAGGGCGGAGACCAGCGGGTAGCGGTCCATGTAGAGGGCGTTGGCCCTGATCGCCGGGAGGCAGTACTCGTCGGCGAACTCGTCCCTGGCGTCGGCGACCTCCGCCTCGACCGCGCCGCAGGCCAGGGCGCGCTTGCGGATGACGTCCAGGTCCTCGCCGCCCTGGCCGACGTCCACCGCGACGGCGATGACCTCGGCGCCCGTCTCCTCGGCGATCCAGCCGATGGCGACGGAGGTGTCCAGCCCGCCCGAGTAGGCGAGTACGACGCGCTCGGTCATGGGTCCCTCCTCACGTACATCCGCTTGTTATGCATGAGTATGCAGAGCTCTGCATGATTCGTCAATCCAGCCGGGTTCGGCTGACCGATATGAAAAAGGTTTGAACAAACGAAACCGCTTACTCGTACCCATCCCTGAACGCCGGCGCCGCGTTTGTAAACCCACCTCTGACCCAAGTGAGGCATCCGCATGTCCAGGGCTCTTCCGAAGTACAACAAGCGTCGTGTCGCGCTCATCGGCGGTGCCGCCGCCGTGGCACTCTCCGGCGCGGTCATCGCCGGTTCGGCCCTCGCCGGTACGCCCGACAAGAGCAGCGGCACGAGCAACGCGCGCACCCTCGCCGCCTCGCCCGGCACCATCACCTGCCCGGACGTCGCCTCCCAGCTCCCGGCGATCCCCGCCTCCGCGCAGGCCGAGGTCGACCGCAACCTCACGCTCCTCCAGACGCAGATCCAGGAGGCCAACAAGCGGCTGGTCGACACGGTGGGCCAGGGCGGGCCGAACTTCGTGAACAACGCGATCCTCGGTCCCCTCAAGGACAAGCGGGTGGCGACCATCAACCGGATCGCGACCGCGATCGGCCGTACGGCCGCCAAGCCGACCGGCCTGGACTCGCTGGCGCCGTGCACCCTGAACGCGAGCGGGACGAGCACGAACACCGGCAGCGGTACGGCGACGGGCACCGCCTCGGCCTCGGCCACGCCGAGCACGGCGGCGACCCAGCAGCAGTCGACGGGCAGCACCGGAAACACGAGCAGCAGCGCCGTCGGCACGATCACCTGCCCGGACGTCGCCTCCCAGCTGCCGGCGATCCCCGCCTCCGCGCAGGCCGAGGTCGACCGCAACCTCACCCTGCTCCAGACTCAGATCTCCGAGGCCAACAACCGGCTCCAGACCACGGTGGGCCAGGGCGGCCCGAACTTCGTCCAGAACGCGATCCTCGGCCCGCTGGAGGACAAGCGGAAGTCGACCATCGACCGGATCGCCATCGCGATCGGCCGGACGTCGACCAAGCCGACCGGCCTCGACTCCCTGGCCGCCTGCACGCTCACCAAGTGACGTGACAGGCAGCTGTGGCCGCCCCGTGTACAGCGCCGGCCGGGGCGGCCGCAGTGGGGCCTGTCCGGATCCCGGAACTCCTTAGACGTGCGAAGTAACCGCGCCGATAATTTCCAGGTATGGGAAAGACCTATGAGCGCATCGACGGCAGGCTCCGCACGTTCATCGAGGAACAGCCCCTGTTCTTCACCGCGACCGCCCCGCTCGCGGGCGACGGCACGGTCAACCTCTCCCCCAAGGGCCTCAAGGGCTCCTTCGCCGTACTCGACGAACTCACCTTCGCCTATCTGGACTTCGCCGGCTCCAACGCCGAGACCATCGCCCATCTGCGGGAGAACGGCCGCATCACCCTGATGTGGTGCGCGTTCCAGGGCCCGCCGAACATCGTGCGGGTGCACGGCCGCGGTGAGGCGGTCTTCCGCGACGACCCGCGCTTCGCGGAACTCCTCACCCGTTTCCCGGACATCGACCCGGCCCTGCACGGCCTGCGCGCGATCATCGTCGTACACGCCGAACTCATCCGCGACAGCTGTGGTTACGCGGTCCCCTACATGGCGTACGAGGCCGACCGTGAGCTGCACGGGAAGCGCTTCGCGCGCGAGGACGACGCCTCACTGAGCGCGTACTTCGAGAAGAAGGACCACATCGCGGTGAGCCTGGACGGCCTACCCGGGCTGCCGTTGCCGCTGCCTCCGTCTACCGTCTGAGCCATGCGTACAGGCGCCCTCGTCACCCTTGTCTCCGCGTCCCTGCTGCTGCTCGGTGCGGCACCGGGGGACGGGGACGCCTCACCGCTGCCCGCGCGCATGGCCGACACGGGCGGCGGCGACCAGCTGATCACGGCGGAGGCGTCCGCCCTGAACGCGACCTCGGGGACTTTGACCTGGTGGGAGCGGAGGGACGGGCAGTGGGTGCAGGTGGGCTCGGCCGCGGCCCGGTTCGGGGCGAAGGGGCTGGTCGAGGGGGCCGCGCGGCAGCAGGGTACGAACACGACTCCGACGGGGTTGTACGACCTTCCGTTCGGGTTCGGCCTCCAGGCCGCGCCGACGGGGACCTCCGTCAAGTACCGTGCGGTGACGGCGACCTCCTGGTGGTGCCAGGACAACGACTCGACGTCCTACAACCGTTGGGTGGACCCACTGCCGGCCGACTGCCGGGCCACCGAGGCGGAGCAGCTGTCGTCGTACGGGACGCAGTACGCGTATGCACTGGTCATCGGGTTCAACTACGAGCGTCCGGTCCGGGGGCGCGGGGCCGGGATCTTCCTGCACGTCAACGGGAACGGGGCCACCGCGGGGTGTGTGTCCGTGCCGGTGGACGCGATGCGGGAGATCCTGCGGTGGGTGGATCCGGGAAAGGCACCGCACATCGCCGTCGGGACGGTGAGCGGTGACACGGCCCTCACGCGGTACTGAGTCCGCCTCTCCGTTCGGAGATGGGCAGTGTGCGGGCCCGCGCGTTCAATGGGGCCAGCCGCGCATCCGGCTTCCAGGAAGACCTGATCTGGGAGATTGAGATGACCATCAACCGCACCGCGATGATCGACTTCGTCGATTCCCGTATCGCGCAGACCAGCGACCCGAAGCACGTCCGGCAGCTGAAGGTGCTGCGCGCGCACATGCTGGCCGAGGTCGACGAGGACGTGGACGCGCTCCTCGCAACGATCTCCCCGACCCGCCAGGATGCGGATGCTCATCTCCTGGCCGTTCGACGAGAGCGGCCTGCTCGTCGGCGAGGAGACCTATTCCTCGGCATCGCACGCGACGCCGTCACGGTGGGCGGCGTGTCAGCGGGCGGGAGCCTCGCGGCCGTGGTCGCGCTGATGGCACGGGACCTCGACGGCCCCGCCATCGCCCTGCAACTGCTGGAGGCCGCCGGCACCGACCTCACCAAGACATCGAGTGCCTGGCGGCACCCTCGCTCCGAACACGACACGACACGCGAGGCCGACCTCGCCATGATCGACCTCTGTCTCTCCTCGCTCGCCGAGCGGGCCCACCCCTCCGCGTCCCCGCTCTTCGCCCCCAGCCTCGACGGCGTGGCACCCGCCTACCTCATCAACGCGGAATTCGACCCGCGCAGGGACGAGTGCGAGGCCTGTGCGGCCCGGTTGCCCGACGCCGGCGTCCAGGCGGTCGGCCGGACCCTGCCCGGCCACGTCCACGGATCGTTCGGGCTGCCGGACTGGCAGCCCGCACGCGACTGGCGGGCCGCCGCCAACGCGGTCCTCGCCTCGGCCAACGCCGCCGCGCGGGCCGGCCGGCCGGTCCCCCTCACAGCTCTGTAGCGCTCCGCGGACCGGTTCCCGGAAGTCCGACCGAGAACGTCGTCGCACCCGGGCGGCTCTCCATGGTCACCGTCCCCCCGTGCGCCTCCACCACCGCCGCCACGATCGACAGGCCCAGGCCCGCTCCGCCGCCGGGGGCATCCGCGCGACGGCGGTGTTCGGCCCGGGTGAAGCGCTCGAAGACGCCCGGCTGGATGTCCTTCGGAACTCCGGGGCCGTCGTCGTGGACGTGAAGGAGTGTCCTGCCGCCGTCCGTCTCCAGTGTCACCGTCACCTTCGTGCCGGCCGGTGTGTGCAGACGCGCGTTGGCCAGCAGGTTGGCCAGCACCTGTTGCAGGCGGTGGGTGTCGCCGGTCACCGTCACCGGTTCTTCGGGGAGGTCCAGGGTCCAGCGGTGGTCCGGGCCCGCGGCTCGCGCGTCCGTGACCGCGTCCAGGACCAGGTGGGTGAGGTCCACCGGGTGGCGTTCCAGGGGACGGCCCGCGTCCAGGCGGGCCAGGAGGAGGAGGTCGTCGACCATCTCGCCCATCCGGGAGGACTCGGCGGCGATGCGTTCCAGGGCGCGGGTGACCTGGGGAGGCACCGGGCCCGGGTGGAGCAGCGCCAGTTCCGCGTGGCCGCGGACCGAGGCGACCGGGGTGCGCAGCTCGTGGCTGGCGTCGGCCGCGAAGGTGCGCAGGCGTTCCTCGCTGGCATGGCGCTTCGTCAGCGCGTCCTCGACGTGACCCAGCATGCGGTTGAAGGCGGCGGCCATCCGGCCGACCTCGCTGCGGGGGTCGGACTCGGGGGCGCGGGGCGGCAGGGCCACCTCGCCGCTGGCGAGCGGGAGTTCGCTGACCCGGGCCGCGGTGTCCGCGACGCGGCTCAGCGGGCGCAGGGACCAGCGGACCCAGAGGGCGCCGGCCACTCCGGCCACGGCCAGGGCCAGGGCGAAGACGGCGGCGGCGACCAGTTCCAGGCGGTGCACGGTGGCCCGTACGGGTTCCAGGGGCAGACCGGTGATCAGTACGTCGCCGTCGCGGCCCGTCCAGGCCAGCAGCCGGTAGTCCCCGATCGAGGAGAGGTGGACCGTGTGGCCGCGCGCGTCCACCGGCAGCCCGGCCAGGGCCGCACGGTCGCCGGCCGTGAGGGTGACGGTCAGGTCCGGGTCGGCGCCGGAGGGGATCAGGGCCGCGTTGGTGACCCGGCCCTTCAGCAGGCGGGCGCCGAAGGTGCCGGCGGCCTGGCGGCGGGTGTCGCCGTGTTCGTCGCCGTCCCGGTCGCTGGGCTTGTACGTGCCGTGTTCGAGGGACTGCGGGAAGCTGGGGCCGGTCTGCTGGAGCTGCTGGTCGAGGCGGCCGGTGAGGAAGCCGTCCAGTTCGACCACGGCCGCGACGCCGACGGCCGCGCAGCTCACCGCGAGCAGCACGACCAGGCCCGCGGTGAGACGGGCGCGGAGGGTGCGGAGGCGGGGCAGGTGCCGTAGCCGCCGTAGCGGCTTCACCGGGTCACCGGCTTGAGGACGTACCCGGCGCCACGGACCGTGTGGATCATGGGCTCGCGGCCCGCGTCCACCTTCTTGCGCAGGTAGGAGATGTACAGCTCGACGACGTGGGCACGGCCGCCGAAGTCGTACGACCACACCCGGTCGAGGATCTGCGCCTTGCTGAGGACGCGGCGCGGGTTGCGCATCAGGAAGCGCAGGAGTTCGAACTCGGTCGGGGAGAGCTCGATCAGCTCGCCCGCCCGGGTCACCTCGCGGGCCTCCTCGTCCATGGCGAGGTCGCCGACGACGAGGCGCGGGCCGTCCTCCTGCTGGCGGGCCATGCCGGCGCGGCGCAGCAGGCCGCGCAGCCGGGCGACCACCTCCTCCAGGCTGAAGGGCTTGGTGACGTAGTCGTCGCCGCCCGCGGTGATGCCGGCGATACGGTCCTCGACGGCGTCCCGGGCGGTGAGGAAGAGCACACAGACGTCCGGCTTGACCTGGTGCAGCGAGCGGAGCACGGCGAAGCCGTCGGTGTCCGGGAGCATCACGTCGAGGATCACCGCGTCCGGCAGCAGCTCCCGGGCCGCGGCCAGCGCGCTCGCGCCGTCGCCGGCCGCGCGGACCTCCCAGCCCTCGTAGCGCAGGGCACCGGTGAGGACCTCCGCGAGGTCGGGGTCGTCGTCGACGACGAGGACGCGGAGCTGGGTGCCGTCGGGGCGGGTGAGGGCGGGGCGGCCGGAGCGGGTCGTATTCATCGCGTCTCCCAGCATCCCTCCCCACGGGAGCGATGAGCGGCCGCCCGCCCTCTGAATTTCCTCTGAGCCCGCTCAGACGGTCCCGGTTCAGAAGGTGCTCAGAGGTTCGGGCTGCACAGTGGCGTCCTGACCGGAGAAAGGACGCGACTCATGACGACCGTGGACGAACGGCGCACGACTCCGGCCGTACCCGCCGTGGCCACGCGCCGCTCCCCCGCCGCCGTGCTCGCCGTGCTGTGGGCCGGGGCCGGGGCCGTGATCCTGCTGTGGTGGTCGGACACCGGCTCCGTCGTGGGTGCGGCGGGCTGGCTGACCGGGGCCGGGCGGATCGCCGGCCTACTGTGCGGGTACGCCTGTGCGGTGCTCGTCGGCCTGATGGCCCGGGTGCCGCTGCTGGAGGTGCGGGTCGGCTCGGACCGGGTCGCCCGCTGGCACGCGATGGCCGGCCGCTACACGGTCTGCCTGCTGGTCGCGCACGTCGTGCTGATCCTCACCGGGTACGCGGCCCAGGACCACGCCTCCCTCGTCCACGAGACGCTGAACGTCGTCCTGGACTACCCCGACATGCTCAAGGCGACCGCCGGCACGGTGATCCTCTTCGCCGTCGGCATCACCTCGATGCGCGCCGCGCGCCGCCGGACCAGCTACGAGTTCTGGTACTACGTCCACCTGCTCACCTACGCGGCCGTCTTCCTCGCCTTCTTCCACCAGCTGACGCTGGGCAACGACCTCAACGGCAAGCCGGTCGCCACCGCCTTCTGGTACGCGCTGTACCTCGGGGTCGCCGCCCTGGTGGTGTGGTTCCGGATCCTGGCGCCGGTGCGGCTCAACCTCCGGCACCGGCTGCGGGTGCACTCCGTGCAGCAGGAGGCGCCGGGCGTGTACTCGGTCGTCGTCCAGGGCCGGCGGATCGGGGAACTGGGCGCCCAGGCCGGGCAGTTCTTCCGCTGGCGCTTCTTCGGCGGCGACGGCATGGGCCGGACGTCGACCCCGTACTCGCTCTCGGCGCCGCCGCGCGGCGACCTGCTGCGGATCACGGTCAAGGCGCTCGGCGACCACAGCGCGGCCGTGCCGCTGCTGCGCCCCGGTACCCGGGTGTGGGCGGAGGGCCCCTACGGCTCCCTCACCGCGGACCGGGTCACCAGCCACCGGACCCTGCTGATCGCGGCCGGCGTCGGCGTCACCCCGCTGCGGGCGCTCTTCGAGACCCTGCCCGGCGAGGTCACGCTGCTCTACCGGGCGCGTACGGCCGAGGACCTGGCGCTGGCCGGCGAGCTGGAGGCGATCGCGCGCTGGCGCGGCGCCCAGCTGCTGTACGCCCTCAACGGTCCGCGGGGCGAGCGCCCCGCCCTCACGGCGGAGTCGCTGCGGGCGACCTTCCCGGGCCTCGCCGGTTACGACGTGTACATCTGCGGTCCGCACGGCTTCGCCCAGGAGCTGTACGGGGCGCTGCGCGCGGCCGGGGTGCCCGACCGCCGCATCCACCACGAGTCATTCGAACTGTGAGACGAACCGCGAGAGCTGTGAGGCCCCTGTCGTGCACGCACTGAACAAGAACCGGCCCCTGCGCCGCATCCTGCTGGCCGGCGCCACGACCGTGTCCGGGATAGTGCTGCTGCTGGCGCTGAAGCCGCACACCAGCCCGACGGTGATCACGGACTCGGCGGCCCAGGCCCCGGCCCCGTCGAGCAGCGCGAGCGCCTCCCCGGGCGCGACCGGCGACTCCGGCAAGTCCGGGAGCAGCAGCACCGGCACCAAGACCGTCACCGGGGACACCGTCCAGACCCGCTGGGGTCCCGTCCAGGTCAAGGTGACCATCAAGAACGGCAAGATCACCGACGTCACGGCGGTCCAGTACCCGACGGACAACCCCCGGGACCAGGAGATCAACGATTACGCCCTCCCGCAGCTGCGCAGCGAGGCGCTGGCCGCGCAGAGCGCGAGCATCGACACCGTCTCCGGAGCCACCTACACCAGCGAGGGATACCAGCAGTCGCTCCAGTCCGCACTGGACTCCGCGGGACTCTGAACGCTCAGGCAATACGCCACGTACCTGTGGGCCAAGGGTCAAGTCCCTACGGAGGAACCGTGACCACCACGCTCGCAGGCGGACGTGCCGCCCGCCGCCAGACGATGCGCCGCATCCGCCCGCGCCGCTCCCCGGCCGTACCGCTGCTGCTCGCCGTATGGGCGGGCGCGGCGGCCGTGCTCTGGCTGTGGTGGCACAACACCCCGTCCATCGCCGACCAGAACGGCAAGATCCTCAACGCCGGCCGGATCACCGGTCTGCTGGCCGGCTACCTGATGGCCCTGGTCGTCCTTCAGATGGCCCGGGTACCCGCGCTGGAGCGGCGGGTCGGCTCCGACCGGGTCGCCCGCTGGCACGCGATGAGCGGCCGCTACACGCTCTGCCTGGTCTTCGCGCACGTCTTCCTCATCATGTGGGGCTACGCGCTGCAGGCCGGCAAGACGCTGAACGACATCGTCCAGCAGACCATCGACTCCGTGAACCAGCTTCCCGACATGGGCAAGGCGGCCATCGGGACCGGCCTGTTCGTCGTCATCGGCCTGACCTCGATCGGGCCGGTGCGGCGCCGGATGCCGTACGACACCTGGTACCACGTGCACCTGCTGACGTACGCGGCGGTGTTCCTGACCTTCTGGCACCAGATCACCACCGGCAACGACTTCGCGCTCACGCCGATGGCCAAGACCTTCTGGTACGGGCTGTACGGCGCGGTCACCGCGCTGGTGGTCTGGTACCGGATCCTCACCCCGATCCGGCTCAACCTGCGGCACCGGATGCGGGTCGAGGCGGTCATCGAGGAGACGCCGGGCATCGTGTCCGTGCTGATCGGCGGGCGCAAGCTGCACCGGATGGGCGCGGAGGCCGGCCAGTTCTTCCGCTGGCGGTTCATGGCTCCCGGAATGCGGTTCAGCTCGCACCCGTACTCCCTGTCGGCGGCGCCTCGCCCCGACATGCTGCGGATCACCGTCAAGGCGATCGGCGACCACAGCGCGCGGCTGCGCGAACTACGGCCCGGAACCAAGGTGTGGGCCGAAGGGCCGTACGGGGCGATGACCGCGTCCCGGCGCAGCCGCGGCAAGGTCCTGCTGGTGGCGGGCGGCGTCGGGATCACGCCCATGCGGGCGCTGTTCGAGACGCTGCCCGGTGCCGCGGGCGACCTGACCCTGCTCTACCGGGCCAACACCACGCAGGACCTGGCGCTCTGGGACGAACTGGCGAAGATCGCCAACGAGCGCGGGGCCCGGCTGATGTACGCGGTCAACAGCCCGGAGGGCGAGCGGCCGGACATCTCCGCGGAGAACCTCCAGCGGAAGATCCCGGACATCGACAACCACGACGTCTTCATGTGCGGCCCGCCCGGGTTCGCGCAGGGCGTGTACGAAGCACTGCGCGGCGCGGGAGTTCCCGCCCGCCGCATCCATCACGAGTCGTTCGAGATGTGAGCGACGGGACCACACGGGAATCCAGGGAATCGGGAGTTCGTAAGCGATGAGGAAGAGTCACCCCATCAGGCGTGTGGTGCTGGCCACCGCGGCGACCGTGTCCGGTGTCGTGCTGCTGCTGTCGCTGAAGCCGTCGTCGGACCCTGCGTCCGCGTCCGCGGCGGGCGCGGCCCCGTCGGCCGCGGCGGCGGGGCAGGAGTCGCCGCAGGGCGGCACCGGGGCCGCCGGGGCCACGACGGTGGACGGGGACGCGACCCAGACGCAGTACGGAGTCGTACAGGTCCGGCTGACCGTCGCCAACGGCAAGATCACCCAGGCCCAGGCGATCCAGGCGCCCAAGGGCGGCACCAGCGACCAGAAGACCGCGCTGTCGGTGCCGCAGCTCAACAAGGAGACGGTGGCGGCGCAGAGCGCGAACATCGACTCGGTCTCCGGGGCGACGTACACGAGCACCGGCTACAAGCAGTCGCTGCAGTCGGCGCTGGACAAGCTGAAGGAAGCGAGCGCGTCGTCCGGTTCCTCGTCCGGCTCGTCCTCCTCCGGGGCGGCGCAGGCGCAGGCCAAGACGGTGACCGGGCAGGTCGCGCAGACCCAGTACGGGCCGGTCCAGGTCAGGATCACCGTCTCCGGCGGGAAGATCACCAAGGCGGAGGCGGTGCAGGCGCCCAGCGGCGGCACCAGCGACCAGAAGACGGCGCTCTCCGTGCCGAAGCTCAACCAGGAGGCGGTGGCGGCCGGCAGCGCGAACATCGACTCCGTCTCCGGGGCCACCTACACCAGCACCGGCTACAAGCAGTCCCTGCAGTCGGCGCTGGACCAGGCCGGTGGCTGAGGCGGTGGCCGAGTCCGCGGAGGCTCCCGCCGCGGTGCGTCATGCGGAGGAGGTCATGGGGACCGTCTTCTCCTTCGACGTCCGCGGCGGGGATCCGGATGCCGTACGGGTGGCCCTCGACGAGGCGGTCGCCGGACTGCACCAGGTCGACGAGGTGTTCAGCACGTACCGCGAGGACAGCCAGCTGTCCCGGCTTGCACGGGAGGAGATCGGCGTCGGCGACTGCGATCCCGAGGTCGCCGAGGTGCTGGAACTGGCGGCCGAGGCGGAGCGGGTGAGCGACGGCTGGTTCAGCACGCGCTACCGGGGGCGACTCGATCCCACCGGGATCGTGAAGGGCTGGTCCGCGGAGCGGGCGGCGCAGACGCTGGCCCGGGTGGCCGGGGTGAGCGGCGTGAGCGTGAACGGCGGCGGCGACGTCCAGATGTTCGGCGCACCCGAGCCGACGCGGGCGTGGCGGGTGGGGATCGCCGACCCGTTGCGGCCGGGTGGGCTGGCGGCGGTGATCTCGGCGGCGGGGGTGGCGGAACTGGCGGTCGCCACGTCCGGTACGGCGGAGCGGGGCGCCCATATCGTCGATCCGCGGACCGGGAAGTCGGCGGTGACGGATCTGGTGGCGGTGACGGTGGTGGGGCCGCGGCTGACGTGGGTGGACTGCTGGGCCACGGCGGCGTTCGCGATGGGGTCGCGGGCCGGGTTGGCCTGGCTGGAGTCGCTGCCGGATGTGGAAGGGCTGTTGATCACGGCTGGTGATGAGGTGCGGTGCACCGGGGGGCTGGCCGCGCGCCTGGGCTGAGGTGAGGGTAGGGACGCTCACCGGCGCTTGCCGGGTGCCGCCCGCGCCCACCCGTGCCGCCCCAGCGGCACGACTGCCCGCGGCTTGAGAGAAACGGCTGGGGGAGGAACTGCGCGACAAGCCCCCACCGGCACGCAGCCGAACAACGGTCAGGACATTTCCGAGAAGTTTTCCAGATTTGTCCCGTAAAACGCCATCCCGATCCCTTCCCCGGCCGTACCCCCTGTGACGCAAGTTTCGGGAGGAACACCATGGCCGTCTTCAGCAACCTGATGCCGTTCAAGAACCGGCACAACGACCACGACCACAACCACGACCGCGACGACTTCTCGCGGCACGGGCACCGGCACGACCACGGCGACCGGCACGACCACGGTCACGACCACGGCGACCGGCACGACCACGGCAACCGCTACTGACCACACCTGAAGGCGGAGCGGACCGGCGCCGGGTCAGCCGGTCCGCTCCGCCGGTGTTTTCCGAGGAACCCCTCTCATGGCGCAAGTGCTGCGGCGTCTGCTGTCGGCCGGCGACCCCTCGGACACCGTGGTCGCGACCGCACCCCGGGTCTCCCCACGCGAGGTCTTCCGGCGGTTCTGGCCGTACACCCGAGGCGGCCGCCGCTGGCTCGTGCCGCTCGTCCTGCTGAGCCTGACCGGCCCCGTCGTCGACGCCGCGGAGCTCTGGCTCTTCAAGTTCGTCGTCGACGACGTGCTCGTCGGGCGGGAGTTGCGGCCCTTCCTGTGGATCGCGCCCGCCTACCTGGGCCTCGTCCTCTGTTCCGGCGTGCTCGGCTTCGCCGACGACGTGACCTCCACCTGGGTCGGCGAACGTTTCCTGCTCACGCTGCGCGCCGACGTCTTCCGGCATGTCCAGGGGCTCTCGCTCGGCTTCTTCGAGCGCCGACGGCTCGGGGACGTGCTGTCGAGGGTGACGGGCGATGTCGACGCGGTGGAGACGTTCCTGCTCTCGGGTGTCGCGGACGCCCTGTACTACGTGATCAGCCTGGGCGTCTACCTCGGCATGCTGTTCTACCTGCGCTGGGACCTGACCCTGCTCGCCCTCGTCGTCGTACCGCTGTTCTGGGGTGCGGCCCGGTACTTCTCGCGGCTGGTCAGGGACGTCTCGCGGGAGCGCAGGCGGCGCGGCGGGGCGCTCGGCGCGATCGCCGAGGAGTCGCTGGGCAACGTCGTCCTCGTGCAGGCGTACAACCGGCAGGCGTGGGAGGCACGCCGGTTCGAGCGGGAGAACGCCGGCCGGTTCCGGGCGGCGATGGCCTCGGCGCGGATCCATGCCGTGTACGCGCCCGCGGTCGAGTTCGTGGAGGTGGCCGGCGGCCTCGCGGTGCTGGCTCTCGGCACCTGGAAACTGGCCCAGGGCCAGCTCACGCTCGGCGGGCTGCTGGTCTTCCTCGCGCTGATCGGCAAGCTGTACGGCCCGGTCCACGGGCTGTCCGGGCTCGGCACCACCTTCTACACGGCCTCCGCCGCCGCGGAACGGATCATCGAACTGCTCGACGAGCGGCCCCAGGTGACCGAGGCGGCCGGCGCGCGTCGGCTCCGCCGGGCCCGGGGCGCGGTGGAGTTCGACGGGGTGTGGTTCCGCTATCCCGGCACGGCGGCCTGGACGCTGTCCGACGTGTCGTTCCGGGCGGCTCCCGGGGAGACGCTGGCGCTGGTCGGGGCGAGCGGGTCGGGCAAGTCCACGCTCGCGAAACTGCAGTTGCGGTTCTACGACCCCGACCGGGGCGCGGTCCGGCTCGACGGCACCGATCTGCGCGAGCTCAGCCTGACCGACGTCCGGGAGAACATCGCGGTGGTGTTGCAGGAGACGCTCGTCTTCCACGGCACCGTGCGGGAGAACATCGCCTACGGCCGGCCGTCGGCCACGGAGACGGAGATCGTCGCGGCGGCGCGGGCCGCGGACGCCCACGAGTTCGTCGAGCGGCTCCCGGACGGCTACGACACGCTCGTCGGACAGCGCGGCCGGACGCTCTCCGGCGGACAGTGCCGGCGGCTGGCGATCGCCCGGGCGATGGTCCGGGACGCCCCGGTGCTCCTCCTGGACGAGCCGACCGCCGGACTGGACGTCCGCTCGGCGCGGCGGATCATGGAGCCGCTGCGCCGGCTCATGGCCGGGCGGACCACCGTGGTCATCTCGCACCAGCTGCCGACCGTCCGCGACGCGACCCGGATCGTGGTGCTCGACCACGGCCGGGTCGTCGAGGACGGCGCGCACGCGGATCTTCTCGGGCGACAGGGGCCGTACGCCCTGCTGCACCGGCTCGGCTCGGGGGCGGTGCTGTCATGACACCTCCGGGGTCACCACCTTGCCCTTCTGCAGCTGGGCGGTGGCGAGGACGGAGCCGTCGGCGGAGGTGAGGCGGGCGGCGGAGTACCTGGTGAGGTCCACGGGGACCGCCACGCCCCAGTTGCCGCGTCCGTCGCGCAGCGGGAAGTCACCGACCCGCGTGCTCGTACCGTCGGCGCGGGCCAGGAGGCAGGTGACCCTGCCGTTGTAGGGAGTGCCGGGGAGGGCGACGGAGACGAACATCCAGGCGGGGCTGCCCGGGTGGGCGTAGACCTCGCCGACGGGCTGCCCGCCGCCGGCCGGGATCATGTCCCCGACCAGCACGGGCTCGGACTCGACCGCGGGCGCCGAGGCGGTGACGGCTCCCTCGACGGCGCTGCCGACCGCCCAGCCGGCGAAGCCGACGGCGACCGCGGCGGTGGCGGCGACCGCGGCGAGCCGCAGCCGGAGCCGTCGGACCCGGACATGGCCACGCCGGACGGCACGGGCCCCCTCGGCCCCCGCCGCCTGCTCGGCCAGGCTGCGCGCCACCCGGGTCTCGAAGCCGGGCGGCGGGTCGCTCTCCGGCAGCAGGCCGATCAACCGGTCGCCGATCCCGGTGAGTTGGCGTACGTACTCCCGGCAGGCCGCGCACCCGTCCAGATGGGCGACCGCCTCGGCCCGCTCGCGGCCGGGCAGGACGCCCAGCGCCAGTTCGGCGCCGACCTCGCGCAGCTTCTCGCAGTGCGCGTCACCGGACATGGTCGCCTCCCTTCGGGGACGCGAGCGCGGTGCGGAGTTTCGCCATCGCCGCTCTGATCCGCGTCTTGGCCGTGCCCAGCGGGATCCGTTCCGCGTCGGCGATCTGCTGGGCCGTCATGCCGTAGATGCCGGCCATCATCAGGGCCCGGGCCTGTTCCCGCGGCAGCCGGGCCAGCGCGGCCCGGAGCTGGGTGGAGGCCTCGTCGGCCAGCGCCCACCGCTCAGGGGTCTCGGTGACCGCGTCGAGGAGGGGGTCGAGGTCCTCGGGTGCCATCGGTTCGGTCCGCCGGGCCCGGACGGCGTCGACGGCGAGGTTGTGGGCGATGGTGGTGAGCCAGGTCCCGACCGAGCCGCGGCGCGAGTCGTAGATCTGGGCATGCCGCCATGCGCGCTCGAACGTCTGCTGGGCGACGTCCTCGGCGAGCTGCTGGTCCCGGGTGACGGCCATCGCGACCCCGAAGACCCGGTGCTGGAATCTCCGTACGAAGATCTCCGCGAGCTCCGGGTCTCCGGTGGCCAGCCCGGACAGCAGAGCCTCGTCCGGGAGCCGGCCGACAGGGAACCGGAATCCCGACACACCCCTGTGTACGTTCGACGGCCGCCAGGGGATTGCCCGCCCGCCTGACCGCTCGCCGCGGAAGATCACACGGCCATTGTCCGTCGGCGGACCGGGCCCCGCACGCGGGTCGGCGGCGGGTTCGGCGGCCCCCTGTGCCCCTCGGGGGCCGTCAGTGGCCGTTCTGGGCCAGGCGCAGCAGGTGGTCCGCGAGGGCCTGCCCGCCGGTCGGCTCCCTGCTGATCAGCAGCACCGTGTCGTCGCCGGCGATCGTCCCGAGGATGTCGTGCAGTTCCGCCTGGTCGATCGAGGACGCGAGGAACTGGGCAGCGCCGGGCGGGGTGCGCAGGACGACCAGGTTCGCCGAGGCCTCGGCCGAGATCAGGAGTTCCTGGGAGAGGCGGCGCATCCGCTCCTCCTTCGCCGACTCCCCCAGCGGGGCGCGCGGTGTGCGGAAGCCGCCCTCGCTGGGCACCGCGTAGATCAGCTCGCCGTCGGTGTTGCGGATCTTCACCGCGTTCAGCTCGTCGAGGTCCCGGGAGAGCGTCGCCTGGGTCACCGTCAGCCCGTCGTCGGACAGCAGTTTCGCGAGCTGGCTCTGCGAGCGCACCGGCTGCCGGTTGAGGATGTCCACGATCCGGCGGTGCCGGGCGGTCCGGGTCTGCGGCACCGCAGGCCCCGCCCCGCCCGACTGGTCGAACTCCTGCGCCTGGCTCATCGTCGTCTCATTCTCCGGATCGTCCGTCCCCGCTCGCTGCGTCGAGGATGCCGGGCAGGGCGCTCAGCAGCGCGTCCGCCTCGGCGTCGCGGAGGTTCAGCGGCGGCATCAGCCGTACGACGTCGGGAGCGGGCGCGTTCACCAGGAACCCGGCCTCCTGAGCCGCCTGCTGCACCTGCGCTGCCAGCGGCTCGGTGAGCACGATACCCAGGAGGAGGCCCGCGCCCCGGACATAATCGATCAACCCGTGGCCGAGACCCTCGATTCCGTCCCGCAACCTCCCGCTCTGCCGCTTGACGTTCTCCAGCAACCCCTCGTTCTCGATGGTGTCGAGCACGGCGAGGCCGGCGGCGCAGGCGACCGGGTTGCCGCCGAAGGTGGTGCCGTGGTGGCCGGGCTGGAGGAGTTCGGCGGCGCGGCCGAAGGCCACGGTCGCGCCGAGCGGCAGCCCTCCGCCCAGCTGCTTGGCGAGGGTGACGACGTCGGGCAGCACGCCCTCGTGGGCCTGGTACTCGAACCAGGTGCCGGTGCGGCCGATCCCGGTCTGCACCTCGTCGAGGACGAGCAGCGCGCCGGTGGCGGCGGTGATCGCGCGGGCCGCCTTGAGGTAGCCGGCCGGGGGCACGACCACGCCGTTCTCGCCCTGGATCGGCTCGATGACGACGAGCGCGGTCTCCTCGGTGACGGCGGCGGCCAGCGCCTGCGCGTCGCCGAAGGGCACGTGGGTGACGTCGGCGGGCAGCGGGCGGAACGGGTCCTGCTTGGCGGGCTGTCCGGTGAGCGCGAGGGCGCCCATCGTCCGGCCGTGGAAGCCGCCGTCGGTGGCGACCATGTGGGTCCGCCCGGTCAGCCGGCCGATCTTGAAGGCGGCCTCGTTGGCCTCGGCGCCGGAGTTGCAGAAGAAGACCCTGCCCTCCCGGCCGAAGAGCTGGATCAGCCGCTCGGCGAGGGCGACGGTGGGCTCGGCCATGAAGAAGTTGGAGATGTGGCCGAGGGACGCGATCTGCCGGGTCACGGCCTCGACGACCGCCGGGTGGGCGTGGCCGAGCGCGTTGGTGGCGATACCGCCGACGAAGTCGTGGTACTGCCGGTCCTCGGTGTCCCAGACCTTGACGCCCTCGCCGCGGACGAGCGGCAGTCGCGGGGTGCCGTAGTTGTTCATGAGCGCGCCCTGCCACCGCGCGGTCAGTTCCTGGTTGCTCATGACTCCCCCTCCTGGTCCGGCACGACCATCGTGCCGATGCCTTCGTCCGTGAAGATCTCCAGCAGGATCGAGTGCTGGACCCGGCCGTCGATGACGCGGGCGGTGGTGACGCCGTTGCGTACGGCGTGCAGGCAGCCCTCCATCTTCGGCACCATGCCGGAGCTGAGTTCCGGCAGCAGCTTCTCCAGTTGGGAAGCGGTGAGGCGGCTGATCACCTCGTCGGAGTTCGGCCAGTCCTCGTAGAGGCCCTCGACGTCGGTGAGGACCATGAGGGTCTCGGCGCCCAGAGCAGCAGCGAGTGCCGCAGCCGCCGTATCAGCATTGACGTTGTAGACATGTCCGTCGTCCTCGGAGCGGGCGATGGAGGAGACGACCGGGATCCGGCCGTCGGCGAGCAGTGCCTCGATCGCGCCCGTGTCGATCGCGGTGATCTCGCCGACCCGCCCGATGTCGACGAGTTCGCCGTCGATCTCGGGCCGGTGCTTGGTGGCGGTGATGGTGTGGGCGTCCTCGCCGGTCAGTCCGACGGCTAGCGGCCCGTGCTGGTTGAGCAGGTTGACCAGCTCGCGCTGGACCTGCCCGGCGAGCACCATCCGTACGACGTCCATGGCGTCCTCGGTGGTGACCCGCAGCCCGGCCTTGAACTCGCTGACGATGCCGTGCTTGTCGAGGGCGGCGCTGATCTGCGGGCCGCCGCCGTGCACGACGACCGGCTTGAGGCCGGCGTGGTGCAGGAAGACGACGTCCTGGGCGAAGGCCGCCTTCAGGTCCTCGTCGATCATGGCGTTGCCGCCGAACTTGATCACGACGGTCCTGCCGTTGTGACGGACCAGCCAGGGCAGGGCCTCGATGAGGATCTGCGCCTTGGGCAGCGCGGTGTGCTTACGCGTGACGCTCATGACGAGTAGGCGCTGTTCTCGTGGACGTAGTCGGCGGTCAGGTCGTTGGTCCAGATGGTGGCGGTCTCGGAACCCGCGGCGAGGTCGGCGACGATGTGCACCTCGCGGTAGCGCATGTCGACCTTCTCGCGGTCCTCGCCGACACCGCCGTTCTTGCAGACCCAGACGCCGTTGATGGCGACGTTGAGCTGGTCCGGCTCGAAGGCGGCCTTGGTGGTGCCGATGGCGGAGAGGACGCGGCCCCAGTTGGGGTCCTCGCCGTGGATGGCGCACTTGAGGAGGTTGTTGCGGGCGATGGAGCGGCCCACCTCGACGGCGTCGTCCTCGGAGGCGGCGTTGACCACCTCCACCTTGATGTCCTTGCTGGCGCCCTCGGCGTCCCGGATCAGCTGCTGGCCGAGGTCGTCGCAGACGGCGCGGACGGCCTCGGCGAACTCCTCGTACTCCGGGGTGACGTCGGCGGCGCCCGAGGCGAGCAGCAGCACGGTGTCGTTGGTGGACATGCAGCCGTCGGAGTCGACACGGTCGAAAGTGGTTCGCGTGGCGGCCCGCAGTGCCTGGTCCAGTACGTCGCTCTCGACGACCGCGTCCGTGGTGAGCACGACCAGCATGGTGGCGAGGCCCGGGGCGAGCATGCCGGCGCCCTTCGCCATGCCGCCGACGGTCCAGCCGTCCTTGGTGACCACGGACGTCTTGTGCACGGTGTCGGTGGTCTTGATGGCGATGGCGGCCTTCTCGCCGCCGTGCGGGCTGAGCTGGGCGACCGCCTTGTCGACGCCGCGCAGCAGTTTGTCCATGGGCAGCAGTACACCGATCAGGCCGGTGGAGCAGACGGCGACCAGGCCGGCCGCATGGCCGCCGGTCTCGTCGTACCCCGCGGTGTTGAGCGACTCGGCGACCTTCTCGGCGGTCGCGTGCGTGTCCTGGAAGCCCTTGGGACCCGTGCAGGCGTTGGCGCCGCCCGAGTTCAGGACGACGGCGGTCAGCTCACCGCTCTTGAGCACCTGCTCGGACCACAGCACGGGCGCGGCCTTCACGCGGTTGGAGGTGAAGACGCCCGCGGCGGCAAGGCGGGGCCCGGTGTTGACCACGAGGGCCAGGTCCGGGTTGCCGCTCTCCTTGATCCCGGCGGCGATGCCCGCGGCCGTGAATCCCTTCGCTGCCGTCACGCTCACGGCGCAACTCCGATCGTGGTCAGCCCGGTGGTCTCGGCGAGACCCAGGGCGAGGTTCATGCTCTGGACGGCACCGCCGGCGGTGCCCTTGGTCAGGTTGTCGATGGCGCTGATCGCGATGATGCGGCCCACCGACTCGTCGTATGCGACCTGCACCTGAACGGCGTTGGAACCGTGGACGGACGCCGTGGCGGGCCACCGGCCCTCGGGGAGCAGATGGACGAAGGGCTCGTCGGCGTAGGCCTTCTCGTAGACCGCGCGCACGGACTCCCCGGTCACCCCGGCCACGGCCTTGGCACTGCACGTGGCGAGGATGCCCCGCGGCATCGGCGCGAGCGTCGGCGTGAAGGAGACGGCGACGCGCTCCCCCGCCACCGCGCTCAGGTTCTGGATCATCTCGGGGGTGTGCCGGTGGCCGCCGCCGACGCCGTACGGCGACATGGAGCCCATGACCTCGCTGCCCAGCAGGTGCGGCTTGGGCGCCTTGCCCGCGCCGGAGGTGCCGGACGCGGCGACGATCAGCGCCTCGGGCTCGGCGATCCGGGCGGCGTAGGCCGGGTACAGGGCGAGGGAGACGGCGGTGGGGTAGCAACCGGGCACCGCGATGCGCTTGGACCCCTCCAGCGCGGCACGGGCACCCGGAAGTTCGGGGAGGCCGTAGGGCCAGGTGCCGGCGTGCGGGGAGCCGTAGAAACGCTCCCAGTCGGCCGGGTCGGTCAGCCGGAAGTCGGCGCCCATGTCGACGACGAGGACGTCCGGGCCGAGCTGCTCGGCGACGGCGGCGGACTGTCCGTGCGGGAGCGCGAGGAAGACGACGTCGTGCCCGGCGAGGGCCTCGGCGGTCGTCTCCGCCAGCACCCGGTCGGCCAGCGGGAGCAGATGCGGCTGGAGCGCGCCCAGGCGCTGGCCCGCGTTGGAGTTGCCGGTCAGGGTGCCGATCTCGACCTCGGGGTGCGCGAGGAGCAGCCGCAGGACCTCTCCGCCCGCGTACCCGCTCGCTCCGGCCACCGCCGCACGTACCGCCATGTCCATCCTCCTCCAGATGGCATGACTATACGGTTCCCTGCACTTTTATGCAACGCATTCCATCGGCGCACGCGACCACAGCCGACGGCACCCTGATCATGCCCATGAGGCGACGACGGAGAACGTCCTCCCCCTACACCCTCACACCCTCCCTCGTGCTCCGCGGCTGTCCTCGATGACAGGATGTCCGGCGGGGAGCCGGCTTGCCGGGATCACGGGGATGGGGAGTGGCGGAGTGCCGAGACGGACCTGACCGTGCGGCTGCCCTTGCTGCTCGCGCTGGGTACCGCCGCGGCGGACTCCGCCGAGGCCGAGGCCCGGGTGCGTGCCGTGGTGCAGGAGGTCCTGCGAGCCGGTCCCGCCGTCATGCGGGTCGCGGCCGTGCACGCCTGGAGCGCGTTCGACGCCCAGGCACCGGTCCGGGAGGTGGACCTGCTGGTGGAGATCCTCTCCGACCCGACCCTGCGTCCCCGGTTCGAGGACATCTGGTACGTGCCGAACATCGACGACGCCTTCAGTCGTTCGGACGTGGCCTCCTGGACGGCCTTTCTGTTCGAGGACGCGCCCGCGGCCGCGCTCCGCTTCCTCGTCCGGCTCGTCGGTGCGGCGCGCCGGACGGGCGACGCGCCGCTGTGCGGGGCCGCGCTGGACGAGGCCTGGCGGCTGCTGGTGGTCCGGCCCTCCGCGGCGCCCGAGCTGCTGCCTCTCGCAGGCGAGTTGCTCGCCGACCCGGACACCGGTGTGCGGTACCGGGCGGCCCACCTGCTCGCGGTCCTGGGGGCACGGGCGGCCCCCTACGCCGACGGGCTGGCCGCACTCCTGGACGACCCCGGCGAGGCCGAGTTCCTGGAGGGCACCGTCGGCGACCACGCCCGCTGGGCGCTGGCACGCATCGGCGACCCACAGTCCGGGGGGGCGGACCGGCGGCTGTCCCCGTACCGGGACTACCGCGCGTTCCTGCAGGACGAGGAGATCCGGTCCGCAATCGACGAGGTGCTCGCCCTGGGAGAGGGCGGCGCGGCTACGCCGCCTCCACCTTCGGCAGCATGACCCACCGCGACACCACGAACGTCACCGGAATCGCCGCCGCCGACGCCATCAGCGGAGCGAACCTGCTTCCCGCATGCAGCACGTCGACGATCACGTACACCCCCACGGTGGTGATCACGAAATTCGTGGCGTTGGTCAGCGGGAACAGCAGGAATTTCCGCCAGGTGGGACGGGTCCGGTAAGTGAACTTCGCATTGAGAAAAAAGGAGCCGATCATGCTCAGGAAAAACGCGAGAATATGCGCGGCCAGGTACGGCAAACTCCTCAGAAAAAGCAGGTAAAGGCCGTAGTACGTCGCGGTGTTGACGACGCCGACCACCGCGAAGGTGATGATCTGCCCGGATATCGGGCGGGTGGGTCCGGTGGCGGTCGGCAGGGTGGCGTTCGGCATCAGGGGATGAGGTCCTTCGTCGTGCCGCGGCTGCGGTCTTCCGTTCGGTCCACGTTCGTCGCCTTCACCAGGAAGTGCGGACGCCCCTTGACCTCGTAGTAGATCCGGCCGGTGTACTCGCCGATGACCCCGAGCATGATCATCTGTACGCCGGCCAGGGCGGTGACGGCTGTAATGATGGTGACATAGCCGGGCGTCTGGACGCCGTTGATCATCGCGCCCCCCACGATCCACGCCGTGTACGCGCCGGCGAGGGCCAACAGGGTCAGGCCGAGGTAGAGCGCGGCGCGCAGCGGGCGGTTGTTGAAGGAGAGCAGCCCGTCGAGGCCGTAGTTGAGCAGGCTGCGGAACGACCAGGAGCTGCTGCCGTGTTCACGCACCGCGTTCTCGTACTCGAAGGTGGTGCTGGGGAAGCCGACCCAGGCGAACAGCCCCTTGGAGAACCGGTTGTACTCGGTGAGGCTCACGACGGCGTCCACCACCCGGCGGGACATCAGCCGGAAGTCGCCCACGCCGTCGACGAGTTCGACGTCGACCATCCGGTTGATGAGCCGGTAGTAGAGGCGGGCGGTGAGGGTGCGGGTGAAGCGGTCGCCCTGCCGGGTGCGCTTGGCGATGACCTGGTCGTAGCCCTCGCCGCGCAGTTCGACCATGCGCTTGATGAGCTCCGGCGGGTGCTGCAGGTCGGCGTCCATCACGATCACCGCGTCGCCGGTGGCGTGCTTCAGGCCGGCCAGCAGAGCCGACTCCTTGCCGAAGTTGCGGCTGAAGGAGACGTACCGGACGCGCGAGTCGCCGTCGGCGATCTTGCTGAGGAGGGGCAGGGTGCGGTCACGGCTGCCGTCGTCGACGTACACGAACTCCATGTCGTGGCCGAGCGGCAGGAGTTCGTTGGCGATCTTCTGGACCTGCTCGTGGAAGCGCTCTATGACGTCTTCCTCGTTGTAACAGGGCGCGACGATCGATATCAGCATGGGTTTCTTCCCCCTGGGGACGGGTCAGTGAGCGGTGGTCGTGCGCTCGCCGGAGCGGGTGGCGGTTCTGCGGCGTACGGCCGAGACGGTGCCGATGAGGATCAGAGTCAGCAGCGAGGCGCCGCCGACGGCGGTGCCCAGGCGCAGGCCGGGCGGGTGGAAGGTGCAGGTGAGGCTGGTGGCGGAGGCGCCGAGCGGGACGGCGATCAGGCCGTAGAACTCGCCCGCCGCGACCTCGTCGCCGCCCGCGGAACAGCGCCAGCCGGCGATCCGCGGGGCGGCCACCACGGCGGTTCCCGAGCTACCGGCGGGCAGTTGGGCGTGCAGGGTGCCGTCGGAGACGGTCACCTTGGTCGCGCCGGTGGACTTCAGGTGCTGTACGGCGGTGCGCAGCCGCGCGGTGTCGAGGCAGCCGACCGCGCCCTGTGCCGGGACGCGGCTGAGCCGGTTGGGCTTCAGGTCGATCCGGACCTGTCCCGCGGCGCGTACCGTGCCGAGCGGCTGCATCGCGGCGATCTTCGTGTTCTCGGCGTCGGACCGGAACAGCTTCTGCTCGCCGCCGCTGGCGAGTTGGGCGGTGCCGGAGTAGTGCGGTGCCCAGAGGAAGACGGAACTCCCGGGCCGGCACTGGGCGGTGATCGTCTGCACTCCGTCGACCAGCAGGCCCCGCGCCGCGTCGCCCTTGCGCACACCGCTGAGGGTGGTGCGGGGCAGCGTGTAGACGCGGGCGCCGAGCAGGAGTTCCTGATTGCGGTAGGGGGACGGGCCGAAGGCGGCCGGGGTGGAGTGCGCGGCGGCGGGCCGTACGGTCACCAGCGGCGGGACGTCCTCGCGGGTGACGGTGGACGGGCCGCCGCCCTGGGGCAGCCACTTCTGGTGCGGGTCCGGCGGGTTGTGCACCCGGGCGCCCACCGAGAAGACCGCGTCGGTGACGGGGTTGTCGAGGCTCTGCAGGCTGCGGCCGCGCGAGGTCCAGCCGTCGCCGAGCGCGGTGAGGGTACGGCTGAGGACGTCGGCGGTGAGGCTGCTGTAGTACTGGGAGCCCTGTCCGCCCACCATCATGGGGTCGTTGGCGACGGTCTGGTCGCGGCCGGGTTCGGTGCGGTACGCGGGCCAGGCGTCGGCGCTCGCGACCGCGTCCGCCTCCTGCTGCTGGCGGTCGCCCCAGGGGGCGTAGTCGTCCATCTGGCCGAGCCGCATCCGGGTGGCCACGGCCGAGGTGGCGGCGGCCTCGCCGAACTGCGCGCCGATCAGCAGCGCCACGGCCAGCCCGGCCAGCACCGGCCTGCCGTGCCGCAGGCTGAGCAGCGCGAGCCCGCCGAGCGCGCCCGCGACCGCGAGCAGCACCACCGGCCAGGTGTGGTGGCTGTGCTGCTGGGTGAGGGTGCTGCGGCTCGCGGCGGCGGCGATCAGGACCAGCAGCACGGCGGCCGCGCCGAGTGCCCGCAGGTCCGGAAGCCCGTAGGCCAGTGCATGCCAAGCGGCGATGACCAGCAGGGCGCAGAGCACGAAGGCCTGCCGGTAGGAGCTGCCGTTCGGGGCGGCGAAGGCGTGCCAGGCCAGGCTGGTCGGCGCCCACTGGAGGGAGAGGGCGACCGCGAGCACCAGGACCGTCCAGCCGGCCCGCACCCGGACCGGGACCTTCCGGTGGAAGGGCAGGGCGAGGGCGAGCACCAGCGCGGTGATGCCGACGTAGAGGGCCGGGGAGCTGTAGCTGTAGGTCGTCGGCAGCAGGCGGGCGAGCAGGTCCTCGGTGCCGACCGGGGCGAAGTGGCCCTCGCGGCCCGGGTAGGCGTGCTTGGTGCCGGAGTACACGACGATCACCAGCGGCGCGGCCAGGCCGATGCCCAGCCCGACGGTCACCCCGGCCCGGCCCACCACCGCGAGGGCGCGCCGCCACGGCAGCTCGGCGAGCACCAGCCGGAGCAGCAGCACCAGGGCGGCGCCGAGGGTGGCCATGTAGGCGGTGTAGAAGTTGGCGATCCAGGCGAGCGCCACGATCAGCACGCTGAGCAGCGGGCGCCGGCCGGTCATCGCCCACTCGCCGATCAGGCAGAACAGCGGGAGGGCGATCAGGCCGTCGAGCCACATCGGGTTGTACGAGGCGAGGGCGAGGCTCCAGCCGCACAGGGCGTAGGAGGCGCCCAGGACGCCGGCCGCCCACCAGCGGCCGCGGCGCAGGCTCAGCAGCAGCCAGGCCATGGCGGCACCGGCGACCGCCGTCTTCAGCACGGTGATCGCGTACACCGCGAGGTCGATCTCGTCGCGCGGGAAGACCGCGACAAGGACCGCGAACGGACTGCTGAGGTAGGTACCGAGGTCTGGCAGGAAGCTGGAGCCGTAGCCGGACTGCCAGTTCACGAGGAGGCCGCCGTCGGCCCTGCCGTGCAGCAGGTCCCAGAGGTGGGCGTGGAAGGGCACGTACTGGTTGCCGAGGTCGTTGACGCTGCGGGTACGGGGCCCGAACGGGTAGCTGCGGGCGATCACGTCGGCGGCACAGAACGCCACGGTGGTGAGAAGTGCCGCGAGCAGCGCGGCGGCCGCTCTCGGATGAGCGCGCCGCCATTTCACGGTGCCGGTTTCCCGTTCCGCTCGGCCCCCCGCCGGTTTCGCCCCCTGTTCACGCCCGGCCAGGACGGTGCGATTCATTCTGTACGGCCCCCAGATAAAAAACGGGGTCGTCGCTCCCCGCAGGTCGGTGTTTCGCCGACTTAGACGGGTAGAGGTTCCTGATGGTTGTGCCACGCCTGTGAAGTAATAAGTCGAATTCCGAATCCGTGTGCGCTACGGGAAAGAATTCATGACTTCAAAGCGAACAAAAGCTTTCCTGAAAGTGTTTCTCAGGTTAACTCCCCTGTGTGACGCCTGTAGCGGCACCGTGCGGGGCCGCGTCGCGAGTCGCCGCCGCGGAGGGTCCACGATGTGCGCGTTCGACGGCTTGACCCCAGTACGTCCCCGTGACGACGAGAGCGGCTCCGAGGACGGAGAGGCCGGTGAGCCGCTCGCCGCCGAGGGCGGTGCCGACCAGCAGGGCCCACACCGGTTCGGTGCCCAGCAGGAGCCCGGCCCGGGTCGCGGAGGTGCGCTGGACCGCCCAGGTCTGGGCGAGGAAGGCGAACAGGCCGCAGAAGAGGGCCAGGTAGAGGAGCTGCGCCCAGGTGACGGCGCCGGTCCGGGCCAGCGCCGGCAGCCCGGGGGCCGCGGGCAGCAGGAACAGGACGGCGCCGACGGCGCACTGTACGGCGGTCAGGTGCAGCGGGCGCAGGGCCCGGCCCGCGGTCACCCGGCCGACCAGCACCACATGACCGGCGCGGACCACGGCGGCCGCGAGCATCAGCAGGTCACCGGCTCCGGGGGCACGCAGCCCGTTGCCGGAGACGAGCAGTCCGACACCCGCCAGGCACACCCCGGCGGCGAGGAAGAACCGTCCCGGCAGGGCGACCCGGTCCAGGACCGGGGTGAGGACGAGGGTGAGGCTGATGATCAGGCCCGCGTTCCCGGCGCTGGTGTGGGCGACGCCGTACGTCTCCAGAACGAGGACCGCGGCCTGGGTGAGACCGAGCAGACCGCCGTAGACCTTCTCGTCCCGGGTGAGGCCACCGGTGAAGCCGCCGGTGGGGCCACTGATGGTGCCACCGGCGGTGCCGCCGAACCGGCGCAGCACGGCAGCGCACGCGAGCGCGGCGACGGCGTACCGCACGAAGAGAACGGTCGGGACGGGGAGGGCGTCCGTGGCGGTCTTCGCCGTCAGGTAGCTGGAGCCCCAGACGACGGCGACAGCCAGGAGCACCACGTCGATACGGCGGGTGGTCGGCATGCCGTTCACGATCCACGACCTGCATGTTGAAGTAAACGACGACCTTCTCAAACAACCCTTTAGCAGAGCTACACTCACGCCGTGGACGAACGGCAGCTGCGGGTCCTGCGGGAGCTGGGCGAACTGGGCAGCGTCACGGCCGCCGCCGAGGCGCTGCGGGTGACGCCCTCGGCCATCTCGCAGCAACTGCGGCTGCTCCAGCGCTCGATCCCGGTGCCGCTGACCGAGCGGGCCGGCCGCCGGCTGGTCCTCACACCGGCCGGGCAGGCCCTGGCGGACGCGGCGATCGGCGTGGAGACGGCACTGGCCCGGGCCCGCCACACCATCGACGCGTACGTCGACGAACCCGACGGCACGGTGTCGCTGGCGGCCTTCCACAGTGGGGCCGCCGCGTTCTTCCCCCTGCTGCTACGACGGCTGAGCGGGCCGGGATCCCCCCGGCTCACCCTCCACGACGAGGACGTGGCCCAGGCCGACTTCCCGCCCCTGACCCGCACCTACGACCTGGTCCTGGCCCACCGCCTGGACCACGCCCCGCCCTGGCCCCGGACCGCCACGGCCACCCCGCTGCTGCGCGAACCGCTCGACATCGCCCTGCCCGTCGGCCATCCCCTGGCCGCCCGGCCCGCCCTGACCGCGCACGACGTCGCCGACCAGCCCTGGATCACCGTGCACGACGGCTTCCCGCTGCTGGCCACGGTCGAGGCCGTCGCGGCGGCGGCCGGGCGCCGAGTCGACATCGTGCACCGCGTCAACGAGATCGCCGTGGTCGCCGAGGTGGTCGCCGCGGGCGGCGGAGTCGCCCTGATGCCCCGCTGGACGTCCCGCCCGCACCCCGGCGTCACCCTCAGACCCCTCGCCGGCATCGAGGCGCACCGCCACATCGACGCGCTCCACCGCCCCGAACGCACGGCCCGCAGGGCGGTGCGAACCGTTCTCGGCGAACTCCGCGAGGCCGCGGAGGTCATCCGAAGCAGGGATCACGGCTGACCGGATCCCGTATCTTCGGGAGCGCTCCCACACACTGCGCCGCGCACCCACCGCACGCACCCAACCGCACGCGCCCACCCGCACGCACCGCACCACACGCCCGCACCGCACCGCCGGACGAGAGCGAGTCGCCGCATGCAGAGCCTGACCAAGCGCCGGTTGTCCGCCGCCGGACTCGACATCCTCCTCCGCGAGGCGACGGGCGTCGGATGCCGGCTGGAGGAGGAGCTGACCGACGGCTGGTTCAACACCGCCTACCGGGTGCGGTTCGACGACGGCCGCGCGGCCGTCGTGAAGCTCGCGCCGCCCCCCGACGCTCCCGTGCTCCGCTACGAGCGCGGGATCATGGCGACCGAGGCCCTGGTCTACCGGCGCCTGGCCGACCTGCCCGATCTGGCCGCCGGGGCGGTGCCGACCCCCGAACTGCTGTACCGGGGCGACGACTTCCTCGCCGTCTCCGTGCTGCCGGGCACCCCCTGGGACAAGGCCGCCGAGCACCTCGCAGCGACCACCGCCTCGGCGCTGCGCCGCGAGCTGGGCGCGATCACCGCCCGGCTGCACACCCTGACCTCCGAGGACGGCCGGTTCGGCTATCCGGCGCCCGAGGCGGAGCTCTCCGCCCCCGACTGGCGCACCGCCTTCACGGCCATGGTGGACGCCCTGCTGGCGGACGCGGCCCACTGGGGCGCCGACCTCGGGGTGCCCGCCGCCGGGATACGGACCCTGGTGGCCGAGGGCGGCCCGGTGCTCGACCAGGTAACCGAGCCCAGGCTCGTCCACTTCGACCTCTGGCCGGGCAACATCTTCGTCGACGACCGGGCGGACGCGCCCCGGATCACCGGCCTCATCGACCACGAACGGGCCTTCTGGGGCGACCCGGCCGCCGAACTGGTCTCCCTGGAGTTCGGCGGGGACATCGGTCCGGACAGCGACCTGGTGGCCGGGTACCGGGCGGCGGGCGGCCACCTCGACTTCTCCCCCGCCCTGCGCCATCGCCTCGCGCTGTACGGCCTCTACCTGGGCCTGATCCTCGTCGTGGAGTGCGGCCCGCGCGGCTACGACGGGGACCATGCCGGCTGGACCCGGGGCTACCTGGCCGAACGGGTCGCCGCACTGCGCGCCCTGGGGTGACCTGGCGCCGGCTTGACCTGGAGCACACTCCAACTCCTAGCGTTCTCGCCATGACCGGCGGACAGCCGCTCCCGAGGAGAACGGAAGAGCTGACATGAGCGACAGCACCACCCGTGAAGAGCGTTTCGCCCGTGGTCTGGAGGTCCTGCGGAAGGTCGACGGCGAGGCCGGGCAGCGGGTCATCGACTCGCTCGCCGACATCAGCCCCGAACTGGGCCACCAGATCGTCTCCTGGGGTTTCGGCGAGATCTACGCCCGGCCCGAACTCGCGCCGCGTGACCGCCAGTTGGTGACCCTGGGCATGCTCACCGCGCTGGGCGGCTGCGAGCCCCAGCTGGAGGTGCACGTCAACGCGGCCCTCAACGTGGGCCTCACCCCGGAGCAGATAGTCGAGGCCCTGATGCACGCGGCCGGGTACTGCGGCTTCCCCAAGGCGCTCAACGCGACCTTCGTCGCCAAGAAGGTCTTCGCGGAGCGCGGGCTGCTGCCGGTCGGGCAGCAGCCCGCGCCGGACGCTACTTCTGCCTGATCCGCAGGAAGGTGACCGAGTTCGCCGGGAAGGTGTACGTGAACCTGTCGGCGACCCCGGTGAAGGTGGACGTGACCGGGGCGACCGCGGTGGACGTCTCGGTGTTCACCGCGTCGGGCGCCGCCGCGAGCGTGGTCACCTCGGCCTTCTTCGCGACCTTGGCGCCGCCGAGGTCGACGGCCGTACGGGCCGCCGCCGACTGGGCGTTGACGACCTTGACGATCAGGTCGCCGGTCTTCCGGTCCTCGGTGACGACCTGCCGGAACGGCTCGGCCGGCTTGTCGTCGGTGAAGCTGCCCCACTCCTGCCCGTCGAGGTACAGGGTCACCTGCCGGCCCCGCACCTTGATGTCGACGTCGTAGGCACGGCCGGTGTCGACCGACCCCGGCTTGGCGATCAGCGTCGACTTGCCGCCGTCGACGGCCTGCTCGACGGCGGTCTGGGTGTTGTTCCAGCCGCCGATGTTCCACCAGTAGTAGGTGCCGGTGTCCTTGACCCCGAAGGCGACCAGGAAGCCCTCCCTGCCGGACTTCTTGACGGCCTTCACGTGCAGGTCGTAGTCGTGCCAGCCGGTGTCTCCGGCGGAGACCATGGTGTTCTCGGCGGTGTCGGAGGTCTCGACGTACTGCCCGTCCTGGACTGCCCAGCTGCCACCGCCCGTGTGCGTCCACTGCGACGCGTCACCGGAGAAGTCGTCGGTGAGCAGCGTGTTCCCGTCGGCGTCCGTGACCTTGACGTCGTCGTAGGCGGCGCTGGTGTTCCAGGTGGACAGGCCGACGGCGCCGGTGATGGGGCCGCTGACGTCCGGCGTGGTGGTGGCCGTGCTCGGGACCACCCGGTCACCGACGTTGTTCATGAACAGCTTCTGGACCTCGTAGTTCGCCGAGCCCCAGGAGGCGTGGTTGTTGAACCAGACCATGTCCGGGCTCCACTGGACATAGTCCTCGTTGGCGAACAGCGGGGCGTAGGAGGCCAGTTTCACGACGTCCGCGTTGCGTTCGAGGCCGGTCATGTAGGCGGCCTCGGCGAGCCCGTTCTTGAAGGCGTTGCCGCCGGAGGCGTACTCGCCGACGAAGACCTTCGGCCCGCTCCGGTCGTAGGAGTCGTAGCGGTCGTTGTTCTGCAGGAACCACCGCGGGCTGTTGTAGTAGTGCTCGTCGACCATGTCGACCTTGGCGTCCTTGTTGAGCTGCCAGGCCGTGTCGAAGGTCGTGCCGGAGTCGTCCGGGCCGGAGTTGGAGATGACCTGCATGGAGGGGTACTTCGCCTGGACGGCGGTCCGGAACCGGGTGAAGCGGGCGAAGAACTGCTGGGGCAGGTTCTCCTCGTTGCCGACCTCGATGTGGGTGAGGTGGAAGGGCTTGGGGTGGCCCATCCGGGCGCGCAGCTTGCCCCACTTCGAGGTCACCGGCCCGTTGGCGAACTCGATGAGGTCGAGGGTGTCCTGGACGTGCCGCTCGAGCAGCGCGTCGTCGTCGACGGCCTGGTTCTGGCCGCAGCCGGTCACCAGCGCGGGTACCACGGGCAGCGGCATGGCGCCGATGTCCTCCGCGAATCGGAAGTACTCGTAGTAGCCGAGGCCGTAACTCTGGTTGTAGCCCCAGAAGTTCGCGTTGGTGGCGCGGGTCTCGACCGGGCCGACGGTGTCCTTCCACTGGTACGACCGCTTGCGCTGGAAGCCGGAGGCCTCGCTGTAGTCCTGCATCGAGCCGGTGTTGACCAGGCAGCCACCGGGGAAGCGGACGAAGCCCGGGTGCAGGGCGGCGATCTTCTCGGCGAGGTCCTTGCGCAGGCCGTTGGGCTCGTGCTTGTAGGTGTCGCGCGGGAAGAGGGAGACCATGTCGAGGGCGGCGGCATCCGCCGAGGTCACGGTGAGGCGGCCGGCGGAGCTGGTGCGGGTGGCGGTGAAGGTCGCCCTGTACTGGGCCCAGCCGTGCTTCTTCACGGCCACCCGGCGGGCGGTGGCGAGCGGGCCGCCGGAGTCCGAGAGGCCGACGGTGAGGGCCGTGCCGCTGTCGGCGCGGGCCCACACCGAGAAGTCGTACTTCTTGCCGTCCTCGACGCGGATGCCGGTGTTGTAGCCGGAGTTGGTCACGGCCGAACCGGCGGACAGGGACAGGTAGTCGCGGTTACGGGTGTTCAGCCGGCCGTCGTCGTCCACGACCTTCGCGGTGCCGGTGACCGTCCACGCGGTGAGCGGGGTGTACGACTTGTTGTCGTCGGTCGTGTACTCGAAGGACCGGTTCTGGACCAGCTCCGCGTACAGCCCGCCGTCGGCGGCGCGGTTGATGTCCTCGAAGAAGACGCCGTACATCGTCTTGTCGATCTCGGCACCCTGGGCGGCCGGGTCGACGGTGATGGCGTAGTCGGTGGTGTCCTCGGCGTGGGCGGGGGCCGGGAGAAGACCGGCGGCGAGCAGGAAAGCGCTTGCCCCCAGGCCGAGTCTCAGCCGGGTGCGCGTGGTGCGTGACATGGATACTCCGCGGCTCGTGAGGAGGATTACGTCATTCATGTCATTCGAAATATCGGACAACGATCAGTACTTCGAACGGCAAGATAGGGAGAGGGTCATGAGCGCGTCAATGGGGCGGGGGTTCCGTGCCTCGACCGCGGGCCGGCGCGGCGTAGGGTTGTGGGCCGACGAAGGGACGACCGTGGGCGAGTTCTGGCCGGTGACGGACGTACTGGCCCATCTGGCCGGACGGTGGCGGGTGGACCGGACCGTGCGGGACCTGGCGAGCGGGGCCGAGGGCCACTTCGAGGGGGCCACGGTGTTCCGGCCCCTGGACGGCGGCGGCCTGCTGCACGAGGAGTCGGGCACCTTCACCTGGCAGGGCGTGGCCCGGCCGGCCGAACGCACCCTGCGCTTCCTGCCCGGCCCACGCCCCGGCACGGCGGACGTGCGCTTCGCCGACGACCGCCCCTTCCACGACCTGGACCTGGCGTCGGGCCGGTACGTCGCCGACCACCCCTGCTCGGCCGACCTCTACCGCGGCGAGTTCACCGTCCAGGACACCGACCACTGGCGCACGGTGTGGCGCGTGGGTGGCCCGGCGAAGGACCTGGTGCTGACGACCGACTACGTGCGCGAGGAGCGCCCCAAAGGGGCGCTGGGCCGAATCGAACGTGCGGCTACCGCCGCGTGGGCGCGACCAGCCACAACGGCGCCGCACCCGACCGACGCCCCAAGTCGGCCCTCCCAGCGGAGCGCCTACGCACGGGACGTCTGAGCCGACGCCGTGTCGAAGCGCAGGTTCCAGCGGCCGCCCCGGCCCGTCACCGTGGTCGTCGAGAGCGGGCGGACGTCGATGTTCCAGTAGGTCGAGGGCGGGGCCTTGAGGGCATAGACGAGGGCGGCCCGGATCACCGAGGGCTCGGCGACCGCGACGATACGGTCGCCGTCGTCCACGGGGCGGGTGTCGAGCCAGCCGCCGACCCGGGTGATGAACGCCAGCAGCGACTCGCCGCCGTGCGGGTTGCCGCGTGGGTCGGAGAGCCAGGCGTCCACCTGGTCCGGCTCCCTGGCCATCGCCTCGCCCAGCGTCAGCCCGCGCCAGCGGCCCATGTCGCAGTCGCGCAGGGCGAGCTGGACCAGCGGGGCATAGCCCAGGGCCTCGCCGGTCGCGCGGCTGCGCGGAGTCGGCGAGCAGTAGCGCAGCTCGGCCGCCGCGAGAGGCATCAGCTCACCGGCGACGCGCTGCACCTCTTCCCAGCCCGCCTGGTCCAGCGGGCGGTCGTCCTGGAAGCGCTCCGCGAGCAGCGGTGAGCTGCGCGCGGCCGCGACGAACGTGACCCGAAGTGGCATGCGGCGATGGTGTGACGCGCATGTGCGCAGGTCAAGGGCGATTGGGCTGTGAGTTGTCGGACGTGGAGGAAATGTTACTCAGAGGTCAGGAGGAGTCCGACAAGTCGGCCGGAATGTCACTCGGGCGACGTGTAGTAGAGCGCCATCCACTGGTCCGGGTGTTCGAGCGGGGCAAATCCGAGCTTCTCGTAGACCCCGTGGGCGTCGTGGGTGGCCAGGAGCACGCGTCGCACGCCGTTCGGCCGCAGGTGCTCGCGGACCGCGCCGACCATCGCCGTGCCGACGCCCTTGCCGCGCACCGAGGGGTCGACGTAGACGTCGCACAGCCAGGCGAACAGCGCCTGGTCGGTCACCACGCGCGCGTACGCCACCTGCTCCCCGGTGACGGTGTCGTAGACCCCGAAGTTGAGCGAGCCCGCCATCGCGCGCTCGTGCTGGTCCAGCGGGCGGCCGGTCGCCCAGTAGGCGTCGGTGGACAGCCAGCGGTGGACGCGCTCGACGTCCACGCGGTCGGTGTCGGCGGAGAACTCGTAGCCCTCGGGGAGGCCGGGTGCGTCACTCATGCGGGGATCCTCGCCGGTCGGGCGCGCCGGCGTCGATCGGATTTCAGGGTCCGGTCCGCAGCACCTCGTCGCACGCGGCCCGCAGCCGTCGTACTCCCTCCAGGATCTCCCCCGTCCCCGCGACCGCGGCGAAGCTCAGGCGGACGTGGGCGGCCGGGGCCTCGGCGCTGAAGTACGGGCGGCCGGGGGTGATGGCGACCCCTGCCCGGAGGGCGGCCGCGGTCAGGGTGGCGTCGTCGATGCCGTCGGGCAGGCGCGGCCAGAGGTGGTAGCCGCCGGAGGGGATGTGCGGGAGGACGAGTTCGGGGAGCTGGTGGGCGAGGGCGCCGGTGAGGGTGTCACGGCGGATCTTCAGCTCGGCCGCGAGATGGCGCAGGTGGCGGGGCCAGGCCGGGGAGCCGACCAGTTCGAGGGCGGCCTCCTGGAGCGGGCGCGGGACGAAGAAGGTGTCGACGATCTGGATGGCGCGCAACCGTTCCAGGACCGGGCCGCGTGCGGCCAGGGCGGCCACCCGGAAGCTCGGCGAGGTGGCCTTGGTGAGCGAGCCGACGTGGACGACGACTCCGTCGGGGTCGTCGGCCGCCAGCGGGCGGGGCAGCGGGCCCGCGTCGGCGTGCACCAGCCGTCGCACGTAGTCGTCCTCGATCACGAACGCGCCGGCAGCGCGGGCGATGCGCAGCACCTCGGCGCGGCGGTCGGGGGCCAGGACGGCACCGGTCGGGTTCTGGAAGAGGGGCTGGCAGACGAACACCCGGGCGCCGGTGGCCCGGAAGGCGTCGGCGAGGAGGGCGGGCCGCACCCCGTCGGGGTCGACCGGGACCGGGACCGGGCGCAGGCCGGCGGCACGGGCGATGGCGAGCATGCCGGGGTAGGTGGGCGACTCGACCAGGACCGGGGCACCGGGCGGGGCGAGCGCGCGCAGGGCGGTGGCCAGGGCGGACTGGCCGCCGGCCGCGATCAGCACCTCGGCGGCGGTGACGGTGCCGCCGATGTCGCGGGCGAACCACTCGCGCAGCTCCGGCAGTCCGTCGAGCGGCGGCCGGCCCCAGGCGCCGGGGCGGCGGCCGGCCCGCGCCAGAGCCGCCGCCATCGCGCGCTCGGGCTCCAGGGAGGCGTGCAGGTAGCCGCCGCTGAGTTCCAGCACGCCGGGCGGCGGGGCGGCCAGGCACACCGTGACCCCGGACGCGTCGACGGTGCGCGGGACCACGTCGAGGGCGCCGTCGGCACTGAGCGCCACTTCCTGCCAGGAGGTGTCCCCGACGGGCTCGGCCGTGCTGCGCGGCGGGGCCTTGAAGGCGCCGGCGCCGGGCCGGGTGACGACCAGGCCCTCCGCGACCAGCTGAGCCAGCGCCCGGGAGACGGTCACCGGGCTCACCCGGAACCGCTCGACGAGGGCCCGGCTCGACGGGAGCTTTCCACCCGATGAGTAGCGGTCAAGGTCCCGTCGCAGCTGTTCCGTCAGTTCTGCCACACTGCTACGCTCTTGCATGAAAGCCCAGAGTAGCGCTACCGATCCGACTTCGATAGCGGTCGGCACTCCCCCGGCCGACGCCCCGGCCCCGCACCCGGCCCCTCCCCCGGCCGCCCATCCCTCCCCGCGGCTCGGCACCCTGCAGGCCGCGCTCGGTGTCGTCGCCTTCTCCCTCACCTTCCCGGCCACGGCCTGGGGCCTGGAGGGCTTCGGGCCCTGGGCGCTGGTGGCGGTGCGGAGCGTGCTGGCGGCGGCCATGGCGGGCAGTTGCCTGCTCTTCCTGCGGGTACGGCTGCCCGAGCGCCGGCACTGGGCGGGGCTGGCGGTCGTCGCGGCCGGGGTCGTGCTCGGCTTCCCGATGCTGACCACGCTCGCCCTGGAGACCTCCACCACCTCGCACGCGGCCGTCGTGGTGGGCCTGCTCCCGCTCACCACCGCCCTCTTCTCGGCCCTGCGCACGGGCATCCGCCCGTCCCGCACCTTCTGGGCGGCGGCCCTGGCGGGCGCGGCGGCCGTGCTGGCGTTCACGGTCGCCCAGAGCGGCGGGGAGCTCACGGCCGCCGACGGCTACCTGTTCGCGGCCCTTGTGGTGTGCGCGGCCGGTTACACCGAGGGCGGCCGGCTGGCCCGGATCATGCCGGGCTGGCAGGTCATCGGCTGGGCGCTCGTGGGCTGCCTGCCGCTGACCGTGCCGGCCGCCGTGGTCGCGCTGTCGTACGAGCCGGTCGTCTGGAACGCGCACGGGGTGGCCGGTGTGCTGTGGGTGGCGGCGGGCTCGCAGTTCCTCGGCCTGGTGGTCTGGTACCGGGGGATGGCGGCCGTCGGCATTCCGAAGGCCAGCCAGTTGCAGTTGGCCCAGCCGCTGCTCACACTGGTGTGGTCGGTGCTGCTGCTGGGCGAGCACCTCACCGCGGCCGCTCCACTCACGGCCGCCGCCGTGCTCGTGTGCATCGCCGTCACCCAACGATCGCGATCGTGAGGAGGCCCTGGAGATGCGTGCATCCGAGGGCGACCAGCTTGTCCAGCACGGCAGGGTGGTCGGACAGCACGACCAGGTCTCGGAGATCGTCCAGGTACTCGGCCCCGAGGGCAACCCGCCCTACCGGGTCCGCTTCGAGGACGGCCACGAGGCCATCATGTCCCCCGGTCCCGACTGCCAGGTCAGGCACCGGGAGATCCACGAACAGCACTAGCTGCGGGCGAATGCCCGCAGGTCAGCTCGGTGGGGTCGCCGGCTGCTTGTAGTGGTCGGCGACCACCCGGGACAGTGCCCCGATCCGATCGGCGGCCACGTCCTTGGCCGCGAAGTACACGTGCCCACCGACCTGCGCATACCGGCCGGCCAGGGTGAGATGCCGGGACAGCTCGGCCGGGTCCTGCCAGGCCGAGGCGGCGCCGGCGGCCCCCGCCTGGTAGAGCGCCTCGCCGATGTACAGCCGCGTCCCGGACCCCTTGGCCACGCCCGCCCACCAGTCGACCACCTTGGCGTAGTCGGCGGCGGTGTTGCCGATCTGCCAGTAGGCCTGCGGCACGATGTAGTCGATCCAGTTCTTCTGCACCCATTTCCGGGTGTCCGCGTACAGGTCGTCGTACGTCTCGACGCCCGCCTTGGTGTCGGAGCCACGGGAGTCGGTGGCGGCGTTGCGCCACACCGCGAACGGGCTGATCCCGAACCGGGTGCCGGGCCGCAGCTTCTTCACCCCGGCGGCGATCCCGGTGACCAGCTTGTCGGTGTTGTCCCGCCGCCAGGCCGCCCGGGACGAGAAGTCGCCGCCGTGGGTGTCGTACGCGTCGTCGTCGTCGAAGGTCTGGCCGGCCACCGGGTACGGGTAGAAGTAGTCGTCGAAGTGGACCGCGTCCACCGGGTACTTGGCGACCGCGTCGAGGATCGCCTGCTCCACGAAGGTGCGGACGGCCGGGATGCCCGGGTTGTAGTAGAGCTTGCCGCCGTACCGCACCACCCAGTCCGGGTGTTTGCGGGCCGGATGGGAGGCGACCAGCTTGCCCGGGTCGGTGTGGTTGGCGATCCGGTACGGGTTGAACCAGGCGTGCAGTTGCAGGCCCCGGGCGTGCGCCTCCTTGACGGCGGTGCCCAGCGGGTCCCAGCCGGGGTCCTTGCCCTGGGTGCCGGTGAGGTACTGCGACCAGGGCTCGTAGGGCGAGGGCCAGAACGCGTCGGCGGTGGGCCGTACCTGGAACATCACGGCGTTGAGCCGGTGGTCGACCGCCTTGTCGAGAAGGGCGGTCAGCTCCTTGCGCTGGGCGGACGCCGACAGTCCGGTACGGGAGGGCCAGTCACGGTTGGAGACGGTCGCCAGCCACATGCCGCGCATCTCGGTGACCGCCCGGCGGGGCCGCCGCTCCGACGGCGCGGCCGCGCCCGGTGCCGCCGACGCCAGCACGGACAGGGCCGCCAACGCGAACGCCCTGCGAGACATTCGTGCCATCGCAAGCCCCTCTCACTCTCCGGATCCGCGCGGTCACGGATCGCCTCCGCGGCACAGGATGCCCGCACCCGGACGATCGATCATCGATACTTACGGGTAACGTGCTCGAACGGAGCAGGCGCCGGATCCGGAAGTCCTGCCGGCCGCCCGTAGATCAGCGAAGGGGACGATGTGACCGACATCGAGAAGGTCGGAGTCGTGGGCTGCGGCCAGATGGGAGCGGGCATCGCCGAGGTCGCCGCCCGCGCCGGTCTGGACGTGCGGGTCGCCGAGACCACCGGCGAGGCCCTGGAGATCGGCCGCACCCGGCTGCACACCTCCCTGGCCAAGGCCGCCGAGCGCGGCAAGATCAGCGAGGAGGAGCGGGACGCCACGCTCGCCCGGCTCAGCTTCACCACGGACCTCGGCGAGTTCGCCGACCGTGACCTGGTGATCGAGGCCGTCGTCGAGAACGAGCAGGTGAAGACGGAGATCTTCCAGGTGCTCGACCAGGTGGTGACCCGCCCGGACGCGATCCTGGCCTCCAACACCTCCTCGATCCCGCTGGTGAAGCTGGCCGTCGCCACCTCGCGGCCCGACCACGTCATCGGCATCCACTTCTTCAACCCGGCCCCGGTGCAGAAGCTGGTCGAGCTGATCCCGGCGCTCACCACGTCCGAGGGGACCATCAGCCGCGCCCAGGTCTTCGCCGAGAAGACGCTCGGCAAGCACGCGATCCGCGCCCAGGACCGTTCCGGCTTCGTGGTCAACGCGCTGCTGGTGCCGTACCTGCTCTCGTCCATCCGGATGTTCGAGTCCGGCATCGCGAGCCGCGAGGACATCGACAACGGCATGGAGATGGGCTGCGCCCACCCGATGGGCCCGCTGAAGCTGTCCGACCTGATCGGCCTGGACACCATCGTCTCCATCGCGAACAGCATGTACGCCGAGTACAAGGAGCCGCTGTACGCCGCTCCCCCGCTGCTCCAGCGCATGGTCGAGGCGGGCCGCCTCGGCCGGAAGACCGGCTCGGGCTTCTACACGTACGGCTGACCACGCCCGGCTGTTGCACCCGGCCGACTACAGGGAGCGATGCTCCACGGGCCCGGCACCTGCTTCGGTGCCGGGCCCGTGTGTTTCACACTCCGTGTGCGTCCCGGGCACGCATATGCCCTTCGCACACTCTCCCCACGCGCTCACCAGGCGAGTTCACTCTTCATGCGCATGCAAAGGGATGCGGAACTACACCCTCGATCACACAAAGGAGCGGACCCGTGGCCACCGAACCGGAGCATCCCGTGGTCCAAGGAGAACTCGCAGAGTTACGTCGTCGCCTCGATGTGGCCTACGCCCAGGTCGAGGGAGGGCTGAACCTGCTCAGCCACCGCACCAAGGAGACCGCCAAGGAACTGGACGAGCTCAACACCCGCCTGGCCTCGCTGGAACACGCCCGCTGGCCCCTGCCCTCCCTCGCCGCGCTCACCGCACTGGGCGCCCTCGTCGTCACGGTCTGGCAGGCGCTGGCCCACTAGCCCCGCTCTAGTCGTCGGCGAGCCTCATGTGGTGCAGCAGGAGTAACGCGGCCGCCATGTTGGCGGCCGGAACCTCCCCGCGGGCGATCATGTCCGGGACGAGCTTGAGGGGGACCCACTCCCGGCGGTCCGATTCGAAGTCGTCCACGGGGTGTCCGACGTACTCGCCCTCGTCGGACCAGTAGATGTGGTGCCGGGCGTCGGTGAGGCCGTTGGACGGCTCCACGGTCATCAGATGGTGCAGGGTTCCCGGCCGCCAGCCGGTCTCCTCCTCCAGTTCCCTGGCGGCCGCGACGGCGATGTCCTCGCCGTCCTCGACGACTCCCGCCGCGAGTTCCCAGCCCCAGCTGTCGGTGATGAAACGGTGGCGCCACAGGAGGAGGACCTCGCCCGCCTCGTTGACCACCGTCGCCACGGCCACCGGCCGCAGCCGTATCAGGAAGTGGTCGAGGTGCCGGCCGTCCGGCAGCTCTACATCAGCGAGATTCACGCTGAACCAGCGGTTTTCATACACAGTTTGTTCGTTCTGTTTCGTCCACTGCACGGTTCTGCCACCTTCCGCCGAGTAAGTGGCAATATCGCAGCAGCGGCTTCGAAGGCCTACCGCGCCTAGAGCGGTACGCGCAGTGCGCCGTCGATCAGCTCGGCGGCCTCGGCGGTTCCGGCACCGCCGCTGCGCACCAGGTGCTCGCGTACCGCGCGGAGTCTGTCGCGCAGGCGCTGCGACTCCATTCCGCGGGCCTGCTCGGCCATCTGCACGGCCGTGGCCACCGCGTTCTCGGCGTTTCCCTGGCGCAGTTCGATGGTGCTCAGCATGGCGAGCCGGTGCACCCGCCCCCGGTCGTGGGCGGGGTTGTCGACGGCGGCCGCGGCATGCTCCCGGGCCGCGGCGAGTTCACCGAGGCTGAGCAGCGCCTCGGCCACCTGCACGTTGACCAGGCCGGGCTGGACATAGCCGGTCTCGTCGGGCTCGTGGCCCCGCCGGATGCGTTCGGCGGCCGACTCGGCCCGCCGGATGCAGGACAGCGCGCTCGTGCCGTCGCCGAGGTGGGCGTACGCCTTGGCCTGCATCGCGTAGAGGTCGGAGGCGAGGGCGGGGGTGATGTGCTTGCCCGCGGTGCGCAGGGCGGCCTCCGCGAAGGCGACGGCCTGTCGGAACTCCCGCATGAACAGCGCCTGGTTGACGAGGAGCGCGATGACGTACGCGCCAAGTCCCCGGTCGCCGCTGGCCTTCGACAGGCGCAGCGCCTGGTGGAAGTAGCGCTGGGCGAGGCCGTGGGCGTCGGAGTCGTAGGCGCAGATTCCGGCGATCGCCACCAGTCCCCCGGTGGCGCGGTGCAGTTGACGGCCCGTGGCATCGGTGTAGCTGCCGCGCAGCAACGGCGCCGCCTCGGCGTTGAGGAAGCCGACGATCCGGGTGCGGGTGGCCATGCCGCCGGCCTTGCGGTACATCTGCTCGTAGTGCGCCCGGGCCGCGCGCAGCATCTCCAGGTCGGCCGGGGTGACCCGGTGCCGCCCGCCCCGCGAGACGTCGACGTCCTCCGGGGGGTTCTCCCACTCCCACACCGGCATCACGGCGGGCGTGCCGGTGACGGCGGGGGCGCCGAGTATGTGCGGGCGCTGCTGTTCGTCGGAGCGCCACAGGGCGGTGGCCCGTTCGACGAAGCCGGAGAGCGAGGTGGCGTGCGGGACGCTGGGCTCGCCGGGTACGCCGAGGCCGATGTCGTCGAGGGTGACCGGCCGGTGCAGCCGGGCCGCGAGCACCTCGCAGATCAGGTCGGGCACCTGGCCGCGCGGCCGCTGGCCCTTCAACCACCGGGCGACGGCGGTGTGTTCGTAGCGCAGCGTGAGTCCACGGGCCCGGCCCGCCTGGTTGACGTGGGCGGCGAGACCGGCGTGCGAGATCCCCGCCTCGTCCAGGATCGCGTCGAGCAGAGAGTTGGGCTGCATGGATGCCCCCCGAGTGGCCTGGTGCCGTCAGCGTAGTGCGGGTGCGTTCACACGGGGTGTGAACGAAGTGCGCGAATCCGTAGCGTGCGCGCACTGTCGCGGAGCGTGTCGGGCCGGTTGACTGAACTGCCTCGCAAGAGGCCGGCCGGGCCGCCGGCTCCCCCTCGTACAGTGCGGTGGCCTGGCCGCTGGCTCGGCCGACGTTCGGGGGCTAGCCTTGCGTTGTCGGCTGCGGGTGCGTGGTGGTTGCTCGCGCCCGCGCGGCGGAGCCGCTGATGTCCTCGCCCCGCGCCCCCAAGTAAGGGCGTTGGTGCTGGCGTTCGTTGTGAAGTACCAGCAGTGCGATGTCGTCGGTCGGGCGGCCGTTGGTGTGGTGGAGGAGAGCGGTGAAGACCGTGCGAAGGATGGTCTGGGGGGAGACCGGGCGGTCTCGTACCGCTTCCCTGAGCGCTTCCGGCAGGGAGAAGAAGTGGCCCTTCGGGCTTCTCGCGTCCTCCGCGCCGTCCGTGTAGAGGACGAGCGACTCGCCGTCGAGCAACTGGCCGCAGTCGGTGGCGGTCAGGTCCGTCGGCAGCGGGAAAGGCCCGAGGGGCGGTAGTGGATCGGCCAGTGACAGGGGCTCCACTCGCGCACCGCTCAGCACGTACGGCCATGGGTGACCGCAGTTGATCGCCCGAAGCCCGCCGTCTCCCGCGATCTCCAGCAACAGCACGGTGACGAACTCCTCGGCCACCGGGCCGTCCGGATCCTGGCCGCTGGACGGATGCTCGGCCCTGGCTCGTTCTCGTAGGTGTCTGGCGAGGGCGCGGTCCAGGCGGCCGAGCACGCGCTCCAGTTCGGGTTCGTCGTGGGCGGCCTCGCGGAAGCTGCCGAGAACCGCGGCAACCGTACCGATCGCCGACAGTCCGTGCCCGCGTACGTCGCCCATCACGACCCGTACGCCGTGTTCGGTGGCGACGGCCTCGTAGAGATCGCCGCCGATGCTCGCGCCCCGGTCGGCGGAGAGCTGGGCGGCGGCGACGTTCAGCCCGGCGAGCCGGGGCGGCGGCGGCCGTAGCAGCACGCTCTGCGCGGCGCCGGCGACCATGCGGGCCTGCCGCAACTCCCGGAGCAGGGCCCGGCGGACATGCAGTATCAGCCCGGTGCCGACCGCGAAGAACACGGCGCTGGTGACGATCCGCGCGCCGAGCCCGGTCTGCTCGGCCAGCGGGCATCCGAATTTGTAGCCGACCGCGACGGCTCCCCACACCGTGGGCAACCCCAGGGCGAGAGCACGGCGCCCGGGCCGTGAATTCGTCCGGGGCCGCCTGCTGCGGGGAACTCCAGCTTTGCTGCGGATCATGCCAATGGCCCCCATGTAGGCGCCTGACAGAACAGACGGACCGACCCCGAAAGGCCGGTCCGATTCTGTCGACGGCATGCCCCGAAAGGGCCATGTCTCGGATGGATCTCACCCAAATGAGTGACCACCCACGAGACACCCGCATTTATGCAGGTGGCAAGCGCCCCGAAGGGGCGCTGGGGGTACCCCCGGCCGAAGGCTGGGGGAGGAACTGCGCGATCAGCCACGACGAAACCCGCACCCGGCCGAAACGCGCAGCCCCCACGACGCCTAGCCGCGCAGCACCGCCCCCGTACGCTCCCCCGCCAGGGCAACCGCAGCGTCACGGGCCGCCGACGCCTCATCGACCGTCAGCGTCCGGTCACCGGCCCGGAACCTCAGCGCATACGCCAGCGACTTCTTCCCGTCGCCCAGCTGCTCGTCGTTGACGTAGACGTCGAACAGGCGGATCGCTTCGAGGAGCTCACCCGCGCCCTCGCGCAACGCGGCCTCGACATCGGCGGCCGGCACCGGCTTGTCCACCACGAGGGCGACATCCTGCGTGGCCACCGGGAACGTCGAGATGCCCGGCGCCTGCGGGGTGCCGTCGCCGACCTGCTCCAGCGCGTCCAGGTTCAGCTCCATCGCGCAGGTGCGGGCCGGCAGACCGAGGGCCTTGACCACGCGCGGATGCAGCTCACCGGCGTGGCCCACGACCTGCTCCGCGCCGTCGGCGACGACGACCAGCTCGGCACACCGGCCGGGGTGCCACGGCCCGTACTGCCCGGACCGCACGATCAGCTCGGCCCCGGCCTCACGCGCGACCGCGCGCCCCGCCTCGACCGCGTCGGCCCAGTCGGCCGGACGGCCCTTGCCCCACCAGCCGGCCTGCTCGCGGGCGCCCGCGAGGACGACGGCGACATGGCGCGGCTGCTCGGGCAGCACGGCGTTGAGCGCGGCGAGTTCCGCGTCGGTCGGGCGGCGGTCGACCGGCAGGTGACCGGCGATGCCCTGCTCCGCGCGCGGGAGGAAGACCAGGCCGGTCTCGAACAGCGCCAGGTCGTGCGCGCCGCGCCCGTCGTTGCGCCGGAGCGCACCGAGCAGGCCCGGCAGCAGCGAGGTGCGGAGCGCGGGCTCCTCGTCGTTGAGCGGGTTGGTCAGCCGGACGACGCGGCGGGCCGGGTCGTCGGCGGCCAGGCCCAGCTGGTCGAAGACCTGCTCGCCGACGAACGGGTAGTTCGGCGCCTCGACGTAACCGGCCCCGGCGAGCGCGCGGCCGACCCGGCGGTGCAGGCGCTGCCGGTGGGTCAGGCCCCGGCCGGACGGCGGCTTGGGGAGCGTGGAGGGCAGGTTCTCGTAGCCCTCCAGGCGGATGACCTCTTCGGCCAGGTCGTTCTGTTCGAGCAGGTCGGGCCGCCAGGACGGGACGGTGACAATCAGCTCGTCCTGCCCGTAGACGTCGCAGCCGACCTCCTGGAGGCGGCGGACGACGATCTCCCGGCCGTACTCGACACCCGCGACCTTGTCGGGGTGGTTCGCCGCGACCGTGATGGTGTGCGGCGCGGACGGCGCGATGACCTCGGTGACGCCGGCCTCGGCGGTGCCGCCGGCGAGCAGCACCAGCAGGTCGACCGTGCGCTGCGCGGCGGCGGCCGCGGCCTGCGGGTCGACGCCGCGCTCGAAGCGGCGGGAGGCCTCCGAGGACAGCTTGTGCCGGCGGGCGGTGCGCGCGATGGCGACGGCGTCGAAGTGGGCCGCCTCGATGACCACGTCGGTCGTGGCGTTCGCCCCGTTCTCGGCGGCATCGTGGTCGGCGATCTCGGTGTTGGCGCCGCCCATGACGCCCGCGAGACCGATCGGGCCGCGGTCGTCGGTGATGACCAGGTCCTCGGCGTGCAGCTTCCGCTCGGTGCCGTCGAGGGTGACGATCTTCTCGCCCTCGGCCGCGCGGCGGACGCCGATGGTGCCCTGGACCAGCTTGCGGTCGTAGGCGTGCAGCGGCTGGCCGAGCTCCATCATCACGTAGTTGGTGACGTCGACCGCGAGGGAGATCGGGCGCATGCCGACCTTCTGCAGGCGGCGCTGCAGCCAGATCGGGGAGCGGGCCTCGGGGCTCAGACCGGTGACGGTGCGCGCGGTGAAGCGGTCGCAGCCGAGCGGGTCGGAGACCTGGACCGGGTAGCCGAAGGCGTTCGGTCCCGGCACGTCGATCAGCGCCGGGTCGCGCAGCGGCAGGCCGTAGCCGATGGCGGCCTCGCGGGCCACGCCGCGGAGGGACAGGCAGTCGCCGCGGTTGGCGGTGACGGCGATGTCCAGGACCTCGTCGACCAGCTCCAGGAGCTCGATGGCGTCCTTGCCGACCTCGGTCTCCGGCGGCAGCACGATGATGCCGTGGCTGCCGTCGTCGCCCATGCCCAGCTCGCCGCTGGAGCAGATCATGCCGTGCGAGGTCCTGCCGTACGTCTTCCGCGCGGCGATGGCGAAGTCACCGGGCAGCACGGCTCCCGGAAGTACGACCACGACCTTGTCGCCGACGGCGAAGTTGCGGGCGCCGCAGACGATCTCCTGGGGCTCGCCGGTGCCGTTGGCGGTGCCGACGTCGACGGTGCAGAAGCGGATCGGCTTCTTGAAGCCCTCCAGCTCCTCGATGGTCAGCACCCGGCCGACGACCAGGGGGCCCTTGAGGCCGTCGCCGAGCTGCTCGACCGTCTCGACCTCGAGACCGCCCGAAATAAGCTTGGCCTGCACGTCGCGGCCGGTCTCGGTGGCCGGCAGGTCGACGTACTCCCGCAGCCAGGAAAGCGGGACCCGCATCAGATCTCCATCCCGAACGGCCGGGTGAACCGGACGTCACCCTCGACCATGTCTCGCATGTCCTCGACGTTGTGGCGGAACATCAGCATCCGCTCGATGCCGAACCCGAAGGCGAAGCCGCTGTACTTCTCCGGGTCGACACCGCAGGCGGTGAGCACCCGCGGGTTGACCATGCCGCAGCCGCCCAGCTCGATCCAGCCCTCGGAGGAGCAGGTACGGCAGGGGCGGTCGGGGTTGCCGACGGACTCGCCCTTGCAGACGTAGCACAGCATGTCCATCTCGGCGCTGGGCTCGGTGAAGGGGAAGAAGTTCGGCCGCAGCCGGGTCTTCATGCCCGGGCCGAACAGCGACTGGACCATGTGGTCCAGGGTGCCCTTGAGGTCCGACATGGTCAGGCCCTCGTCCACGGCGAGCAGCTCGACCTGGTGGAAGACCGGGGTGTGCGTGGCGTCCAGCTCGTCGGTGCGGTACACGCGGCCGGGGCAGATCACGTACACCGGCAGCTCGCGGTCGAGCAGGGAGCGGATCTGGACCGGGGAGGTGTGGGTGCGCAGCACCACGCCGGACTCCGTGCCGCCCTCGGGGCCCTGCACGAAGAAGGTGTCCGCCTCGCCGCGGGCCGGGTGGTCCGGGCCGATGTTGAGGGCGTCGAAGTTGAACCACTCGGCCTCGACCTGCGGGCCCTCGGCGACCTCGTAGCCCATGGCCACGAAGATGTCCTCGATGCGGTCGGACAGGGTGGTCAGCGGGTGGCGGGCGCCGGCCGGGACACGGTCGTAGGGCAGCGTGACGTCCACCGCCTCCTCGACCAGCACCCGGGCGTCGCGCTCGGCCTCCAGCTCCTCCTGCCGGCCCGCGAGGGCCTTGTTCACGGCGCCCCGGGCCTGGCCGACCAGCTTGCCGGCGGCGGCCTTGGCGTGCGGGGGCAGCGCGCCGATCTCGCGGTTGGCGAGGGCCAGCGGGGAGGCGCCGCCGGTGTGGGCGACCTTGGCCTCCTGGAGCGCGTCGAGGGAGTCCGCGGCGGCGAAGGCGGCGAGCGCCTCGTCCCGCATGCGCTCGATCTCTTCCGGTTTCAACGCCTCGACCTCGACAGGGTCGTACGACTTATTCGGTGCCGACATCTCTTCCCGTGCTTCCGATTGTCCCCCAGCTAACGCTGGGAGGTGCCCCCAGGCGGATGGTCCCCGTGACCGTTGCTGGGCCGTGTGAAGGACACAAAGGTGCCAAAGGCCGAGTCTAACGGGGTGGAGCTATACGAAGAGCCCGTGGGCCGTCAGGCGAGATACGCCGGCGCGCTCACGGGCAACGTAAATCGGAACTCGGCGCCGCCGCCGGGGGCGCGTCCGACGGTGATGGTGCCGCCGTGGGCCTCGACGATGCCCTTGACGATGTACAGCCCGAGGCCGGTGCCGCCGCGCTTGCTGCCCCGCCAGAAGCGGGTGAAGACGCGGTTCATGGACTCCTCCGGGATGCCGGGCCCTTCGTCGCTCACCGTGACCGACGTACCGGCGTCCTCCCCTTCGCGCGGGGACGCCGTGGCCGTGATGGCAATGGTGACGGTTCCCTCGCCGTGCCGCACGGCATTTTCGATGAGGTTGCTGAGGACCTGGTCGACCTTGTCGGGGTCGGCCCACAGCGCGGGCAGCGGCTGCTCGACGCGGAGCAGGAACCGGTCGGCGGGCAGCCCGGCGGCGACGTAGGCCTGGATGTGCCGTCCGACGGCCGCGCCTATGTCGACGGGTTGCCGGCGTACTTCAAGGCGTCCGCTGTCAATCCTTGAGATGTCCAGCAGCTCGGCGATGAGCCGGGTGACCCGGTCGGCGTCGGCGTCGACCGTCTCCAGCATCAGCCGTTTCTGGTCGTCGGTGAACCGTTCCCACTTGGCGAGCAGGGTGGCCGTGAACCCCTTGACGGAGGTCAGCGGAGACCGCAGCTCGTGCGCGACGGTGGCGATCAGCTCGGCGTGACTGCGTTCGGTACGGCGGCGGGCCTCGGTGTCCCGCAGCGACACGACGACGCGACGGACGGGCCCGGTGGGTTCGGCGCGCACATACCGGGCCGACACCAGCACTTCCCGTCCGCCGGGCAGCAGCAGGTTCCGCTCGGGCTGGCCGACCCGGATGGCGAGGCCGCCGTAGGGGTCGGTGAGCTGCCACCAGCGCCGCCCCTCCAGGTCCTCTAAGGGGAGAGCCTTCTCCAGGCGCTGTCCGAGGGCGTCGGCGGGTGCGGTTGCGGTGATGCGGGCGGCGGCGGCGTTGAAGCAGACGACGAGACCCTGTTCGTCGGCGACCACCAGGCCGTCGGGCAGCTCGTCGGGGTCGATGCCGAGCCCGGTGAGGTCGCCGTGCCGGGGCGCGGGTACGCGGCCGGTGCCGCGGCCCCCCGGCGCGTTGCTGGTGCCGACACTCATACCCCGTACTCCACCTCTCAGACGGCGCAGCAGGCCCCCGAGCTGGTCACCCTACTAGCTCTCGGTGACGGAACGGCACCCTCCGGAGGCGCGCTGTGCACGGGCCGATGCGTAGAGACATACGGCGGCGGCGGTGGCGAGGTTCAGGCTTTCGGCCTTCCCGTGGATCGGGACGCGCACGACGGCGTCCGCCAGCGCGCGGGTCTCCTCCGGGAGCCCCCAGGCCTCGTTCCCGAACACCCAGGCCGTGGGCCCGCCCATGGTCCCCTTGTCCAGCTCGTCGTCGAGGTCGTCGGTCCCGGCCCCGTCTGCGGCGAGGATCCGCACGCCGACGCCCTTCAGCCCGGCGACGGCCTGCTCGACGGGGACGCCGACGGCGACGGGCAGGTGGAAGTGCGAGCCGACGGAGGCCCGGACCGCCTTCGGGTTGTACAGGTCCACGGACGCGTCGGTCAGGACGACCGCCTCCGCCCCGGCGGCGTCGGCGCACCGCAGCACGGTGCCGGCGTTGCCGGGGTCCCGGACGTTGGCGAGGACGGCGACCAGCCGGGGGCGGGCGGCGAGGATCTCCTCGAACGGCGTGTCCAGGAACCGGCACACCCCGACGAGCCCCTGGGGCGTCACGGTGGTGGAGATGTCGGCGATGACGTCCTCGGAGGCGAGGTGGATCCGGGCGCCGGCCGTCCTGGCCTCCCCCACGATGTCGGCGTACCGCTCGGCCGCCTCGACGGTCGCGAACAGCTCGACGAGCGTGGGCACGTCACCGCCCCGATGCCCGGCCGCCTCCCGCACGGCCTGCGGCCCCTCGGCGAGAAACAGCCGCTCCTTGCCCCGGAAGTTCCGCCGCTCCAGCCGCCGGGCAGCGGCGACACGGGCGGAACGGGGGGAGATCAGCTCGGGGGTGGCGGGGGTCATGTGCGTTCTTCACCTTCGGGGCAATTTTTCCCGCCGCAACGGCGAGCAACCACGACGTACGTTTTCGGCGGTGCCGAGCCCTGGGCCGGGGCAACAGTTTCACTTGCCCGCAGCTATGTCTTCTAGGGGCGCGGGGAACTGCGCGAGCAGCCCCCACCGGCCCGCGGCCGAAACACGGCAGGGCGCGGCAGCAACAGCAGGACCCGCAAGCCCTGAAGCCTGCGGGTCCTCACGTCACGTCGGCCGAAGCCAGCGCAGCGTCACGCCGCCTTGGGGGCGTTGACATCCGACGGCAGCGCCTTCTGGGCCACCTCGACGAGCGCGGCGAACGCGCTCGCGTCGTTGACCGCCAGCTCGGCCAGGATCTTGCGGTCGACCTCGACGTTCGCGGCCTTCAGACCCTGGATGAAGCGGTTGTAGGTGATGCCGTTGGCGCGGGCAGCGGCGTTGATGCGCTGGATCCACAGCTGACGGAAGTCGCCCTTGCGCTTCTTGCGGTCGTTGTAGTTGTAGACCAGCGAGTGGGTGACCTGCTCCTTGGCCTTGCGGTACAGGCGCGAACGCTGACCGCGGTAGCCGGAGGCCGCCTCGAGGATCGCCCGGCGCTTCTTGTGGGCGTTGACTGCCCGCTTGACGCGTGCCACTTGTTAACTCCTTGTAGCGGGGCCGCGGTTGGACTCACGCGGCCCGGAAACGACTGGGTCCCGGTGCTGCTGACTCAGGGCGCCGGCCGGCGCCCGCGTGTCACTTGCCGAGAAGCTTCTTGATCTTCGCGGTGTCACCCGGGGCCATCTCGGCGTTGCCGGTGAGGCGACGCGTCACACGGGACGACTTGTGCTCGAGCAGGTGGCGCTTGCCGGCGCGCTCACGCAGGACCTTGCCGGAGCCGGTGACCTTGAAGCGCTTGCTGGCACCGCTGTGCGTCTTGTTCTTCGGCATAGCGCCGTTATCTCCTCGTCGGTGGCGCTCCGGTGCCCGGTCGTGAAACCGGGCACGATGGAACGTCGCTCTTGTATCGGTTACATCCTGGGACTCGCGCCCCTGGTGCTGACCTGGGGCGTTGACCCCGGGATCACGCCTCGGCGGGCTCCTCGGCAGGCGCCTCGGCCGCGTCGACCTCGGCAGCGTTCTGCGAGCGGCCGGGGTTGGCCTTCGCATCCGCCTTGCGGGCCTCCTGCGCCTGACGGGCCTCGGCCATCGCCTCGGTCTTCTTCTTGTGCGGACCGAGAACCATGATCATGTTCCGGCCGTCCTGCTTAGGGTTCGACTCCACGAAGCCGAGGTCCTGGACGTCCTCCGCGAGCCGCTGCAGCAGTCGGTAGCCCAGCTCGGGCCGGGACTGCTCGCGACCACGGAACATGATCGTGATCTTGACCTTGTCGCCCTGCTTGAGGAACCGGACGACGTGACCCTTCTTGGTGTCATAGTCGTGCGGGTCGATCTTCGGCCGGAGCTTCATTTCCTTGATGACCGTGTGCGCCTGGTTCTTGCGCGCCTCACGGGCCTTCATGGCCGACTCGTACTTGAACTTCCCGTAGTCCATGAGCTTGCACACGGGCGGACGGGCGTTCGCCGCGACCTCGACCAGGTCCAGGTCGTACTCCTGCGCAAGCTCCAGCGCCTTGGCAAGCGGAACAATCCCGACCTGCTCGCCGCTGGGACCGACAAGTCGCACCTCGGGAACGCGAATCCGGTCGTTGATGCGGGGCTCGGTGCTGATGGATCCTCCTCGGTAGCACCACACGGCGGTCTGGCGGACCGCCGCGCAACGTCTGTTTTCGTGAGACCTAACCGCACCGAAGCAGAAAAAATGCCCCGGACGATCACAGGCGGGGCTCCTCGAACTACCGGAACACCGCCGCGGGGATCGCGGGGCGCACAATCGGACGGAACGCCGTCGCCGTTGCGGCGAAGCGACCGTCTGACCGGTGACCCGCCGCCCAGAGGGTGGTCGGGTGGGAGTTCGAAGCCTCCACTTGTGGGCCGGTTCAGCTACCTATGCGGCATACCTGTCCGGCCGGTCGTCACACCAGGCTAGCAGCAAAGCCGGGGCGGGGCTAATTGAGACGACCTGGGGCTAAGTGAGAGCCTCCGCACCCCTGCGCCTATCGTGTGGGGCATGAGTGAGACGCCCCTTCCCGGCCCCGGTGACGCCGGGCAGCCCGACTTCGACGAGATGACCCGCGACATCGCGGAGGTCCCCGCGGTCGAGGTGATCGTGACGGTCGCCGTCAACCTGATGAGTGCCGCGGCCGTGAAGCTCGGGCTGACCGAGGAGGGGGACAAGTACAAGGACCTGGACGAGGCCCGCAAGCTGGTCACCGCCCTCGCCGGGCTGCTCGACGCGTCCGCGACCGAGATCAGCTCCTTCCACGCGGCTCCGCTGCGGGACGGCCTGAAGTCGCTCCAGCTGGCCTTCCGCGAGGCCTCGATCGTCCCCGACGAGCCCGGCCAGGGCCCCGGCGAGAAGTACACCGGCCCGGTCTACGGCTGACCGCCGCTCAGTCCCTGACGTACAAGGGCTCGCCCGGAGGCGTGGTCCCGGCCGGCAGCAGTGCCAGGTCGAGGCCGCGCACCAGGCGGGCCCGCAGTGTCTCGTCGGCGGCGAGCCGCTCGGCGACGGCCCGGGCGGCCTCGGCGGGCGGCGCGGCGGCCGGGTCGAGGACCAGCGCCAGCGTCCCGTCGGCCGCTCCGGGCCCGAGGTGGGCGCGGAGCACGGCGGGCTCGGCGGCCACCGCGGCCCGGACGGCCCCGACCACGGCCGGGTCGGCGAGCGGGTCGGTGGGCGTACGCCCCTCGGCGAGGGCCAGCAGCGCCGAGCCGGTCAGCTCGAACGGCACCGGCCCCGACAGGTCGAGGACCACCGTGTCGGCCTTCTCGTGCGCGGCGGCCTGGAGCGCCTGGTGCAGGGGTACGGCGACGGGCCGGGCCGCCGGGTCCCAGCGGGCCAGCGACTCGGTGGAGGTGAAGGCCGGCAGGGCGGTGCGGCGGCCCGCCTTCAGGGTGGGGACGGCCATGTCACTGGTCTTCTCGCGGCGCAAGCCGTTCTCGTCCTCCTCGACCTCGCCGAGGACGGCGACCACCGGGACCAGGAGCCGGGCGCCCTGCAGCGCCTCCAGGACCGGTCCGACGGCGCTTCGGTCCGCGGCCCAGGCGGACAGCGCGGCGGCCAGCCGGGGGTCGGCGGAGCCGTCGTCGTCGGAGTAGCCGGAGTCGGGAATGTTCTTGTTCGCCACGGTCCCCGACCCTATCGGTGGGATGCTGCTGCGGTTGTGCGGCCCCCGAAACCGGCTCGACACGACTTTCACGGGAATCTCAGATTTCCCTGACCTACTTCTAACTTCCAACAAACGGCTCGCACAGTCCCCGCCCCGAGCATCGCGGGCATGGAGTCCCCCAGAGCCACCTCAGGATCCCGTCGGGCCCGCCGTCGCGCCCGGCCCCGGCGCCGGGCCCTTCTCTACGTCTCCCTCGCCACGGTCGCCGTCGTCGGGGCCACCGCGGCGGGAACCGTGTACGTGAAGGCGCACGCGCGCGACAACGCCGTATCCTCGGCGGCGTCGCCGACGCCGTCCTCCTCGGCCTCGGCCTCGGCGAGTGGGGAGGCATCGGTGGAACCCGTGACGGAGCCGGCCGTGGACCGGGACGCGCTGCTGGGTACGGCGCTGGGGAAGGTGACCGTGCCGTCCGGGGCGAAGGTCTCGGCAGCCGTCCTCGACCTGGACTCCGGCGGCAGTGCGACCTACGGCGACTCGGCCTTCGACACCGCGAGCATCGTCAAGGTCGACATCCTGGCGACGCTGCTGCTGCAGGCGCAGGACGCCGGCCGGCATCTGACGGCGACGGAGAAGGCGTACGCCACGAAGATGATCGAGAACAGCGACAACACGTCGGCGTCCCAGCTGTGGGACGTCATCGGGAAGGCGACGGGCCTGGACGCCGCGAACAAGCGGTTCGGGCTGACGTCGACCGAGGGTGGCGACGGGGCGCTGTGGGGGCTCACGCAGACCACCGCCGCCGATCAACTCACCCTGCTCCAGCAGGTGTTCGGCGACGACTCGAAGCTGAGCGAGGCCTCGCAGGCGTACCTGCAGGGGCTGATGAAGACGGTCGAGTCGGACCAGAGGTGGGGGGTCTCGGCCGCCGCCGACGGTGCGGAGTACGCGCTGAAGAACGGGTGGCTGGCGCGGAGCACGACCGGGTTGTGGGACGTCAACAGCATCGGGCGGGTGACGGTGGGCGGGACCGACTATCTGGTGGCCGTGCTGTCCAAGGGGACCGTGAGCCAGGCGAAGGGGATCTCGCTGGTGGAGGCGGCTGCGAAAGCGGCGGTGGGCTCCTTCACCGAAGCCGATTCGTCTGCTTCGGCTTCGGCTTCGTAGTTTCGTCTGCCTCGGCTTCGGCTTCGTAGTAAGGGCAGGGACGACGGGTTCGGAGACGACTGCGGCTGCGTGGGGGCTTGCCGCGCAGTTCCTCCCCCAGCCTTCGGCCGGGGGTGCCCCCAGCGCCCCTTCGGGGGCGCGTTTCCCTCAGGGTGTTTCGAAGGACCGTCTGCGGCCTCGCCACAGGACCACCGCCGCGACCAGCAGCACGCCGCCCGAACCGCCCGCCAGCGGTGCCGCCCAGTCCGTCGCGCTGGTCGTCTTCTCCTCCGGGTCCGGGCCGGAGCCGAAGTACTTCTTGCTGTACGAGGCCGACGTCAGGTTCTGCGTCTTCAGGCGGGCCGCGGCCTTGATGGCGGCCGCCGGGTCGATCATGCCGAAGCCCCGGGAGTCGTCGCGGCCGCCGGCCGGGGCGTCGCCGGCGGTGTCCTCCAGGAGCTTCTTGATCTGGGCCGGGGTGAGCCCGGGGTGGGCGGCCTTGATCAGGGCCACGGCGCCGGAGACGAAGGCCGAGGCGGCACTCGTCCCCCAGCCCTCGTAGTACTTGTGGTCCGGGTCGGCGATGACGATGTCGACGCCGGGCGCGCTGATCGTGGCGTACCAGCGGCGGGTGGAGAAGCCGGCGCGGGTGCCGAACTTGTCCACCGCGGTGGCGGCGATGACGCCCGGGTAGGCCGCCGGGTAGGAGATGTGGTCGCCCTTGTCGCCGCCGTTGCCCGCCGAGGCGACGACCACGACGTCCTTCTTCAGGGCGTACTGGATGGCCTCGTCCTCGCTGGGCTCGGGGTGCGCGGAGTCGGAGTCGTCCCCGAGGGAGAGGTTGATGACGTCGGCGCCGTGGTCGGCGGCCCAGCGGATGCCCTCGGCGAGGGCGTTGCCCCGGGTGGAGCGGGCCTTGGCACGGGCGCTGTCACCGTCTTCGAGGATGACCCGGACGGGCAGGATCTTGGCCTCCGGGGCGACCCCCATCACGCCGTCGCCGTTGCCGACCCCGTGGCCGTGACCGGCGATGATGCCGGCCATGGCGGTGCCGTGGCGGGCCCAGTCGCGGTCGCCCGGCCCGGCGCCGAAACCGATCATGTCCTTGGCGGCCAGGACGTTGCCCGTGAGGTCCGGGTGGTCGGCCTCGACGCCGGTGTCCAGGACGGCGACGGTGATGCCCTTGCCCTTGGTGGTCTGCCAGGCCTCGTCGAGGTGCAGGGCGGACAGCCCCCACTGCTGGGCGCGGATGCTGTCCGCGTACGCGGTCGTGGAGGGCAGCAGGGCGAGCGAGCCGGCCAGCAGCAGGCTCACCGCGGCCCCGGTTGCGCGGCGCTTCATGAGGGCTTCTCCGTTGCCGGTCCTGCGATGTTCTGGCGCAGTCGCCGTTCGATGCGGTCGGCCAGACCCTCCGCCTCGTTGCCGAGGCCGGCCTGGGCCGCCGCCGTGGTGGCACCGGACGCCTCGGCGTCGGCGGCGGGCTGCGGGGTGTCGACGGTACGGCCGTCGGCCCAGCCCGAGACGGCGTAGGCGACGACCGGGGCGTCGGTGAGCACGGAGATCGTCCAGGAGCCGCGCTGGTGCGGGCCGAACCGCTCGGCCGCGGTGTTCTTCTCGGCGTACGGGAGGGGCAGCAGGTCGGTACGGCGGTCCAGGCGCTCGTCCGTGAACCGCTTGGCCAGGGCGGCCATGCCGGCCGAGTCGGCCTTCGTGAACAGCAGACCGACGGTCGTCACGTAGCTCTGGGTGGCGTCGGTGTAGGTGGCGCGGATCAGGCGCTGGCAGCCGACGGGCGCGAGGGCCTTGCGCAGCAGCGGGTCGAAGGCGCCGGAGCAGCCGCCGGCCGGGGCGACGGCGATCCGGGTCCAGGTGCGGTCGGCTCCGCCCGGGCCGGCGCCGGTGCCCTGCACGGTGCGCGGGAACAGCTCGTCGACGGGCACGTTGTGCCAGAGGCCGGAGGCGGAGCTGAAGCTGGTCGCCGCGCTCGCGTCACCGCCGTCGTCGACGATCCAGCCGCCGGTCACCGCGCCGCCGATGAGGCCGAGGCCGAGGACCATGCAGGCGGCGGCAGCGACGGTACGAGGCGCCACGCGACCGGCCAACGACAGCCCCCGCCCCCGCTCGTCGTACCCCTCGGGCTCACCGAAGGTCACAACGGGCCGCTCCCGGCCGGGAGTTCCCGCGGAGGCGCTCCAGGACATCGAGGGGTCCGGGGCGGGGCCGAGCAGGTGGGACGGCGGTGCGGTGTCGCGGTAGGAAGGCGGCGCGGGGGCGTGGGCGGGATGCGGCACGGTGGCGGAGTCCGGACGAGCCGGAGCCGGGGCGGTGGCCGGAGCGGCCGCAGGCCGCGGTGGCGCTCCCGCCGCCGGGCGCGCGGGACCGTCGACGGCCGGGAACGCCGTACCGGTCGCCGACGAAGCGGCGGGACGCGTCTGGTCAGCGCTGTCCGGGAGCCCCACCGGACGCGGCGGACCGGAGGCCGCCGGGCCACCCGGCCGAGGCGGCACCGCGCCCACCGGGGCACCGGCTGCCGGAGGCACCGTCGGACGCGGCGGAGCACCGGCCGCCGGGACGCTCGTCGGACGCGAGGGCACGCCGGCCGCCGCGGACCCGGCCGGACGCAAGGGTGTGCCGGCCCCCGGACCGCTCGTCGGACGCGGCGAACCGCCGGGCGCGGCGGGCCCCGCGGGACGCGAGGGAGCACCGGCCGCCGCGGGCCCCGCCGGACGCGGTGCGGCACCCGCCGTCGGAGGATCCGCGGGACGCAAGGGTCTGCCGGCCGCCGGAGCGTCCGTCGGGCGCGGTGGTGTGTCGGTGGACGGAGGCTGGGCCGGCCGGGGCGGCGGCGGGGCGGCCTTCGGGGGTGTCGTGGGGCGTGGCGGGGCGGTCGGGACGGGGAACGTCCGCATGTGCGGGCTCCACGCGCTGCCCGAGCCCTGCGCGCCGATGGGGGAGGTCGGGTAGTCGCCGCGCGGCGGTTCGAGCCGTCCGCGTCCGGCCGCACCGGAGGTACCCCCGGTCGTCTCGCCCGACGGCGCGGACGGCGTGCCCGGGCGCGCGGCCGACGGCCCTGCGGCGCCGTGCCGCTCGTCCGACGACGGCTCCGGCTCCGCGGCCGTGCGGAGGGGGCGCGGCGAGGCGGTCGGTTCCGACCCGGAATCCGCGCGCCGCGGCGACGGGCCCGAGCCGTACGACAGCCGGAACGGCGCGCCCCGCCCGGTCTCCCGCCCGGGGGACACGGGCGGCACGGCACGGCCGGACCCCCGGTCCGAGGACGCCGACGGCCCCCCTCGGCCGGTCTCCTCCCCGGTCTCTCCACCGATCTCCCCGCCGAAAAACGCCGACGGCATCGGCGGCATCGCCCGACCGGACTCCCGGCCGGAAGGCGCCGGGGGTGTGTCCGGGAAGCGGGCCGAGGCCGGTGGTGGCGGCGGGGACGCGGTGGAGGCGTCCTGGGGCGGCTGGTCCTGTGGGGGCCGGAGGTTGGGGTGGCGGGGCCGAATGATGCGTTCGGCGGACGTCGAGCGGCCGACAGCCCGGTCCCCCGCACTCTGTTCGACCTGCCCCACCGCACCGCCCCGACTCGTCCGGTCATCACGACTCTGCTGCCCGCCGGGCCGTCCCGGCAGCTGGTCCTGCCCGGTGGTCCCGGCCCCACCAGTGGATACGTCCGCGCGCTGCGACCGGTTCACCCGGCTCGGCCGGTCGAAGAACCCGGGCCGGTCCGCCCGGCGGGACGCGTCGGCGGTGCCCGGGACCTCGCCGCGGCCGGTCCCGCCGCTGCCCGGTCGGGCTCCGTCGGCCGTTGGCGCAGGCTCCCCGGCGGGCTCCGCCGGGGCAGGGTCGGGCGAGGAGCGTCGGGGGATCGGGGCGTGCCGCGCTTCGCCGCTCATGCGCCCCCCGTTTCCTCGTGCCCGGGCCAACTCCTCGTACGGGCCGTCGTGCTCCCGGCGCGAAGGCGTCCGCCTCCGGGCACGCATACCCGCACGCGCGGATCCGCATCCCGGCGCGGGTCAGGCGGCCGGCTCGTTCCGCCGTACGTGCGCGTCACTCTACGGGTTGTGCGAGCGCGAACGGCAACCAGTCCGCGGGCCCGCGGCATCTGCCCGGATCGTCCCCCTACCCTGCGGTAATCGTGTCTGGCAGGCTTCGTTCATGACTGCGCGCGCCGCCGACCGGGCCCGTTACGACCGGGCCACCGCCCATCTGGACGCCCCTCTCGCGATCGTGGACCTTGAGGCCTTCGACGCCAACGCGGACGATCTCGTGCGCCGGGCCGGCGGTAAGCCGATCCGGGTCGCGAGCAAGTCCGTGCGCTGCCGCCACCTGCTGGAACGGGTGCTCGCGAAGGAGGGCTTCGCGGGGATCATGTCGTTCACGCTCGCGGAGTCGCTGTGGCTCGCGCGGTCGGGGTTCGACGACATCCTGCTGGCGTATCCGTCCGCCGACCGGAGCGCGTTCGCCGAGCTGGCCGCCGATCCGAAGCTGGCCGCCGCCGTGACCGTGATGATCGACGACCCGGCGCACCTCGACCTGATCGACGCCGCCCGGGACGGCGGGAGCGAAGTGGTCCGGGTCTGCCTGGAGTTGGACACCTCGCTGAAGCTGTTCGGGGGCCGGGTGCGGGTCGGGGCCCGGCGCTCGCCGCTGTACTCCCCCGCCCAGCTCGCCGACCTCGCCCGGACCGTGGCCGGGCGGCCGGGCTTCAGGCTGGTCGGGATCATGGGGTACGAGGGGCACATCGCCGGCGTCGGGGACGACGTCGCCGGCCGGCCGCTGCGCTCCCGCGCGGTGCGGCTGATGCAGGCCACCGCCCGTCGTGAGCTGGCCGAGCGGCGCGGCGCGGTGGTGCGGGCGGTCCGGGCGGTGGCGCCGGACCTGGAGTTCGTCAACGGCGGCGGCACGGGCAGTGTGCAGACCACGGCGGCGGAGGACGCGGTCACCGAGATAGCCGCCGGGTCGGGTCTGTACGTGCCGCGTCTCTTCGACAACTACACGTCGTTCACCGGCCGTCCGTCCGCCCTGTTCGCCATGCCGGTGGTCCGGCGGCCCGGTGTCGGGGTCGTCACGGTCCTCGGCGGCGGCTACCCGGCCTCGGGTGCCGCGGGCCCGGACCGGCTGCCGGTGCCGTACCTGCCGGAGGGGCTGTCGTACGACGCCCAGGAGGGCCCCGGCGAGGTGCAGACGCCGCTGCTCGGCGCCGCCGCGGACGACCTGCTGATCGGCGACAAGGTGTGGTTCCGGCACGCCAAGGCGGGCGAGCTGTGCGAGCGGTTCGCCGAGCTGCAGCTGGTCGAGGGGGACCGGGTGACGGCGACCGTACCGACGTACCGGGGCGAGGGTCACACGTTCCTGTAGGCGTCTAGGGCCTGTCCGCCGGGCGGATGCCGTTCGTGATGGCGTCCATGTCGGACAGCGGCGGCCCGTCCGGGCCCGCGTCGAAGACGAACCGGACGACGACCGGGGCCGGGACGCCCGTGTCGGACGGGAAGGCGAGGGACTGGACGTAGCCGCCCGGTCCGTCGGCCGTCCGGACCCGCCAGCGCACCAGGTAGCCGTCGCGGCCCGCCACCGCGACCCGCCCGGCCTTGACGACCTGGTGGGAGCGGATGCCGCCGAAGGGCCGCCGGCCGCCGGGATCGTGGCCGTAGGCCGCCTCGGCCGCGTCGGGTACGTCCCGTTCGGCGACGGTGCGCGGGGAGGCCCCGTCGGCGCTGCCCGCCGTACGGCTGATGACCTGGCCGTGGCGGCACCGGCCGGTGTCGGCCGGGCAGGCGTAGGTGCCGTCGGTGGTCATCACGACGTCGTCCTGGGCGAGGTACGAGGAGCCGGTCCAGCCGGCCGGTACCGGCAGGGTGATCCCGTTGAGCTGGTCGACGACGAGGGACGGGGGCGCCGCCGCGCTGGGGGCGGCGCGGACCGTGGTGTCGGCTCCGCCGTTCGCCTCGTCGGTGCGGAGCACGGTCGCGCCGGAGACTATCGCCGTCGCCAGCACGGCCGCGGCGGATATCAGCGCGACCGCCTTGGCCCGCCCGGGCGCCCGCGCCGCCGGGGTCGGCGGCGCGGGCAGGCCGGTCGGGGTGCGCCGGTGCTCGGTCCAGGCCCGTCCGTCCCACCAGCACTCCAGGTGCGGGGCCTCGGGGTCGGCGTACCAGCCGGGCGGCGGCGTCATGCTCACTCCCGCACTGTAGGGCGGGGGCAGGGGTCCGTACACGGACTCCTAGAGGGGCGTGACGTACGCCCCAGAGATCCCGCCGTCCACGAGGAAGTCGCTGGCGTTGACGAAGGAGGAGTCGTCGCTGGCCAGGAAGGCGACGGCGGCGGCGATCTCCTCGGCCTCGGCGAACCGGCCGAGCGGGATGTGCACCAGGCGGCGGGCGGCCCGCTCGGGGTCCTTGGCGAACAGCTCCTGGAGCAGGGGGGTGTTGACCGGTCCGGGGCAGAGCGCGTTGACCCGGATGCCCTCCCGGGCGAACTGCACGCCCAGTTCACGGGACATGGCCAGCACCCCGCCCTTGGATGCGGTGTAGGAGATCTGCGAGGTGGCGGCGCCCATCCGGGCCACGAAGGACGCCGTGTTGATGATGGAGCCCTTGCCCTGCTGCCGCATGTAGGGGATGGCGGCCTTGCAGCACAGGTAGACGGAGGTGAGGTTGACCTCCTGGACGCGCTTCCAGGCTTCGAGTCCCGTCTCCAGGATGGAGTCGTCGTCGGGCGGCGAGATACCGGCGTTGTTGAAGGCGATGTCGACGCTGCCGTAGGTGTCGAAGGCCGTCTTGAACAGGGCCTCGACCTGTTCGGCGTCGGTGACGTCGACCTTCACGAACAGCCCGCCGACCTCCTCGGCGGCGGCCTTGCCGCGGGTCTCGTCGACGTCGCCGCAGACGACGTGCGCGCCCTCGGAGGCCAGCCGCCGCGCGGTGGCGAGGCCGATGCCGCTGCCGGCTCCGGTGATGACGGCGGTACGGCCGACGAGCCGGCGGCAGACGATGTCAGGGGTCTCAGCGGTCACTGTGCGGGGCCTTCCGTGCTGATGAAGACGTTCTTGGTTTCGGTGAAGGCGGTGAGCGCGTCCGGGCCGAGCTCGCGGCCGATCCCCGACTGCTTGAAGCCGCCGAAGGGGGTCCAGTAGCGGACGCTGGAGTGGGAGTTGACGGACAGGTTGCCGGCCTTGACGGCCTGGGAGACGCGCAGGGCACGGCCGACGTCACGGGTCCAGATGGAGCCGGAGAGGCCGTACTCGGTGTCGTTCGCGAGGCGGACGGCGTCGGCCTCGTCCTCGAAGGGAAGGACCACGGCGACGGGCCCGAAGACCTCCTCGACGGCCACGCGCGCGTGCGGGTCGGCGCCGGTGAGGACGGTCGGCGGGAACCAGAAGCCGGGGCCCTCGGGGGCCTTGCCGCGGATGCCGGGCGCGTCGGCGTCGACGTACGACCGGACCCGCTCCAGCTGGGCCTTGGAGATCAGCGGGCCCATGTCCGTCTTCTCGTCGGCCGGGTCGCCGACGGTGACGGACTCGATCGCGGGGGCCAGGAGCTCCAGGAAGCGGTCGTAGACGGTCCGTTGGACGAGGATGCGGGTGCGGGCGCAGCAGTCCTGGCCGGAGTTGTCCAGGAAGGACATCGGGGCGGCGGCTGCCGCGGCTTCGATGTCGGCGTCGGCGAAGACGAGGTTGGGGCTCTTGCCGCCGAGTTCGAGGGTCACGCGCTTCACCTGGTCGGCGCAGAGCGCCATGATGCGCTTGCCGATGCGGGTGGAGCCGGTGAACACGATCTTGGCGACGCCGGGATGGCGGACCAGGGCCTCGCCGGCGATGTCGCCACGGCCGGGCAGTACCTGGAAGAGGTGCTCGGGGAGGCCTGCCGTCAGGGCGAGTTCGGCGAGACGGAGGGCGGTGAGCGGGGTCGTCTCGGCGGGCTTGAGAATGACCGCGTTGCCGGCGGCGAGGGCGGGGGCGGTGCCCCAGGCCGCGATGGGCATGGGGAAGTTCCAGGGGGCGATGACGCCGACGACCCCGAGGGGTTCGAGGAGGGTGACGTCGAGGCCGCCGGGAACCGGGATCTGACGGCCGGTCAGCCGCTCCACTCCCCCGGCCGCGTAGTCGAGCAGGTCCCGGACGTTGCCCGCCTCCCAGCGGGCGTTGCCGATGGTGTGTCCGGCCTCCCGGACCTCCAACTGTGCGAGTTCCTCGCGGTGTTCGTCGACGGTGACGGCGAACCGGCGCAGCAGCCCGGCCCGTTCACCGGGCGCGAGGGCGGCCCACCGCTCCTGGGCCCGCGCGGCCCGGCGGACGGCGGTGTCGACGTCCCCCTCCACAGCCCCGGGGACGGTCGCGATCACCTCCTCCGTGGCCGGGTTGAGGACGTCGAGTTCGTACTGTTGCTGTTGCGACAAGGGGTGCCTCACATGCGTTCGAAGGAGCGGCGCAGCTCCCAGTCGGTCACCGCGGCGTCGAAGGCCTCCAGCTCGACGCGGGCCATGTTGCGGTAGTGCGCGACGACCTCGTCGCCGAAGGCGGCCTTGGCGACGGGGCTGTTCTCCCAGAGCTCGGCGGCCTCGCGGAGGGTGGTCGGTACGTGCGCGAAGTCGGCCGTGTAGGCGTTGCCGGCGCAGGCCTCGGGCAGTTCCAGCTTCTGCTCGATGCCGTACAGCCCGGCGGCGACCAGGCCGGCCACGGCCAGGTGCGGGTTGACGTCGCCGCCGGGCAGCCGGTTCTCGAAGCGCAGCGAGCGGCCGTGGCCGACCACGCGCAGCGCACAGGTGCGGTTGTCCTGGCCCCAGGCGACGGCGGTCGGGGCGAAGGAGCCCGGCTGGAACCGCTTGTAGCTGTTGATGTTGGGCGCGTAGAGGAGCGAGAACTCGCGGAGGGCGGCGAGCTGTCCGGCGAGGAAGTGCCGCATCACGTCGGACATGCCGTGCCCGTCGGGGGCGGCGAAGACGTTGTGGCCGTCCGCGTCCGTCAGCGAGAGGTGGATGTGGCAGGAGTTGCCCTCCCGCTCGTTGTACTTGGCCATGAAGGTGAGGGAGACGCCCTCCTGGGCCGCGATCTCCTTCGCGCCGGTCTTGTAGACGGCGTGCTGGTCGCAGGTGACGAGGGCCTCGTCGTAGCGGAAGGCGATCTCGTGCTGCCCGGGGTTGCACTCGCCCTTGGCGGACTCGACGGTCAGCCCGGCCCCCGCCATCTCGTTGCGGATCCGGCGCAGCAGGGGCTCGATCCGGCCGGTCCCCAGCACCGAATAGTCGATGTTGTACTGGTTGACCGGGGTCAGCCCCCGGTAGTTCGCGTCCCAGGCCGCCTCGTAGGTGTCCTTGAACACGATGAACTCCAGCTCCGTACCGACCTGTGCGGTGTAGCCGAGTTCGGCGAGGCGCTCCAGCTGGCGGCGGAGGATCTGCCGGGGCGCGGCGACGACCGGGGAGCCGTCGTTCCAGGCGAGGTCGGCGATGAGCATCGCCGTGCCCGCGTTCCAGGGCACGCGGCGGAGGGTGGCGAGGTCGGGGTGCATGGCGAAGTCGCCGTAGCCGCGGTCCCAGGAGGACATGGCGTAGCCGTCGACGGTGTTCATCTCGGTGTCGACGGCGAGGAGGTAGTTGCAGCCCTCGGTGCCGTGGCGCAGGACCTCGTCGAGGAAGAAACGGGCGGCGAACCGCTTGCCCTGCAACCGCCCTTGCATGTCGGGGAAGGCCAGGACGACAGTGTCGATCTCACCGCTCGCGACGAGGGTGTGCAGTTCCTCGACACTCAGCGGGGGTGTGCGGTCTGCCACGGGAGCTCCTTCGGCTTCGTTCGCGATGGTGCTGCGCTTCTGCGGCCGGGCGGGGAGCTCTAAGGTATTGAACAGAACCATTGCTTGGGAAGGGGGTACGGCCATATGTCGCTGGACGCGGACGGCGCCCTCGACGACCCGTTGACTCCGGTGTTGCGACCGGTGCGGGCGGGCAACGGCTTCGAGGAGGCGCTGGAGCAGATCCTGCAGGTGGTCCGGCTGGGCCTGGTCCCGGGCGGCGAGCGGCTGCCCGCCGAGCGGGTGCTGGCGGAGCGGCTCGGGATCAGCCGGGTGACGCTGCGCGAGGTCCTGAAGGTGCTCCAGGACCAGGGCCTGGTGGAGTCCCGGCGCGGGCGGTACGGCGGGACGTTCGTGCTGCCGCGCGCGGACGCGGGCGGCGAGGACGAGCTGCGGCGCCGGATCGCCGAGGTCGACATCGAGGATGTGCTGCGCTTCCGGGAGGTCCTGGAGGTGGGCGCGGCGGGCCTGTGCGCGGCGCACGGGCTGACCGGCGAGCAGGCGCTCCGGCTGCGGGAGGCCCTCGCCCGCACGCACGAGGCGCCGCTGGCGGACTACCGCCGCCTCGACACCCTGCTCCATCTCACGATCGCCGAACTGTGCGGCTCCCCCTCCCTCACGGCCCAGTACGCGGCGGTACGGGCCACGGTCAACGACCTGCTGGACTGCATCCCGCTCCTGGTCCGCAACCTGGAGCACTCGCAGCGCCAGCACATCGCGCTGGTGGAGGCGGTGCTGGACGGAGACGCGGACGGCGCCCGGGAGATGATGCGGGAGCACTGCGCGGGGACGGCGGCGCTGCTGCGGGGCTTTCTGGCGTAGCGGCCCATGGGCATGTCATAAAGGTGGGCACGCACACCTTTATGACACGGGAGGGGTCCATGACCGGACGGCCGCTGATCGGCGTGAGCACATACCTGGAGGCCGGGGCGCGCTGGGGTGTCTGGGAGCTGGAGGCGGCCCTGCTGCCGGCCGGCTACCCACGGCTGGTCCAGCGGGCCGGCGGCCTGGCGGCCATGCTGCCGCCGGACGCCCCGGAGCACGCGGCGGCGACGGTGGCCCGCCTGGACGGCCTGGTGATCGCGGGCGGCCCGGACGTCGAGCCGGTCCGTTACGGCGCCGAGCCCAACCCCCGCACCGGCCGCCCCGCCCGGGCCCGGGACGCCTGGGAGCTGGCCCTGATCGACGCGGCGCTGGCCGCGGGCGTACCGCTGCTGGGCATCTGCCGGGGCATGCAGCTTCTGAACGTCGCGCTCGGCGGCACCCTGGTCCAGCACATGGACGGCCACGCGGAGGTCCCGGGCGTCTTCGGCCGCCACCCGGTCAAGCCGGTGCCCGGGACGCGGTACGCGGAGACGGTCCCGGAGGAGACCGCCGTGCCCACCTTCCACCACCAGGCGGTGGACCGCCTCGGAGAGGGGCTGCTGGTGTCGGCGCACGCGGCCGACGGCACGGTCGAGGCGGTCGAACTGCCCGCCGAGCGCGGCTGGGTCCTCGGGGTGCAGTGGCATCCGGAGATGGGGGAGGATCTGCGGGTGATGCACGCGCTGGTCGGCGCCGCGTCGGGCCGCTGAGCCGGGTTCTCGCCCCCGCCGCCCCTACCCGTCCCGTCCTCCAGGGGGTGGCCCCCCTTCGACCGCCCACTTCGGGGGCTGCCGCCCCCGGACCCCCGCTTCGGCCTGAACGGCCTCGTCCTCAAACTCCCCCAGGGGGACCCCCAGACGGGCTGGTGGGGGTGCGGACCGGCCTTCGCCCGCCCCCTCTCAGGTAACCGAGTCGGGTGGTGGGTGGGCGGAGGATTCGGGGGTCCAGGGGGCGGAGCCCCCTGGGACGGTCAACCCCGGGTCAGGGACAGCAGCTCGCGGGCCGGGCCGGTCGGGCGGTGGCCGGTTGGCCAGACCGCTCGTAGGTCGCGGCGCAGGGCGATGCCCTCCAGCGGGATGCTGACCAGCCGTCGCATCGACAGCTCCTCCCCCACCGCCAGTTCGCTGAGGACCGCAGGGCCCGCGCCGCTGACCGCCGACGCCTTCACGGCCGTGGTCGACGACAGTTCGATCAGCGGGCGGGCCAGGCCGCCCAGTGCCGCGTCGAGGACCTGGCGGGTGCCGGAGCCGCGTTCGCGGAGGATGAGAGGTGTGGCCGCCAACTCCTCCGCGGCGAGCGGGCGTCGGCGGCGGGCCCAGGGGTGGGCGGGCGCGACCACGACGATCAGGCGGTCGTGGGCTATCACCGCCGAGTCCAGGCCGTGCGGGACCGTCAGGCCCTCCACGAAACCCAGGTCCGCCTCGTCCGCGAGCAGCCGTTCCGCGACCGCCGCCGAGTTGCCGGCGAGCAGGGACACCGCCGTGTCGGGGCGCTGGGCGCGCAACGCGAGCAGCCAGCCGGGGAGCAGGTACTCGGCGATGGTCATGCTCGCCGCGACCCGCAGCCGCGAGTCCCGCCGGTCCCGGAGCGCCTGGGTCCCCGCGTCGAAGGCCTCCGCCGCCTCCACCACCCGCCGCGCCCAGTCGGTGACCAGCGCCCCGGCGTCCGTGAGCCGGGAGCCGCGCGGTGAACGGTCGACCAGGGCCACGCCCAGCTGCCGTTCCATGGAGCGGATCCGGCTGCTGGCCGCCGGCTGGGTGATGCCGACCTCCCGCGCCGCCGCCCCGAGGCTGCCCAGCCGCGCCACCGCCAGCAGCAGCTCCAGCGCGCCCAGGTCCGGCACCCGGTGCGCCAGGGTGCCGCCGCCCGCCCGTTCCTCCCTCTCGCTCATAAGACCAGCTTATGCCCCCATAGAGGCGGACTCCCTGGTAGCGGGCCCGAAGCGGCGGGACCGTGGACTCATGTTCACCGCAGTCCGGAATCTCGGCCCCAACTGGTACGCGTCCGTCATGGGCACCGCGGCCCTCGCCCTCGGCGGCGTCGCCCTCGGCGCCGGCGGTCCGCGCGAGCTCTTCGTCGGCATCTGGGCGCTGTCCCTGCTGCAGCTCCTGGTCCTGCTGGTCGCCCGTGCCCTGCACTGGGCCTACCACCGCGACCAGGCCCTCGCCCACCTCCGCGATCCCGCGGTCGCCCCCTTCTACGGCTGCCTCGCCATGGCCCTGCTCGCCGTCGGCGCCGGTGCCCTCGCCCTCGGGCGGGACTGGATCGGCGAGCCGGCCGCCGTCGCGCTCGACTCCGTGCTGTTCGTCGCCGGTACCACGGTGGGGCTCGTGGCCGCCGTCGCCGTACCGTACCTGCTGGCCGTACGGCACCGGGTCGAGCCCGGTCAGGCCTCTCCGGCGTGGCTGCTGCCGCTGGTCGCCCCCATGGTGTCGGCCGCGGTGGGTCCGCAGCTGATCCCGCAGCTGCCGCCAGGGCAGCCCCGCGAGGCCCTGCTCTACGGCTGCTTCGCGCTCTTCGGGCTGAGCCTGCTGACGACGCTGCTGATGCTGACGCTCGTCTTCGCCCGGCTGGTCACCGCCGGTCCGCTGCCGCTCGCGCTGACGCCGACGATCTTCCTGGTGCTGGGCCCGCTCGGGCAGTCGACGACGGCGGTGGGCGCCTTCGCGGACCTCGCCCCCGGGGTCGTACCGGCACCGTACGCGGCCGGCTTCGGTCTCCTCGCCGTGCTGTACGGCGTTCCGGTCATGGGGTTCGCGCTGCTGTGGCTGGCGCTGGCGACCGCGCACGTGGTGCGGGCCCGGCGGCACGGCATGCGGTTCGCCATGACGTGGTGGGCCTTCACCTTCCCCGTGGGCACGTGCGTCACGGGCGCCGCCGCGCTCGGGCGGCACACCGGGTTCACCGGCTACCACTGGCTGGCGGTGGGTCTGTACGCCGTCCTCGCCGCCGGCTGGCTCGCGGCCGCCTCCGGCACCGTACGCGGGCTGCTCAGCGGTGAGCTGCTCGCAGGGCCCCGCCCAGCACCCGCGGCGCCTCGGCCAGTGACGGTCCGTACCACGTCAGGTGCCGTCCGCTGAGCAGTACGCACGGCAGCCCGGGGAACGCCTCCGGGCCGTCGGCGGCGGTGAAGCGGTAGGGCTCGTCCGGGAGGACGACCAGGTCGGGGGCCGCGTCGAGCAGCTCCTCGACCGGGATCCGGGGGTAGCGCTCGGGATGGTCTCCGAAGAGGTTGCGGACGCCCAGCCGGGCCAGCGCATCACCCGCGAACGTGTCCCTGCCCAGGACCATCCACGGCCGCCGCCAGATCGGTACGACCGCCGTGGCGAAGGGCTCGGGCATCGGCGCCGACCAGGCCTGCTCCGCGTCGTCCAGCCAGCGGGGGCGGCCGCTCGCCCCGCACGCGGCCAGGACCCTCGCCAGTTCGCGGAAGGCCTGCGGCACGTTTCGCACCTCGGTGACCAGGACCTCCACACCGGCGGTGCGCAGGGCGTCCAGGTCGGGGGCGCGGTTCTCCTCCTCGTTGGCGATCACCAGGTCGGGGGTGAGGGCGAGGATGCGGTCGAGGGCGGGGTTCTTGGTGCCGCCGATGCGGGTGACGTCGAGGTCGGCCGGGTGGGAGCACCAGTTTGTGGCGCCGACGAGGACTTCGGGGAGCGTTTCTGCGATTGCCTCGGTGAGGGAGGGGACCAGGGAGACTACGCGCCGTGGTGCGCTGCGGGTGCGTTGTGGCTGGTCGCGCCCACGCGGCGTCGGCCGCATATCAGATACAGCCCCGCACCCCTTACGGGGCGCTTCAGACGGGGGCGCTGCAAAGGCTTCGGGCCGGGGTGCTTCAGCGCTGGCGATCGTGGACTGCCTCGATGTGTTCCGCCACCGCCACCACGACGACCCGGGTGTCCGGGACCGTCGCGCGCCAGCGGTGGCGGACCCCGCCGGTGAGGTAGAGGGTGTCGCCGCGGCCGAGGCGGTAGGCGCGGCCCTCGGCCTCGACCTCCACGGCGCCGTCGGCGACGTACATCAACTCGTCGTTGCGGTGCTGGAATTCGCGGCCGGCGTCATGGTCGCCGGTGAACTCCGAGGCGTGCAACTGGTGGTGACCGCGGACCAGGGAACGCACCCGGGGCGCGAAGTCCGGCTCGGTGGTGTCGTCGGCGCGTACGACGTCGACGCTGCACGCCGGGTCGGCGGCGGCGAGGAGTTCGACGGCCGTGGTGCGCAGGGCGTCGGCGAGCTTCTCCAGGGAGGTGCGGCTGGGGCGGGCCCTGTCGTTCTCGACCTGGCTCAGGAAGGGCACCGACAGGCCGCTGCGTTCGGCCACGACGGCGAGGGTGAGCTCCAGCGCACGGCGGCGCCGCCGCACTGCCGCGCCCACCCGCACGGGCTGCTGGTCTTTGTGGTCGCCCATCGCTCCGGCTCCCTCCTTCGCTCGTCGTTCCGTCCTTCGGGTGCCCCGCTCCGGCCGGGCCCCTCCTGATGGGTTCTCTGCACCCTACGCATGTTCGGCAAACCGTTTCAGGCGGCCGTCACATCCCTGTCACGTCCGGTGAGCGCGACCCTCACAGTTCACGCCAGTACACGAGCTCGCCGGACTCACCGGGCCCGGACTCCTCCTTCGGGATGAACACGCTGACCAGGAGGGCCGGACGGCCGTCGGGGTCGGTCAGCAGTGCGGCCGACGGATTGGCGAAGGCGCGGCTGCCGCCGGGGGTGCGCGGGCTCAGCCGGTCGGCGCGGCCGGAGCCGGGGTCGTAGGCATAGGTGGACCAGCTCCCGAAGTCGTTCCGCAGGCGCTGGCCCTCGATCAGGACGAGGGGACGCCCCATGAGTTCAATGCGCGAACGGTCGCCGATGTTCCCGGCGGTGCCCCAGGCGAGGAGTGCCTGGTCGAGGCGGTGGTCCGGGCGGACCCTCCAGACGGTGAAGTCCCGCAGGGTGGCCCGGAGTTGGCGGTCGGTGGCACAGTCGGCGCGGTAGTGGCCGGTCAGCTCCACGGTGTCGCCGTGGACCGCGGTGATGTCGGGGGTGCCCTCGGCGCAGCGGGACAGGGTCCGGGGCGCGTCGAACGCACGGTCGGCCGTGCCGGCCAGCAGGGCGGAAAGGCTTGGGTAGTGCCGTAGCGCTATGTGGTTGGCCGGATCCTTTTCGTAGGCGAGGACCCATCCGCCGGTGCCGTCGGTGTGCAGGGAGGGCTGACTGGTGCCGGGACCGAAGTCGTGGCGGCGGGTCCAGGTGCGCAGGTCGGCGGAGGTGGCGACGGCCGTGTGGAAGCGGCCGTCGGCGAGGGTGGTGTGGTAGACGGCGAGGTAGCCGCCGCCGTACGCCTCCGGTACCTGGGTGATCTCGGCGGTGTCCAGGGTGCGGCCGGTGTCGTCGCGGGCGTCGAAGACGGCGCCGTCCGCCCGCGTCACGTCCCCGGCCAGCGCCTCCAAGCGGGCGGTGGCCGCCGACGCCGGGTCCGGGCTCGCCTCCGAGAACCGGGGCACGGCCACGGCGGCCGTCAGCAGCAGGAGGAGCGGCAGGAGCTGGCGGATCACGGGCTGCTCACAGGAACGGGCGGGGGCGGGGCGTCAGAGGGTACGGCCGCCGGCCGGGTCCGGAGCAGGGCGGGCGGGGTGGACTTCACCACACGGGCGGCCGCACGGGGAGCCGGTCGCCGTCAGTGCCGTACGGCATGATGCGTGGCGTGACCGCTCGACTGATGCTTCTCGACACCGCCTCGCTGTACTTCCGCGCCTACTTCGGCGTCCCGGACTCCGTGAAGGCGCCGGACGGCACGCCGGTGAACGCCGTGCGCGGGCTGCTGGACTTCATCGACCGGCTGGTCAAGGACCACCGTCCGGACCTGCTGGTGGCCTGCATGGACGCGGACTGGCGGCCGCAGTGGCGGGTCGATCTCATCCCCTCCTACAAGGCGCACCGGGTCGCCGAGGAGCGCGAGACGGGACCGGACCAGGAGGAGGTGCCGGACACCCTCTCCCCGCAGGTGCCGGTCATCGAGGAGGTGCTGGACGCGCTCGGCATCGCCCGGGTCGGTGTCGCCGGGTACGAGGCCGACGACGTGATCGGCACCTTCACCGCGCGCGCCGCGGGCCCGGTGGACATCGTCACCGGCGACCGCGACCTCTACCAGCTGGTGGACGACGGGCGCGGGGTGCGGGTGCTGTACCCGCTCAAGGGTGTCGGCACGCTGCAGATGACGGACGAGGCATGGCTGCGCGAGAAGTACGGCGTGGACGGACCCGGGTACGCGGACCTGGCGCTGCTGCGCGGCGACCCGAGCGACGGTCTGCCGGGGGTGCCGGGCATCGGTGAGAAGACGGCCGCGAAGCTCCTCGCCGAGTTCGGCGACCTGGCCGGGATCATGGCCGCGGTCGACGACCCGAAGGCGAAGCTCACGCCGTCGCAGCGCAAGCGGCTGGACGAGGCCCGGCCGTATGTCGCCGTGGCACCGAAGGTGGTCCGGGTCGCCGGTGACGTCCCGCTGCCGGACGTCGACACGGCGCTGCCGAAGGCCCCCCGGGACCCCGCGCGGTTGAACACCCTCGCCGCCCGCTGGGGCCTGGGCGGCTCGCTGAACCGCCTGCTGGCGACCCTGGAAGCCTGACGCCCGAAGGAATTCTTCCGGCAAAACCCGCTCGGCAAGTGTTCATGGAAGAGGTGTCAACCGGGAAGGAGGTGCTAACTTAGGTTAACCTAACCATTGAGCAGGGAGGCCGGTCATGGCAGAGCGCCCGGGACGTAAGCCGCGTAAGCCCCATTCCGCTCAGGTGGTGCGCACCGAGCGGCTGAGCCCGCACATGCAGCGCGTGGTCCTCGGCGGTGACGGGCTGGCCGGCTTCGCCCCGGACACCTGCACCGATCATTACGTGAAACTCCTCTTCGGGCCGGCGGGCGTCACCTATCCGGAGCCTTTCGACCTGGAGCAGATCCGGGCCGAGTTCCCCCGCGAGCACTGGCCGGTGACCCGGACCTACACCGTGCGCTCGTGGAATCCCGAGCACCGGGAGCTGGCCCTGGACTTCGTGGTGCACGGCGACGAGGGTCTGGCCGGGCCGTGGGCGTGCCGTGTGCAGCCCGGGGAGACCGTGCGCTTCATGGGCCCCGGCGGCGCCTACGCCCCCGACACGGAGGCCGACTGGCATCTGCTCGCCGGTGACGAGAGCGCGCTGCCGGCGATCGCCCGTTCCCTGGAGTCCCTGCCGGCCGGGGCGAAGGCGTTCGCCTTCGTCGAGATCTCCGGCCCCGAGGAGGAGCAGAAGATCGACTCCGATGTGGAGGTCGTCTGGCTGCACCGGGGCGAACGGCCGGTCGGCGAGGCCCTGGTCGCCGCCGTACGGGCGCTGGAGTTCCCTCAGGGCCGGGCGCACGCCTTCGTGCACGGCGAGGCGAGCTTCGTGAAGGAGCTGCGGGCGCTGCTGCGCGTCGAGCGCCAGATCCCGCGCGAGGACCTGTCGATCTCCGGCTACTGGCGTCTCGGGCACAACGAGGACGGCTGGCAGGCCTCCAAGCGCGAGTGGAACGCCCGGATCGAGGAGGAGCAGGAGGGCGGCGCGGCCGCGGCCTGACCGGACCGGCCGCACCGCGGACCGGCGGCACCGCGGACCGGCGGCACCCCACGAGGAGGTGCCGCCACCCGTTGCCGGTCAGTCCGACCGCCGGTACGACGTGTCGGTCACACCGACCGCTGGTACGACCTGAAGGTCCTGATCGACAGCCACACGGCCGCCACCGCCAGCGCCAGCAGCGCCCCGCCGCGGCCGAGCACCGCACCCCAGTCGGGGTCCGCCGACAGCGCCGAACGGCTCGCCACCATCGCCCAGTTGAGCGGGTTGAAGTCGGCTATGTGCCGCATCCAGCCGGGCATCTGGGACGGTGCCATGAAGGCGCTGGAGAGGAAGGTCAGCGGGAGCAGCAGGAAGGTGTTGATCCCGATGATCGACTCCCGCTCCCGCACCAGCATGCCGAGCGCGTTGGACAGCGCGCCGAAGATCGTGCCGAGCAGCACGGCCGACACCAGCAGGACGGCTATGCCGCCGATCCCGCCCGGGTAGTCGGCGCCGCCCAGCAGGCCGAGCAGCACGATGATCAGCGACTGGCCGGCGGTGACCAGGCCGTTGTTCACCACGTTGCCGTTCATCAGCGCGGCCCTGCTGACCGGTGTGGTCAGGAAGCGGTTGAGGGTGCCGCGCTGGATCTCCTCCAGGGTGCCCATACCCGCCCACATGTTGGAGCTGAGGGCGCTCATCACGACCACGCCCGGCACCAGGTAGTCGAGGTAGGAGGTGGTGCCGAAGCCGCCCAGCTCGACGACCTTCCTGAAGAGGTTGCCGAACAGGAACAGCCAGATCACCGGCTGGATCAGGGTGATGACGGCGAACGCCGGCTGCCGGGCGAACACCACCAGCTGACGCTGGGTCATGTACCAGGTCTGGGACACGGCGTTGCTCATCGCGCGCCTCCGGCCAGGGCGAGGGAACCGGAGTCGGCGGCGTCGGCCTCCGCATAACGGCGGCCGGCGTAGCGCAGGTAGACGTCGTCGAGGGAGGGCCGGGCGACGGTCGCGGCGACCACGGTCACCCCGGCCCGCTCCAGGGCGGCCAGCAGTGCCGGCATCGCGGCGGCCCCGTCGTCGGCGCGGGCGCTGATCCGGCGCCCGTCGAACAGCGCCTCGTGCACGCCCGGCAGCCCGGTCAGCGCACCCGTGAGCAGGGTGCGGCCGGCCTCCCCGGGCGCCTCGCGCAGCTCCACGTGGACGGCGTCGCCGCGCAGTTCGCCCTTGAGGGAGTCCGGGGTGCCCTCGACCACGACCCGGCCGCGGTCGACGATCGCGATCCGCTCGGCGAGCCGGTCGGCCTCCTCCAGATAGTGCGTGGTGAGCAGGATGGTCAGGCCCTCCTGGCCGGCCAGCCGGCCGATCTCGTCCCACATCGCGGTGCGGGCCTCGGGGTCGAGACCGGTGGTGGGCTCGTCGAGGAAGAGCACCTCGGGGCGGTGGACCAGGCCGAGGGCCACGTCGAGCCGGCGCCGCATGCCGCCGGAGTAGCCCTTGACCTGGCGGCCGGCGGCCTCGGTGAGGGTGAAGCGGTCCAGCAGTTCGTCGACCCGGCGGTTCAGCCCGGCCCCGCGCAAGCCGTAGAGCCTGCCCTGGAGTTGGAGGTTCTCCCGGCCGGTGGCGACCGGGTCGGCCCCGGAGTTCTGGGCGACCACGCCGATCGCACGGCGCACCCGGTCGGGGTGGCGCAGCACGTCGTGGCCGGCCACGGTGGCGGTACCCGAGTCGGGGCGGGCCAGGGTGGTGAGGATCTTGACGGTGGTGGACTTGCCGGCGCCGTTGGGCCCGAGGAGCCCGAAGACGGTGCCGGGTTCGACGGTGACGTCCATGCCGTTCAGCGCGGTGACGTCGCCGGGATAGGTCTTGATCAGCTGGCGCGCCTGCACTGCGGGCGCACGGGTGTTCATGACAGGGCTCTCCTGAATGAGCGGATGACAGATGACAGGGGATGACAGCTGATCCACCTGAGGAGCGCCGGGCTATCCTGGATGTGCCGCACCTCGATCGCCCGGATCTGCCCCACGGCGGATTCAGCTCGGGGTTCGAGACCCTGGCGGAGCTGCTGCAACAGCTCTGCCGGGGTCTGTTTTCTCTCTCGCAGCTTCCTCTACTGCTGCTCCACCTCCGTGAACTCCGGCGGGAACTCGCCGGTCTCGTGGAACCGGCGCCAGCCCTCGACGCCCGGCAGCGAACCGTCCCGCATCTCCCGCACGAAGCCGCGGACCCAGTCGGTCTGCGCCTCCAGCATGTGCAGGTGGTACTCGACCTCCACGACGAAGAGCCGGGGCAGCGTCTCGTGCAGCTTCTCCAGCACGGCCCTGCCGCCGACGACCTCCACCTCCAGGGAGCTCAGCCGCTCCTCCAGCAGGCGCGCGACCTCGTCGGGCGGCAGGGCGCCCATCAGCGAGAGCGCCGTCTCGAAGATCGGGTACTCCTTCACCGGGACGGCCATCAGATCGGACAGCCAGTGGATCATCTCCTCGCGCCCGGCGTCGGTGATGCCGTAGACCGTGCGCTCCGGGCGGTTGCCCTGCCGCTCCACGTCGGCCACCTCGACGAAGCCGTGCTTCTCCAGGTTCTGCATGACCGTGTAGAGCGAGCCGTAGTTGATCCGGGTGCTGGTGTCCTTGCCCTGACGGCGCATGGTCTGGGCTATCTCGTACGGATGCATCGGCTTCTGCCAGAGGGTGGTCAGCACGACGAGCGCCAGGGGATTGCTGAGCTTGCGCCGCTTCATCGCCACACCGACCACCTCGTCTCCGAATATCCGTGGCCGAACATATCGCGAGTCGAGCGAGCTCGTCAATACACACGATGTATCGCGTCTGAGCGGACTCCGCAAGGGCGTGAGGACTTGGGCCCGCCCCGGACACGCCCGCGTGACGCGTCCGAAACAGCGCGTCCCTAATTTCTGTCGCCCGACAGGAAATCCGCGATTTCCGTCCTCGACAGGAAGTCCGCCTGACAGGCAGGTGCCGCCGTGACGACACTCGACGACCGCCCCGTGGAACCCGACGACCGCTCCCTGGAGGAGTTCGGCTACCGCCAGGAGCTGCACCGCAGCCTCGGCCGGTACGCCTCGTTCGCCGCCGGGTTCTCCTTCATCTCCGTACTGACGACCGTCTTCCAGTTCTTCGCCTTCGGGTACGCGTTCGGCGGCCCGGTCTTCTTCTGGGCCTGGCCGGCCGTCCTGATCGGCCAGTTGCTGGTGGCCGCGTGCTTCGCCGAACTGGCCGGCCGCTACCCGATCTCCGGCGCCATCTACCAGTGGTCCTCACGCCTGTCGAACCCGTCCTTCGGCTGGTTCGCCGGCTGGATCATGGTGATCGGGCAGATCGTGGTGGTCGCGGCGGCCGCGCTCGCCCTCCAGATGGTGCTGCCCGCGCTGTGGTCCGGCTTCCAGCTGATCGGCACGGACACCGCGGTGACCTCGGCCGACGGGGCCGCCAACGCCGCCGTGCTGGGCGTCGTCCTGCTGGTGCTGACCACCCTCGTGAACGTCATGGACAACCGGGTGATGTCCGTGATCAACCGGGTCGGGGTGACCGCCGAGATCATCGGCGCGGCACTGATCATCGTGCTGCTGCTCACCCACTCCAAGCGCTCCCCCGGCATCACGTTCCACACCGGTACGGCGGCCGAGGGCGGTCTGCTGGGTGCCCTTCTGGTCGGCTCGTTCACGGCCGCGTACGTGATGATCGGTTTCGACAGCGCGGGCGAGATGAGCGAGGAGACGCACCACCCGCGCCGTACGGCGCCGCGCACGATCCTCACGGCGCTGGCCGCCGCGGGCCTGCTCGGCGGCCTGGTCGTCCTGGGCGGCCTGCTGGCCGCGCCCAGCCTGACCGACGGGCACCTGGGGGTCGACGGGCTGAGCTACGTCCTGACCAGCAGTCTCGGGGACGGGGTGGGCCGGGTGCTGCTGGCCGACGTGGTGGTGGCGATCGCGGTGGCGACGCTGGCGATCCAGACCGCGGCGTCCCGGATGCTGTTCTCCATGGCGCGGGACGGGCAGCTGCCGTTCGCCGACCGGCTGGCGCGGGTGAATCCGCGGACCGGGATGCCGGGGGCGCCGGCCGTGGTGGTGGGGGTGCTGGCCGCCGTACTGCTGCTGCTCAACTTCGCCTCGCCGGACGCGTTCCTGGCGATCGGGACCACGTGCATCGTGATGCTGTACCTCGCGTACGCGATGGTGACCGGGCCGCTGCTGGTGCGGCGGCTGCGTGGGGAGTTCCGGGTCGAGGGGACGGACGAGACCGGGGCGCCGCTGTTCTCGCTGGGGCGGTGGGGGGTGCCGGTGAACGCGGTCGCGCTGCTGTACGGGCTGGTGATGACCGTGAACCTGGCGTGGCCTCGGGGGGCGGTGTACGACCCCAGTGGGGGCCACTGGTACTTCCGGTGGTTCACCGTGTTGTTCCTGGTCGGGACTGTCGTGGTGGGCGGCGTTTGGAGGCTCACCCGGGCGGAGTCTCGACGTGCGGTTGCTGTGCCGGAGGCTGCGGCGTAGTGGGTCGGGTGCGGGTGGAGTGTGGCTGGTCGCGCCCACGCGGCGGAGCCGCATATCGGTACGGCCCCGCGCCCCTCAAGGGGCGCATCCCCGTAACCTTGGCTGCACATGAGACGTAAGACCGCAGCCCCGCCCTCCCCCCTCCCCCAGCGCCAAGGGGTGGACCCCGTGCGGATCCGGCTGCCCTTCTCCGAGGAGTGGGAGACCGTCGGCGCGTACCTCGTCGCCCGGCTCTCCGGAGCCGCCCCCGGTGTCGTCGAGGAGATGCTGGACGCAGGGTTGATCGTGGGCGCCGACGGACACCCCGTCGCCGCCCACGCGCCCTACTCCCCCGGCCTCCGCCTCTGGTTCCACCGCGACCTGCCCCCCGAGGTCCCCGTCCCCTTCCCCCTCGAAGTCGTCCACCGCGACGACCACCTCGTCGTCGCCGACAAGCCGCACTTCCTCGCCACCACGCCCCGCGGCAGTCACGTCACCGAGACCGTCCTCGCCCGGCTGCGGCGGGAGCTGGGGATTCCCGCGCTCGGGGCCGCGCACCGGCTGGACCGGCTCACGGCCGGGCTCGTGATGTTCACCGTGCGGCCCGCGGAGCGAGGCGCGTACCAGAGGCTGTTCAGCGAGCGGCGGGTGCGCAAGGAGTACGAGGCGATCGCGCCGTACGACCCCTCGCTCACCGTTTCCCGGACCGTACGCAGCCGGATCCTCAAGGAGCGTGGGGTGCTGGCGGCCCGGGAGATCGAGGGGGAGCCCAACGCCGAGACCCTCGTCGAACTGGTCGAACGCAGAGGCGACCTGGGCCGGTACCGGCTCACCCCGCACACCGGGCAGACCCATCAACTGCGCGTCCACATGAGCGCGTTGGGCGTGCCGATTCTCGGGGATCCCTTGTACCCCGAGGTGGCCGGCCCCGTGCCGGACGGTGACTTCCGGCGGCCGCTGCAACTGCTGGCGCGGCGGCTGGAGTTCACCGATCCGGTCACGGGGGTGGAGCACCGGCTGTGCAGCGGGCGGACGCTGCAGGCCTGGGAGTCGTACCCGGCGTGGGCCGGCGACCAGGTCCTTTAGCGGCCCAGCCACCAGCGGCGCAGCCTGGGCCAGATGCCGCGCGGCCTGGCCGGATCGGAGGCGGACACGGCCACCGGCGCCGCCGGCTGGGGCTCGGGGGCGGGAGCCGGAGCGGGGACCGGTTCCGGTGCCGCCGGGCGGGGAACGCCGACCTGCCAGTCGGTGCGCTGCGGGGGGACGAGGGCCGGGCTCGGCATGAGGGTGACGTCCTGCTTCGGCTTGGGGTCGAAGCGCACCGGCAGTTCCACCAGGTGCCGGGAGGCGATGGAGGCGCGCCAGCGCAGCTCCTCCTCGTCACAGTCGAGCTGGATGTCGGAGAGCCGGGTGAGCAACTGGTCGACACCGACGTCGGCGATGGCACGGCCGATGTCCTGGCCGGGGCATTCGTGCGGGCCGCCGCCGAAGGCGAGGTGGGAGCGGTTGCCCTGCATGTTGGCGCTCAGGTCGGGGCGGACGCGCGGGTCGACGTTGCCCGGCGCGGGCGCGTAGAGCAGTCCGTCGCCCTTGCGGATGCGCTGGCCGCCGAGTTCCGTGTCCTGCTTGGCGAAGTAGGCGAAGACGGTGCTGAACGGCGGCTCGTCCCACAGGGACTGCTCGATCGCCTCGGGCACGGTCATCTGGCCGCCGTTGAGCTGGGCGCGGAAGCCGGGCTCGGTGAGGACCATGCGCAGCGCGTTGGCGAGGAGGTTGGCGGTGGTCTCGTAGGCGGCGTAGAGGACGACCCGCAGGTGCTGGGCGACCTCGTCGTCGTTCAGCCCGGCCGGGTGGTTGACGAGGTGGCTGGTGAAGTCGTCCTCGGGGCGGGCCCGGCGGCGGGCGGTGAGCCGGGTCAGGCAGCCCATGACGTACTCGTTGCTGGCGATCGCGGTCTCGGTGCCCTTGAGCGCGTCCCGGGTGGCCTCCACGATCCGGTCGTTGTACTCCTCGGGCATGCCGAGGAGTTCGCACATGACCGCCATCGGCAGGTGCTCGGAGTACTGGGAGACCAGTTCGGCGCGGCCCTTCTCGCAGAACTCGTTGACCAGCAGCTGGGTGTAGCGGCCGATGAGGCGGCGGATGCTGCGGTGGTCGATGGTGGTCATGGCGCCCTGGACCGCCGCCCGCAGCCGCAGGTGTTCGTCGCCCTCGGCGTGCGAGCAGATGGGCTGCCAGGCGATGTGCGGCATGAGGGGGTGGTCCGGCTTGACCATGCCCTCGCGCAGCGGGGTCCAGATGCGGCTGTCCCGGGTGAAGACGGCGGGGGTGCGGACCATCTGGAGGTTCTCGGTGAGCCCGAGGACCGCCCAGATCGGTACGTCGTCGTGGAGCAGGACGGGCGCCACGGAGCCGTGTTCCTCGCGCAGCTTCTCGTACAGCTCGCCCAGGTGGTCCGCGTCGGCGCCGTAGAGCCGCTGGAGTCCGCCGGGGCCGCGGTCGTGCGCCGGACAGCCGGGCGGCGGGACCGGGTCCGTGCTGGCGCCGGCCGGGAAGGGGGATTCAGGCGTCACAGTGATCGCTCCGAAGAGATCCGAATGATTCTTATAAGAGTCCGGAAGAGTCCGAACGAGGTGTCAGGTGAGCGCGCCGGACATGGCGAGCGAGTGCAGGAAGCGCATCAGCGTCATCAGGACGTCACGGCTGGAGGCCCGGCGGCGGGCGTCGCACTCGATGATGGGGACATCGGGGGGCAGGTCCAGCGCGGTGCGCAGTTCCTCGATGGGGTAACGAGGCCCGTCCGGGAAGGAGTTGACGGCGACGACGAACGGCACGCCGCGCTCCTCCAAGCGTCCCATCACGTCGAAGCTGACCTCCAGGCGCCGGGTGTCGATGAGGACGACCGCACCGAGGGCGCCTTCGAACAGGCCGTTCCACAGGAACCAGAAGCGCTCCTGGCCGGGGGTGCCGAAGAGGTAGAGGACCAGCTGGTCGGTGATGCTGATGCGGCCGAAGTCCATGGCCACGGTGGTGGCGGTCTTGGAGTCGGAGCCGTAGTTGTCGTCGACCCCGATACCGGCCTGGGTCATGGTCTCCTCGGTGGTCAGCGGCCTGATCTCGCTGACGGAACCGACCATGGTGGTCTTGCCGACCCCGAAGCCGCCCACGATCACGATCTTGACCGCGGCCTGGGCGGTGTGCGGCAGATGATCCTCGGTGCGGGGGCCGGGGATCGTCTCAGAGCTTTTGAAGTCCATGCATCACCGCTTCGAGAAGTGAACGGTCGGGGAGCGCCTGGCGGACGATCGGGGCGCGCGCCTGCACCAGTTCGGCCGTGATCAGCTCGGTGATCAGTGCCGTCATCGCGCTGAACGGCAGGTTGAGGTAGGCCGAGAGCTCGGCCACGGACAGCGGGGCGAGACAGAGCCGGAGCAGCGCCGCCTGCTCCGGGGTGACGGAGGGCGGTGCGGCGGCGCGCGCCACGATTAAGGTGACCAGGTCGAGTTCGGCCCGGGCACCGTCGGCGCCGCTGATGACGTAGAGCCGTTCGGGGTTCTTGCTGTCGCCGTCCTCGCCGCCGCTCTCGGGGGTCGGCGGCGCGGACGGGACCGGGGGTGGAGCGAGTTCCGGCCTGGGCTGGCGCCGTTTGCGTCGCGGAGGAGTCATACGGTCTGCCCGTTCCGCCGGGGCGGACTGGTGAGGTGGGCGCCGATGCGGACGACCAGGTCGCGCATCATCTCGCTCATCCGGCCCGGTTCGCAGGTGACGTCGGCGAGCACGGCGAGGTAGGCGTTGGCACCGGCGGACATGAGGTAGAAGTAGCCTCTGTCGATCTCGATCAGGACGAGGTTCATGTCGCCGTTGCTGATGGGGAGCTCCTGGGCGACGGCACTGGCCAGGCTCTGCACGCCCGCGCAGGCCGCGGCGAGCCGGTCGGCGGCGTCGGGGTCGCCGCCGTGCCGGGCGATGCGCAGGCCGTCGGCGGAGAGCACGACGATCATCTCCACGCCCGGTACGCCGTCGGCGAGTTGCTTGAGCATCCAGTCGAAGTTGCCTCGCTGCTGGATCACTTGAGGTCCCCCTCGTCATCGGCCTCGGTGCCGGCCGGATCGTTGATCAGATGCAGGTACTTGGTGGGGTTCCGGGTGAAGTCGGTGGGGTGGACACCCGGGTTGTTCTTCTTGAGCCCCTCCCAGAAGGCCTCCACCCAGAGGCCGGGCTCGCGGCGCTCCGCCTCCGGCTCCGGCTCGGGCTCCTTGTGCTGCGACCAGATGGTCGGGTTGCCCTCGCGTTCGGCGCGCTCGATGGCGGCCTGCTCGGCGATCCGCTGGCTGAGCGGCGTCTTCATCCGGCTTCGCCGCTGCGGCAGCCCGCCCGCCGTCCATTCGGTGACCTCGGGGACGTCGTCCTCCATGGAGATCCCGGCGGGGATGCGGGGGCTGGTGGGCCGGCGCCTCTTGGGCGGGCGCTTGGGGCCTTCGAGGGCGCCCAGCTCGGGCTTGGGGATGCCGGTGGCGCCGATGCCGTGGGCGATGCCGGGGGCGGGGTCGGTGGTCATCATGTCGCTGGGCACGATGAGGACGGCCCGGACGCCGCCGTACGCGGAGGCGCGCAGCGAGACGTCCATGTTGTACGTCTTGCACAGGCGGCCCACGACCGAGAGGCCGAGGCGCGGGTTCTCGCCGAGGACCTGGATGTCCTTGCCCTGCTTGGCCTTCTCCAGCAGGCCCTCCAGGCGGTCGCGGGCCTCCTCGTTGAGGGTGACGCCGGCGTCCTCGATCTCGATGCACACGCCGGACTGCACCTCGACGGCGGTGACGTGCACCTTGGTGGAGGGCGGCGAGTAGCGGGTGGCGTTGTCGAGGAGTTCGGCGGCCGCGTGGATGACCGGCTCGACGGAGGTGCCCTTGATGTTGACCTGGCAGATGGAGTGCAGCTCGATGCGCCGGTACTCCAGGATCCGGGACATGGCGCCGCGCAGCACGCTGTAGAGGGCGACGGGGTTGGGCCACTGGCGGCCCGGGCGGCCGCCGCCGAGCACGGAGACCGAGTCGGCGAGGCGTCCGATCAGCGCGGTGCCGTGGTCGATGCGCAGCAGGTCGTCGAAGACCTCGGGGTTGCGGCCGTGGTCCTCCTCCATCTCCCGCAGTTCGTGGGCCTGCTGGTGGACGATGGCCTGGACGCGCCGGGCGACGCTGACGAACGAACGCTCCAGGGAGTCGCGCTGGAGGTCTTCCTCGTCGACGATGTCGAGCATGATGCGGATCAGCCGGCGCTGCGACTCGGGCGCGTGGCGCATCCGCGGGTCGACGTCGAAGAGCTGGCGGACCACCTCTTTGGGTGACTCGCCGGCCTTCAGGCGGTAGAGCGCGGTCGGGAAGACCTCCCGGCCGAGGTGCTCGATCTCCTCGTCGCTCGCGGTGAGGCGCCGTTCCAGATACGCGCTGTGACGGTCGTGCTCGGCCCGGGCGTCCCGGAGCCTACGGCCGCGGCGCACCGCTTCCGCCGCCGTCGCGAGCACCAGCAGCATGCCGACGGCCCCGCACACGCCGACGGCGATCCGGGCGGACCCCGCCACCAGGACGACGGCGGCGGCGGTTGCCGCGGCCATCAGTATGGCGGGCAGCAACAGCACGCGCGCCAGGGAAAGTTCACGGCCATCGGGAGGCGATTGCACACTCACCATGTATGCCTTCTGAGACGAATCGGCTGGGTGTCGGGGGAGCTCGTGGGGGGAAGGTTCATGGAGCAGTCTGGATCTTCCGTATGTTTGGGAACAGGCGCACGAATTCACCTCAACTCGGTGCGCCGCGGGCGAGCTTAGTCCGACCGGATCAACGCCGTGTCATATTCGGCAAGCACCTGAAAACGCCCAAAGGACTGGAGTACCCTCGGTCGTTTTGCACGGAGGGCATTCATTCGAACACGGCGCGTCATGGCGTACGGGTGTGCGGAGACCACTCACCGTGACGGATGAAAGGAGCCTCCGGAGCGAAACCTCCGCCGCCCCCGCGAGTCTCCTCAGACCCCTACGATCCGCAGCGCGGCCTCGGCCGTGGCGCGGGCGAACTCGTGGGCGGGGCGCTCGGGTTCGGAGCGGTGGACGAGGATGACGCCCTCGATCAGCCCGAAGACGAGATCGGTCCGCAGCTCCAGCTCCCCCTTGGCCAGCGCCCCGCCGGCCGCCGTGGCGGCGATCAACTGCCGGTACGCGTCCTTGAGTTCGGCGCGCACGGCATGGAAGCCGGCGAACCGCTCGGCGTGCACCTCGGGCAGCAGGTAGAGCGCGCCGAGATTGTGCGGGCCGGCGCACAGCAGCTCCACGTCGGCCCGGCACAGGACCCGCAGCCGCTCCTCGGCCGGGGTCACGTCGTCCGCGAGCAGTTCCCGCGCGCAGGCCAGGGACGGCGTGACGGTGGACTCAAGGAGTTCGGCGAGCAGATCTTCCTTACCGGAGACGTAGTGGTACATCGACGCCTGCCGCATCCCCGCCCGCTCGGCGACGGCCCGGGTGGTGGTGGCCGCGTAGCCGCGGGTGGTGAACAACTCGGCCGCGGCCGCGAGCAGTTCGGCGCGCGGCTCAAGACCGCTGTCCGGTCGCTGCGCGGCCCGCGGCCGGCCGACCCGGCGGCCACTGCTCGTCCCCATGCGTTCGATCCTCGCACACTGCGCCGTACGGCGATCACGCCGACGCGGCCCTTGCCGTACCGCCGCCCCCGGTGAGCCCTCGGTAACCGGGCCGGAACGCCACGGCAACGCCGCCGACCCGGCCCGCCCCTAATTTCTGTCGGGCGACAGAAATATCCCCGGGGCCCACCCGCGTCCTACCCCCAGACCAAGGAGCCGGAGGTCAGCGATGGCGACAGCGACCACGTACGGAGCCCGCGCCCACGCCCGAGCCCAGGAGGGCGCCCGCGCCGAGGCCATGCCCGTCGTACCGGCCGCCGACTGGCCGGACCCGCCCTGCGAGGCCGGCCACCTGGTGTGGGCCGAGACCGTGGCGGGCGGCAACTACACGCACCGCGTCCTGGCCCGCGGCACCGAACTGCGCCTGACCGACCAGGCCGGCGACGCCTGCGCCCACCTCCTGCTGTACGCCGCCGACCGCCCCTGGGAGCGGCTGAACGTCGCCGACACGGTCAAGGTCCAGTGGAACGCCTACCTCGGCGAGGGCGTACTGCTCCTCTCCGACCAGGGCCGGGTCCTCGCCTCCGTCGTCGCCGACACCTCCGGCCGGCACGACGCGCTGTGCGGCACCTCCACCCTGGTCCGCAACACCGAGCGGTACGGCGACGGCACCCCGCAGTCGCCCTCCCCCGCGGGACGCGAGCTGTTCAAGCTGGCGGCGGCCAAGAACGGCCTGGAGCCGCGCGACCTGCCGCCGTCCCTGTCGTTCTTCCAGGGCGTGGAGGTGCGCGAGGACGGCACGCTTGATTTCACCGGCTCGGCCGGCCCCGGCGGCAGCGTCACGCTCCGCGCCGAGCAGGACGTGACCGTACTGATCGCGAACGTCCCGCACCCGGCCGACCCGCGCCCCGACTACGTCAGCACCCCGCTGGAGGTCCTGGCCTGGCGGGCCGCGCCCACCCCGCCCGGCGACCCCCTGTGGGACGCCACCCCCGAAGGCCGCCGCGCCTTCCTCAACACCCGTGAATTCCTCGCCGCGAGGGGGCTCGCATGAGCACGCAGACCGTCGTCCCGGCCCGCGCCGCCTGGTCCGCCGTCATCCGCGAGGGCCAGACCCTCACCATCACCGACCTGCACGGCAACCAGGCCGTCGACTTCCTCGTCTACGACGCCCACGACACGTCGGTCCGCTACAGCGCGCCCGACACCGTCCACGGCCAGGGCTCCATCTTCCTCACCACCAACAGCGTGCTGCTCTCCAACGAGCACACCCCGCTGATGACGGTGACCGCCGACGAGGTCGGCCGGCACGACACGGTCGGCGGCGCCTGCTCCAAGGAGTCCAACACCCTGCGCTACGGCCACCACACCTGGTCCCAGCACGCCTGCGTGGACAACTTCCTCGCCGAGGGCGCCCGGCACGGCCTCGGCAAGCGCGACCTGGTCTCCAACATCAACTGGTACATGAACGTGCCGGTCGAGAAGGACGGCACCCTCGGCATCGTCGACGGCCTCTCGGCCCCGGGCCGGAAGCTGACCCTGCGCGCCGAACGCGACGTCCTCGTCCTGGTCTCCAACTGCCCCCAGATCAACAACCCCTGCAACGGCTTCGACCCGACGGCCGTGGCGATGACGATCACCGGGGCCGCGGAGTGACCTCCTTCGAGAAACTCCTGGTCGCCAACCGGGGCGAGATTGCCGTCCGCATCATCCGGACCGCCCGCGAACTGGGCCTGCGCACGGTCGCCGTCTACTCCGACCCCGACCGCTCGGCCCCGCACGTACGCCTGGCCGACGAGGCGGTCCGGCTCGGCCCGGCCCCGGCCAAGGAGTCGTACCTCGACGCCGACCTGGTCCTGAAGGCGGCCAAGGACACCGGCGCGGGCGCGATCCACCCCGGCTACGGATTCCTGTCCGAGGACGCCGTCTTCGCCCGGCGCTGCGAGGAGGCCGGGATCGTCTTCGTCGGCCCGGCCCCGGAGCAGCTGGAGCTGTTCGGGGCCAAGCACACGGCCCGGGCCGCGGCCCGGGCGGCCGGTGTCCCCCTCGCGCCCGGCACCGGTCTGCTGCACGACCTTCCGGAGGCCCTGCGCGAGGCGTCCGCGATCGGCTACCCGGTCATGCTCAAGGCCACCGGCGGTGGTGGCGGTATCGGCATGTCGGCATGCCGATCGGCCGATGAACTGACCGACGCCTGGGACCGCGTCCAGCGCGTCGCCGCCGCCTCCTTCTCCTCCGCCGGGGTCTTCCTGGAACGCCTGGTCGAGCACGCCCGCCATGTCGAGGTCCAGGTGTTCGGCGACGGCTCCGGCCGGGTCGTCACCTTCGGCGACCGGGACTGCTCCCTCCAGCGCCGCAACCAGAAGGTGGTCGAGGAGGCCCCCGCCCCCGGCCTGCCCCCGCAGGTCCGGGCCCAACTGGCCGCCGCCGCCCGCGACCTGTGCGCCTCGGTCGGCTACCGCTCGGCCGGCACGGTCGAGTTCGTGTACGACGCGGCCCGCGAGGAGGCCTACTTCCTGGAGGTCAACACCCGCCTCCAGGTGGAGCATCCGGTCACCGAGGAGATCTACGGCGTCGACCTGGTCGCCTGGATGCTGCGCCTCGCCCGCGGCGAGACCGACGTCGTCCGCGAACCGGGCGCACCGCGCGGCCACGCCGTCGAGGCCCGCGTCTACGCCGAGGATCCGACCCGCGAACACCGTCCCAGCGCGGGCCTGCTGACCCGGGTCGAGTTCCCGGAGGGCGTACGCGTCGACGGCTGGGTGGAGACCGGCACCGAGGTGACGACGTCGTACGACCCGATGCTCGCCAAGGTCATCGCGTACGGTCCCGACCGCGCCCAGGCGCTGCGACGGCTGGACGAGGCACTGGCAGGCACCCGCGTCGACGGCATCGAGACCAACCTCGGGCTGGTGCGCGCGGCGCTCGCCGATACCGCGTTCCGGGCCGCCGCCCACTCCACGGCCACCCTCGCCACGGTCACCGATCCCACCTCCCGGATCGAGGTCGTCGCCGCCGGCACGCTCACCACGGTCCAGGACTGGCCGGGCCGGACCGGCTACTGGCAGGTCGGTGTCCCCCCGAGCGGCCCGATGGACGACCGCTCCTTCCGCCTCGGCAACCGCGCCCTCGGCAACCCGGAGGGCGCGCCCGGCCTCGAATGCACCCTCCAGGGCCCGTCCCTGCGCTTCACCCACCCCACCACCGTCTGCGTGACCGGTGCCCCGGCCCCGGTGACGGTCGACGGCGCCGCGGTCGCCCAGTGGGAGCCGGTGACGGTCCCGGCGGGCGGTCTGCTGGAGATCGGCGCGCCTGCCGAGCACGGCCTGCGCACCTACGTCCTGTTCGCCGGCGGCGGCGTGGACGTCCCCGCCTTCCTCGGCAGTGCGAGCACCTTCACCCTGGGCCGGTTCGGCGGCCACGGCGGCCGGGCCCTGCGCACCGGCGACGTCCTGCACGGCGGGGCGGTGACGGACGGCGAGCCGGTCGCCGACCGCCCGCGCTTCACCGCCGCCTGGCACCTCGCGGCCGTCGAAGGCCCGCATGCCGCTCCGGAGTTCTTCACCGAGGAGGACATCCGGGACTTCTACGCGGCCGAGTGGAAGGTGCACTTCAACTCGGCGCGCACCGGCGTCCGCCTGGTCGGCCCCAAGCCGCGCTGGGCCCGCACCGACGGCGGCGAGGCGGGCCTGCACCCCTCCAACATCCACGACACCCCGTACTCGGTCGGCGCCGTCGACTACACCGGCGACATGCCGGTCCTGCTCGGCCCCGACGGCCCCTCCCTGGGTGGCTTCGTGTGCCCGGCGACCGTCCTGAGCGGCGAACGCTGGAAGCTCGGCCAGCTCCGCCCCGGCGACACGGTCCGCTTCACCCCGGTCGACGCCACGGGCGCGCCCCGCCCCGAGATCGTCGACGGCGGAGTCCTGGCCCGGGACGGTGACGTGACCTACCGGCGCAGCGGCGACGACAACCTGCTGGTCGAGTTCGGCCCCATGCAGCTGGACCTCGCCCTGCGGATGCGCGTCCACGCCCTGATGGAGGCGGTGACGGCGGCCGACCTGTCCGGGGTCACGGACCTCACTCCCGGCATCCGCTCGCTCCAGGTCCGGACCGACCCGCGCGTCCTCGCCCAGGCCGGACTCCTGCGTGCGGTGCGGGAGATCGTGCTGGCTCTGCCGCCGACCGACGAACTCGTGGTCCCCTCCCGCACGGTCCACCTCCCCCTCTCCTGGGACGACCCGGCGACCCGCGAGGCCATCGCCCGCTACATGGCGGGCGTCCGCGACGACGCCCCCTGGTGCCCGTGGAACATCGAGTTCATCCGCCGGATCAACGGCCTGGACGCGGTCGACGACGTCTACCGCACGGTCTTCGACGCGGAGTACCTGGTCCTGGGCCTGGGCGATGTGTACCTGGGCGCCCCGGTGGCCACCCCGCTCGACCCCCGCCACCGCCTGGTCACGACGAAGTACAACCCGGCCCGCACCTGGACCGCCGAGAACTCCGTCGGCATCGGCGGCGCCTACCTGTGCATCTACGGCATGGAGGGGCCCGGCGGCTACCAGTTCGTGGGCCGCACGACCCAGGTGTGGTCGGGCTGGCAGCAGCGCGGCGCGTTCGAGCCGGGCATGCCGTGGCTGCTGCGGTTCTTCGACCGGATCAGGTGGTACCCGGTGTCGGCCGACGAACTCCTGGACCTGCGCGCCGACATCACCTCCGGCCGCTTCGTCCCGCGCGTCGAGGAAGGCACCTTCTCCCTCTCCGCGTACCAGGGATTCCTCGCCGAACACGCCGCATCCATCGCGGAGTTCAGGTCACGGCAGCAGACGGCCTTCGCGGCGGAGCGCGACGCGTGGGAAGCGGCGGGCGAGTTCGCGCGGGCCGAGGCCTCGGCCGCACCGGCCGCCGCCCCGGCCGAGGTGTCCGTCCCGCCGGGCGGCCGCCTGATAGAGGCCGAGTTCGCGGCCTCCGTGTGGCAGTTGAACGTCGCGCCGGGCGACGAGGTGACGGCGGGCCAGCCGCTCCTCGCCCTGGAGGCGATGAAGATGGAGTCCAGGGTGCACGCGCCGATGCCCGGCGTGGTGACGGAGATCCTGGCCCGGCCCGGCGACCAGGTGGAGGCGGGGACGGCACTGCTCGTCCTGGCGCCGGCCGCGAACTGAGCGACAGGAGCAAGAGCATGTCCAGCACCGTCTCCCGTGTCCGTGCCGCCTACGCGCGCATCGAAGCGGTCGACCGCCCCGAGATCTGGATCGACCTGCGCCCGCGGGCGGAGGTCGAGGCGGAGGCCCACGCGCTCGACGAGCGGGTGGCCGCGGGGGAACACCTCCCCCTCGCGGGCCGCCTGTTCGCCGCCAAGGGCAACATCGACGTGCACGGCCTGCCCACGACGGCGGGCTGCCCGGCGTACGCGTACGAACCGCAGGCCGACGCTCCCGTGGTGGCCCGCCTGCGCGCGGCCGGCGCACTCGCCCTCGGCACCACCAACCTCGACCAGTTCGCGACCGGCCTGGTCGGCACCCGCTCCCCGCACGGCGCGGTCCGCAACGCCATCGACCCCAGCCGGATCAGCGGCGGCTCCAGCTCCGGCTCGGCCGTCGCCGTCGCCCTCGGCATCGTCGACCTCGCCCTGGGCACGGACACCGCGGGATCGGGCCGGGTGCCGGCCGCCTTCAACGGCATCGTCGGCCTGAAGCCGACCCGCGGCCTGGTCCCGACGGCCGGTGTCGTCCCGGCCTGCGCGTCCGTCGACTGCGTGACGGTGTTCGCCCGCACCCTCCCGGAGGCGGAGCAGGCACTGTCGTACCTGGCGGCCCCACCGGACCGCACGCTTCCGCCGCTCCCCCAGCGGGCCCCGGGCCCCTGGCGGATCGCGGTCCCGCCGCTCGCTCAGCTCGGCGAGCTGGACGAGGGCTGGGCGGAGGCATACGAGAAGGCGGTGGACCGTCTGAGGGCCGCGGGCGCCTCGATCCGCCCGCTCGACCTGACCCCGTTCACCGAGGCTGCGGCGATGCTCTACGAGGGCGCCTTCGTGGCCGAGCGCTACACGGCAGTGGGGCCTTTTATCGACAAGTTGATCTCGTCCGGCGGCGAGGGCCTCGACCCCACCGTCGCCGGCATCATCACCCGCGCCCGCGACATCCCGGCGCACCGGCTCTTCACCGACCAGGACCGCCTGGCGGACCTGCGCACCCGCGCCCTGGCCGAACTCGCCGACGCGGACGCCCTGCTGCTCCCCACCACCCCCGGTCATCCCACCCTCGCCGAGGTGGCGGCCGACCCGCTGGGCGCCAACGCCCGCCTGGGCCGATTCACCAACTCCACCAACCTCTTCGACCTGGCGGCCGTGGCGGTACCGGCGGGCGAGGTGGACGGCCTGCCGTTCGGCGTGATGCTGATCGGACCGGCGTTCACGGACGACCGTCTGGCCACGATCGCCCGCACCCTGGAACCGAGGGTGAGCCTGGCGGTGGTGGGCGCCCACCTGACGGGCCAGCCCCTGAACCCGCAGCTCCTGGCGCTGGGGGCAGTACTCGAGCGCACCACGACGACGGCACCGGCATACCGCTTCTATGCGCTACCGACGACCCCGCCGAAGCCGGGCCTGGTCCACGTGGACGAGGGCGGGGCAGCAATCGAGGCGGAGGTGTGGAGCCTGCCGCCCGAGAGCCTGGGCCGCCTGCTGGCCGCGCTCCCCCACCCCATGACCCTGGGCAGCGTCGACCTGGCGGACGGCACCAGCGTCCCCGGCTTCCTGTGCGAACCGAGCGCTCTGGCCGACGCCGAGGACATCACCCATCACGGAGGCTGGCGAGCCTTCTTGAACGAGGCTTAGAACAGGCGCCCCGTCAGGGGCGCTGGGGGTACCCCCGGCCGAAGGCTGGGGGAGGAACTGCGCGACCAGCCACACCCCACCCGCACCCGCCAACGAATCCGCTACCCCACCGACGAGTAGGCCACAACCCCCCGCAGCACCTGATCAACCGCCTTCCGCGCGGCCTTCCCCACGGTCGAGCCCTCCACAGGAGAGGCCGCCGAGATCTGCCCCAGCACGTCGATGACCTGCTTGCACCAGCGGACGAAGTCACCGGCGGGCATCTCCGCCTCCCGCAGCACCTCGTCCAGGCCCAATCCCGTGGCCCACATGTAGACGGCCCAGGCGAAGCCGAGGTCCGGTTCGCGCTGTCCGACGCCCTCGGTCTGGTTGATCCGGAAGTCCTCCTCAAGGGCGTCGAGGCGCCCCCAGATCCGCACCATCTCGCCGAGCGCGGCCTTGGCCTTGCCGGAGGGCAGCTTGGGCGCCATGGCGTCGTCGCTGACGCGGGCCTCGTAGACCAGCGCCGAGACGCACGCGGCGAGTTCGGCGGGGCCGAGGCCCTCCCAGACGCCGGCCCGCAGGCATTCGCTGGCGAGCAGGTCGAGTTCGCCGTACAGCCGCGCCAGCCGCTTGCCGTGTTCGGTGACCTCGTCGCCGCGCAGGTAGTCCAGCTCGGTCAGCAGCGCCACGATCCGGTCGAAGGTCCGGGCGATGGTGTTGGTCCGTCCCTCGATGCGCCGCTCCAGCTGGGAGGTGTCCCGGATCAGCCGGTGGTAGCGCTCGGCCCAACGGGCGTGGTCCTCACGGTCGTTGCAACCGTGGCAGGGGTGCGCCCGGATCGCGGTGCGCAGGCGCGCGATCTCGCGGTCGTCGGCCGCCTGCGACCGCTTCTTGCGGGCCCGCTCCGGGGGAATGTGCCCGGCCTTGGTCCGCAGCGCGGAGGCGAGGTCCCGACGGGACTGCGGGGAACGGGGGTTGAAGGACTTGGGGATCCGCATCCGCTCCAGCGCCTCGACCGGCACCGGGAAGTCGATGGAGGCGAGCCGCTTGACCTGCCGTTCGGCCGTCAGCACCAACGGCCGTGGGCCGTCGTGCTGTTCGAAGCCGCGGTGGCCGTTGGACCGCCCGGCGGGCAGCCCGGGGTCAAGGACCAGCGCGAGGCCGGCGTACTTGCCGGTCGGCACGTGGATGACGTCGCCCGGCTTGAGCTTCTCCAGGGCGACGGCCGCCTCGGCGCGCCGCTGGGCCATGCCCTGCCGGGCCAGTTCGGTCTCGCGGTCCTTCAGCTCCCGCCGCAGCCGCGCGTACTCCTCGAAGTCGCCGAGGTGGCAGGTCATGGACTCCTTGTAGCCGGTGAGCCCTTCCTCGTTGCGCTGCACCTGGCGGGAGATCCCGACGACCGACTTGTCGGCCTGGAACTGCGCGAACGACGTCTCCAGCAGCTCCCGCGAGCGGTGCCGCCCGAACTGCTCGACCAGGTTGACCGCCATGTTGTACGACGGCTTGAAGCTGGACCGCAGCGGATACGTACGGGTGCCGGCGAGCCCGGCGAGGTGCTCGGGGCTCATGCCGCGCTGCCAGAGCACCACCGCGTGGCCCTCGACATCGATGCCGCGGCGGCCCGCACGCCCGGTCAGCTGGGTGTACTCGCCCGGGGTGATGTCGGCGTGCTGCTCGCCGTTCCACTTGACGAGCTTCTCCAACACCACCGAGCGGGCGGGCATGTTGATGCCGAGCGCGAGGGTCTCGGTGGCGAACACGGCCTTCACCAGGCCGCGTACGAAGAGTTCCTCGACGACCTCCTTGAAGGTCGGGAGCATGCCGGCGTGGTGGGCGGCGATGCCGCGCTCCAGGCCTTCGAGCCACTCGTAGTAGCCGAGGACGTGCAGGTCCTCCGGCGGGATCGACGAGGTGCGCTCCTCGACGAGGGCGCGCACCTTCTCCCGCGCCTCGTCGTCGTTGAGCCTGAGTCCCGCGTACAGGCACTGCTGGACGGCGGCTTCGCAGGCGGCGCGGCTGAAGATGAAGGTGATGGCGGGCAGCAGGCCCTCGTTGTCGAGCCGTTCGATGACCTCGGGGCGACCCGGTGTCCACACCCGGGACCGCTGCCGGCGCTCCCGCTCCCGGTCGGCCTCGCGCATGGCGCGGCCGCGTCTGCGGTCCTGGAACGACGGACGCTGTGCCTCCATCCGGGCCAGCCGGGCGAGGTCGGGGTTGACGGCCTTCTTGTGGCCCTCGCCCTCCTCGAACAGGTCGTACATCCGGCGTCCGGCGAGCACGTGCTGGAACAGCGGGACGGGCCGGTGCTCGGAGACGATGACCTCGGTGTCGCCACGGACGGTGTCGAGCCAGTCGCCGAACTCCTCGGCGTTGGAGACGGTGGCCGACAGGGAGACCAGGGTCACGGACTCCGGGAGGTGGATGATCACCTCTTCCCAGACGGCGCCGCGGAACCGGTCGGAGAGGTAGTGGACCTCGTCCATGACCACGTAACCGAGGCCGATGAGGGTCTGGGAGCCCGCGTACAGCATGTTCCGCAGGACCTCGGTGGTCATGACGACCACGGCGGCGTCCGGGTTGATGCTGTTGTCACCGGTGAGGAGGCCGACCATGCCGTCGCCGTAGCGGCGGCAGAGGTCGGCGTACTTCTGGTTCGACAGCGCCTTGATGGGTGTCGTGTAGAAGCACTTCTTGCCCTGCATGAGGGCGAGGTGGACGGCGAACTCGCCCACGATCGTCTTGCCGGAGCCGGTGGGGGCGGCCACCAGTACGCCCTTTCCGGCTTCGAGCGCCTGGCAGGCCTCGATCTGGAAGGGGTCGAGGCCGAAGTCGTACATCTCGCGGAAAGACGCGAGCGCGGTGGCCTGCTCGGCGGCCCGCTTGCGGGCCGCCGCATACCGCTCGGCCGGTGAGAGGTCCTCTGTCATCGTGCTTTCGAGCGTACCGGTCCCCACTGACAACAGGACGATCATTATCCGGAACGTGGGACAACGGACAACAAAGAGGTGCCCGCGTCGTGGGACGCGGACACCTCCCGGTGGCTGTGGTCGCCCTGTCAGGTCACGTCGTCGTATCCGTTGACCCGGTCCGGGCCCTCGGGCAGCGCCCGGCTGGCGGAGACGGTCTCGATCTCGCCGACGTCCTCGGGAGTGAGGTCGAGGTCGGAGGCCTCGTCGTCGTCGAGGCCGTCATCGTCGCGGCGGCGCTTGCGCCGGTCGTTGAGGAGGGAGAACGCGACCGCACCGAAGTACAGCACCCAGATCGGTCCGGCGAGCGCCAGCATGGAGAGCGGGTCGGTGCTCGGGGTGGCCACGGCCGCGAAGACCGTGATGCCGAGGATCATCGCCCGCCACCAGCCGAGCATGCGCCTGCCGGTGATGATGCCGGTGAGATTGAGCATCACCAGGAGCAGCGGCAGCTCGAAGGAGAGACCGAAGACGATCACCATGCGGGTGACCAGCTGCAGCAGGTCGTCGAGCGGCAGCAGGTTGGTCACTTCGTGCGGGGTGAAGCCGATGAGCACCTTCGCGGTGGTCGGCAGCACCTTGTACGCGAAGAACGCGCCACCGAAGAAGAGCGGGACGCCGGTGCCGACGAACGCGTAGGCGTACTTCTTCTCGTGCCGGTGCAGACCGGGGGCGACGAAGGCCCACAACTGGTACAGCCAGACCGGCGACGCGAATACCACACCGGCCATCAGGGAGACCTGGAGGGCGAGGGTGAAGGGCGCGAGCAGACCGTTGATCGTGATCTGGGCGCACTGATCGTCGCCACTCGCCTTGTTCATCTCCGAGAAGGCGTGGTGACAACCGACCGAGTCGAGGATCGGCTTGGTCAGGAAGTCGATGATGTCGTTGTAGAAGAAGGCGGCGACCACCGTGATGACGATGATGGCCAGCATGGCCTTCCCGAGCCGGTTGCGGAGCTCGCGAAGGTGATCCGCGAGAGGCATCCGCCCCTCGGGATCCTTCTCCTCTTTGCGGGCAGACTTGGGCAACCCACGTCCTCATCTCGTGCGGCAGGCCGGGGGCTACCGGCCTTGCGTCAGCGCTGGGTGGTGTCCGACGGCTCGTTGACCGGGCGGGCGCTGGTCACGTCGCCGGGGGACGCCTGGATGGTGCGCTGGGCCTGGGACTGCTCGCCGGAGGCGGGCGCCTGGGCGGAGGTCGTGGTGTTGCCTTCTTCCTTCATCGCCTTGGCCTCGCTCTTGAGGATGCGCGCGGACTTGCCGAGCGAGCGGGCCATGTCCGGAAGCTTCTTCGCGCCGAACAGCAGGATGACGACGACAAGGATGAGAATGATCTCGGGGGCTCCGAGCCTTCCGAACATAAGTCTTTACCTTCTCACCGAGGCGGCTGGGTGGGGTGCTGTCCGATCCGTCGGACATGCGTCCGAATGATCGTGCTCTCAGCGATCGTAACGCTCAGGGGTAAACGTGAGGCAATCCCCGTGCGTACTCCCGGTCCGCGGAACGGGCCTCGTTCTCCGTGCCGCGTCAGCAGCGTACCTTTCCCTGCGGGCACCGTGACAGGGCGAAGTGACGCAAACCGCTTATGGCCCACTACTCACATCGCCCGCACAGCGGGGGTCACAGTGCGTCCACAGTGCGGGCGGCGCTCTCGGCCGCCCGCTCCAGGTCCTCCGCGGCCCGGTTGATGCGCCGTGCCGAGTCCGCGACCTGCGCGCCCAGCCGCCGCGCCTCCAGGAAGACCCGGACGGCGAGCACACCGAGCACGGCGAGACCCACGAAACCCACAGCTACCGCGACCATCGCCCAGAACATGGGGCCGAGCCTAGACGGTGGGGTGCAGCCGCAGTGTCCTGACCCCGCCGCCGGTGAGCAGTTCCACGATCCGCTCGCCGGCGGGCTTGCGGACGGCGGCCCCGCAGTCGGGGCAGGTGAACGAGTAGAACGTCGTCTTGCTGGTGGCCCCGATGGCCAGGCGCAGGGCGCTCGCGGTGAGCTCGAAACTGCCCCGGCAGTCCGGGCAGCCGGCCCTGAACACCACGGGGACCACGCGTCTCATCCCGGCGAAGGCGGCCGCGACCGTCATCTCCCGCGCGCCCGCGCCACCGGAACCCGAAGACTCGTTCAGAACCCCCGAAGACTCGTTCAAAGCCCCTGCCCTTCCTCGTCGCCGTGCCCAACGTGGTCGTACGCCGCCAATGCGTCGCGGGCCGCCCGGCGGGCGCTGTCGGCCAGCTCGGGCGGTGACACGATCCGGCCGTCGCCGCCGAGCCTGAGCGCCAGCCGGCGCAGGGAGGCCGGATCGGGGGTGCGCAGGGTAATACGCAGCCCGCCGTCGGGAAGCTCATCCGCGCTGTCGTGCGGGTAGTACTCGGCGACCCAGCGGCCGGCCGGGCCGACCTCGACGACCACCTCGGGGTCCTCGGCGGCCGGCTGCACCAGGGCCTCGGACAGGTCGCGCAGCTCGATCTCGGGGGGCGCGGACGGCTCGTCGAGGATCTTGATCTCGGCGACCCGGTCGAGCCGGAAGGTGCGCCGGGCCTCGGAGCGGCGGCACCAGGCCTCGACGTAGGTGTGGCCGACGCTGACCAGACGGATGGGGTCGATCTCGCGCTCGGTCACCTCGTCGCGGGCCGGTGAGTAGTAGCGGATCCACAGCCGGCGGCGCTCGGCGATGGCCCTGTCGACGTCGGCGAAGACCCCGCCCTCGGACTCGAAGGTCACCGAAAGCCGGGCGCTGGCGTCGCCCGCCTCCCCGGCCGCGGTCTCCACCTTGGCGGTGGCCCGCAGCAGCGCCTGCCGGTCGCCCTCGCGCAGCCCCGGCAGGGTGGCCACCGCGCGGGCGGCGACCAGGAGCGCGGTCGCCTCGTCGGCGGCGAGCCTGAGCGGTTCGGCGGCCTCCTCGCCGAGCGCGGACGCGTTGTGCCACCAGATCCGCTCGCCGTCGGTGTCGATGTCCAGCAGATCGCCGCCCCGGAAGCTGGTGCCGCACATGGGCAGCACGTCGAGGTCGGAGACCAGCTCGTCCTCGGTGATGCCGAAGGCTCGTGCCACGTCCGCGATCCGGGCGCCGGGGCGCTCGCGCAGGTAGGTCACCAGGGAGAGCATCCGCCGGGTCTGGTCGATGGCGTTCACGGGCCTGACCGGTTTGCCTGCCACTGCCTTGCTCCGCTCCCCCTCAGCCCTTGGACACGGCACGCAGCCGGTCCACGACGTCCGCCCGCAGCTCGGCCGGCTCCAGGACCACCACGTCCGGCCCGAACTCCACCAGCCAGGCGTCCAGCCCGTGCCCGTACGGAATCTCCAACTCGTCCCACCCGTCACCGAGTTCCCGCACCGCGGTGGCCTTCGCCCGAAGGGGGTACCCGGATCCCGAACGCAGCCGGATCAGCGCGGAGCGGTCGGCGATCTCACCGGCCCAGCTCGCCACGGTCTCACGGACGGTGACGACGTCCGGGACCGGCGCGGTGAAGGCGGTGCCCCGGGAGCGGACCTTCCCGGTGATCCGGGACAGCCGGAACACCCGCTCGGCGCCCCGGTCGCGGTCCCAGCCCGCCAGGTACCAGTGGCCGCGCCAGCACTCCAGGGCCCAGGGCTCCACGTTCCGGGTCTCGGGGTGGGCGGCGGTGGCCTTGCGGTAGTCGAAGACGACCGGGCGGCGGTCCCGGCAGGCCAGCATCAGCGGCTCGAACGCGGCCTCGTGCACCGGGATGCGCGGCTCCAGGGCGCCGTGGACCTCGTACGGGTCGACATCCTCGGGGAGGCCTGCCGCGCGCAGCTTCTGCAGGGCACCGCTGGCGGCGCCGGCGAGCCGGGCCTGCTGCCAGACCTTGGCGGCGAGACCGAGGGCGGCGGCCTCCTCGGCGTCCAGGGTGATGGGCGGCAGGCGGTTGCTGTCCCGGCGCGCGAGGTAGCCGACCTCGCCGTCCAGGTTCTCGACGGTCTCGATCACCAGTCCGAGTTCGCGGAGGTCGTCCTTGTCCCGCTCGAACATCCGGCTGAAGGAGTCGTCGCTGCCGGCTTCCAGGTAGGCCTCAATGGATTCCCGCAGCTCGCGCTTGCTGAGCGGCCGCCGCGTCCCCAGCAGGCACAGCGCCAGGTTCATCAGCCGCTCGGCCTTGGCAATGGCCATCGACGCCCTTCGCCTTCCCTATGGTGCTTCTGACCGATGACCGTACCGCTCCGGAGTGTCACGGCAAAAGCCAGTACAAACAACGAGGACCGAAACGGACACGACCTGACAAACGCCGAGGGCCCGCGCGCACGGCACGGGCCCTCGTGCAGCCGGTTTCCGACCGGGACCGGTCAGCGCCCGACGGCGCCGCCCGGCACGGGGATCAGACCCCGAGCAGGTCCACGACGAAGATCAGCGTCTCGCCGGGCTTGATCGCCGGCGTCGGGCTCTGGTCGCCGTAGGCGAGGTGGGCCGGGATGGTCAGCTGGCGCCGGCCGCCGACCTTCATGCCCTGCACGCCGCGGTCCCAGCCCTTGATGACCCGGCCACCGCCCAGCGGGAAACGGAACGGCGCGCCCCGGTTCCAGCTGGCGTCGAACTCCTCGCCGGTGCTGAACGCGACACCCACGTAGTGCACGGTGACGGTCTGACCCGCCTGGGCCACCTCGCCGTCACCCTCCCAGATGTCCTTGATCTCCAGGTCGGCCGGGGCCTCGCCCTCGGGGAAGTCGATCTCGGGCTTGTCGATGTTCACGTCTTAGGCTCCTGCTTGTGTACGACACGGAACCGGGACAGTCTTTCATCCCCGCCCGGGTCACGCCCCCGCGACTACATCGCCGCAAGAATGTCCACCGTGAACACCAGCGTCGAACCCTTCTTCACCACGCCACCGCTCGGCGGGTTGTTCCCGTAGGCGAGGTCCGGCGGTGTGACGATCATGATCCGGCTGCCCACCTTCTTGCCGGTGATGCCCTGCGCCAGCCCCTTGACGACCTCCTGCATCTGCGCGACCGAGAACTGGGCCAGCCGCCCGCTCTCGTACGTCTGCTCGAAGACCTTGCCGCTGTCCCAGACCTCGCCCTTGAACTGGCACAGGACGGTCTGCGCCGACTGCACCACCGCGCCGTCGCCCTCCAGCACGTAGTTCGACACCAGCTTCTTCGGCGGGTCCACCTTCGGGATGTCGATCGAGGGGGCCTTGCCGTCCGTGTTCGTGCCGATCTTGGGCAGCGCGGCGTCGCTCTGCGCGACCTCCTTGCCCGTGCTGGAGCTCTTCGAGTTGAACGAGTTCAGGATGTCCACCACGAACACCAGGGTGTCCGTGCCCTTGATCCCCGCCTGCGAGTTGCCCGCGCTGCCGTACCCCCAGGTCGGCGGCACGGCCATCAGCACCCGGCTGCCGGCCTTCTTCCCGGCCAGCCCGTACCGCCAGCCGTCGATGATGCTGCCCGCGGCGAGCTGCATCAGCAGCGGCGAACGGTCGTACGACTGATCGAAGACCTTCGCCGTGGACCAGATCTGCCCCAGGTAGTTGGCCTGGATGAAGTCGTTCTCCGCGACCGTCTTGCCGCTGCCCGCGATCACCGTCTTGACCGCCAGGTTCTTCGACGGGTCACCGCTGCCCTTGGCCACCGTCGGCTTCTCGTCGAACTTCGTGCCCGCCGTGATCGCCGGCAACGGCCCGTCCACGATCTTCGGCGGCGGCACCGAGGCGGAGGCCGACGGCGAGGCGCTGGCCTTGCTGGAGGAGGACGAGTTGTCACCACACCCGGCGAGCGTGACCAGTCCCGCGGGAACAGCGGCTAGGAGAAGAGAGCGTCGGCGCACGGAAGAGCCTCGTAATCGGTCGATCTTGCGGATGGCGTGCGCGCAACTCTACGACGTGAGAAGGGCGCCGTACGGAAAACGTACGGCGCCCGTGTGGCGTTCTGTGCCGATCTCTCACATACCGGCGATGAGCTTCTCCACCCGGTCGTCGACCGAACGGAACGGGTCCTTGCACAACACCGTGCGCTGCGCCTGGTCGTTGAGCTTGAGATGCACCCAGTCGACCGTGAAGTCCCGGCGCTGCTCCTGGGCCCGCCGGATGAAGTCACCGCGCAACCGCGCCCGAGTCGTCTGCGGCGGTACCGACTTGCCTTCGAAGATCTTCAAGTCATTGCAGATCCGCGCGGCTTGACCCTTCTTCTCCAGCAGGTAATACAGACCCCGACGACGGTGAATGTCGTGATAAGCGAGGTCTATCTGCGCCACTCGCGGATGAGACATGGTCATGTTGTGCTTGGCCCGGTACCGCTCGATGAGCTGGTACTTCATCACCCAGTCGATCTCGGTGCCGATCCGGTCCAGGTCCTCGGCCTCGATCGCGTCCAGCGTCCGGCCCCACAGCTCCAGCACCTGCTCGACCGTGCCGGTGCGGATACCGCGGCGCTCGCAGAAGTCCACGGCCTTCTCGTAGTACTCCCGCTGCACCTCCAGCGCGGAGGCCTCCCGGCCGCTGGCCAGGCGCACCTTGCGCCGGCCCGTGATGTCGTGGCTGACCTCGCGGATCGCCCGGATCGGGTTCTCCAGGGTCAGGTCCCGCATCACCGTGCCCGCCTCGATCATGCGCAGCACCAGGTCGGTGGCGCCGACCTTCAGCAGCATGGTCGTCTCGGACATGTTCGAGTCGCCGACGATGACGTGCAGCCGGCGGTAGCGCTCCGCGTCCGCGTGCGGCTCGTCGCGCGTGTTGATGATCGGCCGGGAACGCGTCGTCGCCGAGGAGACGCCCTCCCAGATGTGCTCCGCCCGCTGGCTCACGCAGTACACCGCACCGCGCGGCGTCTGCAGCACCTTCCCGGCGCCGCACAGCAGCTGCCGGGTCACCAGGAACGGAATGAGGATGTCCGCGAGCCGGGAGAACTCCCCGTGCCGCGCCACCAGATAGTTCTCGTGGCAACCGTAGGAGTTGCCCGCCGAGTCCGTGTTGTTCTTGAAAAGGTAGACGTCGCCCGCGATTCCTTCCTCATGCAGGCGTCGTTCGGCGTCCACCAACAGCCCTTCGAGAATGCGCTCGCCGGCCTTGTCGTGGGTGACCAGTTCGGTCACATTGTCACACTCGGGTGTCGCGTATTCCGGATGTGAGCCCACGTCGAGATAGAGCCGGGCGCCGTTCCGCAGAAAGACATTGCTGCTACGGCCCCATGACACGACACGGCGGAAGAGGTACCGCGCCACCTCGTCAGGCGACAGGCGGCGCTGTCCCCTGAACGTGCACGTGACGCCGTACTCGTTCTCCAGCCCGAAAATGCGGCGGTCCATGACTGAACATTACGCCCGATCCCCTGAGCTGAAACGGGGTTCGACAGCACGATTTGGATCATTTTCCGAACCGGCCGCAACCACCGCACCCCCACCGGGAGCTGCGAGGACCCTCCTCGTGACCGCCAGGACCAGCAAGGACACACCCCCCGCGGCACCCGGCACGGCGAACCCCCACAGGGCCCCGCCCGCCTCGACCACCGGACCCGCCAGGCCCGTTCCCACCGACGCCCCCACTGTGAACGTCGTCACAAGCCAGGAGAACGCCTCGGTGACCGTCCCGGTCGGCGCATGCCGGTCCACCAGCACGAACGCACACGCGATCGCCGGCGCCAGGAACACCCCGGCCAGCACTGTGAGCAACACCATGGCCAACGCATCCGGCATCAGCATCAGCGGCAGATAACACACCGCCAGAAGCGCCACCAGCACCCGCAGTCGCCGCGCCGGCTCCCCCGTCCACCGCCGCACGCCGTAGACGCTGCCCCCGAGCAGCGCGCCGAGCCCGAGGGCGGCCATCATCCAGCCGTACACCGCGTCACCGCCGTGGCCGTCCGCGTACGGCACCGACGCGACCGTGATGGAACCCAGCGCCATCCCGACGAACAGGAACGCGCCCAGCAGGGCCAGCAGCCCGGGCGAGCGCAGCGCGCCCAGCCAGTGCGCCTCGCGCGGCGCCGAACGCCACGCGCGCGACGGCGGCGAGACCACCACCGAGAGCGCCCCGAGGACCCCCACCACGTTCACCACGAGCAGCGCCGCCTGCGCCGACCACAGCGACACGCACAACGTCACCAGCAACGGCCCCACGGTGAACATGACTTCCTGGGCCACCGCGTCCATCGCGTACGCCGTGTGCACCTGCTCGTCAGCCCCGAGGACACTGGGCCACAGGGCACGCAGACCGCCCTCCAGCGGCGGCGTGAACAGCCCGGCCGCCGCCACGGCCGCATACGCGACCGGCAGCGACCCGGTACCCGCGAAGGCGAAGACGGCCATCGCGCCGGCCGACGCGAGGGCGGCGGGCAGCTGGACCCGCGGCTGCCCGCACAGGTCGACCAGCCGCCCCAGCACCGGCTGCCCCACCGCGTTGGCCACGCCGTACACCGCCGCGAGCGCCCCCGCGAGGCTGTACGTGCCGCCCTCCGCGCGCACGAAGAGCACGATCGCGAGGGCGGCGGTCGCGTTCGGCAACCGGCCCACCAGCGTCCCCGTCAGCAGCCGGGCCGCGTGCCTCGCCCTGAGGATCTCCAGGTACCCCGCGGCCATGTCCCACCTTCACGTTTTACGTATAACTCCGTCTCCCATACGTACCATGTGCGCTGTTCACACGTCCAGACGAAGGAGCCCACCCCCGGTGCCACGCAGCAGCACGCGCCCCACGAGCCGCGACGTCGCCCGCGCAGCCGGCGTCTCCCAGGCAGCCGTGTCGCTCGTGCTCGGCGACAAATGGCGCGGCCGCGTCTCCGAAGCCACCGCCGAACGTGTCCGGGAAGCCGCCCGCGAGCTCGGCTACCGCCCCAACCTCGCCGCCCGCAACCTCCGCCTCGGCCGCACCCGCACCGTCCTCCTCGTCGTCCCCGCCCTCACCGCCGAGTTCTTCGCCGGCGTCTACACCGGCGCCGCCCGCGTCGCCTCCGCCCACGGCTTCGGCGTCGTCCTCTACCCCTCCCCCGAGGGCATCGGCCCCGCCCGCGACCCCTTCGCCTCCGCCCAGGCCGCCCTCGACGGCGTCATCGCCTCCTCCATGGCCGCCGACGCCCTCACCGCCATCCGCGGCGACCAGCTCCCCCTCGTCATGCTCGACAGCGACCCCGACGGCAGCCTCGGCGCCGCCACCGTCAACCTCGACATCGCCGACGGCGTACGCCAGGTCACCGACCACCTGCTGGGCCTCGGCCACCGCCGCTTCCTGCACCTGGCCGCCGATGTCGCGTCCTGGACCTTCGAGGTACGCGCCCGCGAACTCGCGGCCCGCGTGGCAGACGTCCCCGGCACCTCGGTACGCACCGTCCACGCCCCGATCTCCATCGAAGGCGCCCTGGCCGCCACCGAGGCCGCCCTCGCCACCCCCGGCCCCCGCCCCACCGCCCTCGTCTGCGACGACGACAAACTCGCCGCCGGCGCCTACAAGGCCCTCCGCCGCCGGGGCCTGCGCATCCCCGACGACATCTCCGTCACCGGCCTCGACGACCTCGCCCTCGCCACCGCCATCGACCCCGAGCTCACCACCGTCCGCCTGAACGCGGAGCTCTTCGGCGAACGCGGCATGCAGGCCCTCCTCGCCGTCCTGGACGGCCGGGAACCCGAACGCGGGGACATCCCCGTGGAACTGGTCGTACGGGGCTCCACGGCGCCCGCACCGCCCTCATAGCCGCCACACCGCGGTATGTGTACAAACGCCCGCGCCCCGTCCGGTGGTCACCGGACGGGGCGCGCGGGGCGGGGCCGATACGAACGACTACGAACGACTACTCGACGTCTCCGCCGGACTCCTCGGCCTCTTCGGCCTCCGCGGCCGTCGTCGCACCGTCCGCCTCCAGCAGCCGCGACAGCTGCGGGCCGACGATCCGCTTGAACTTGCGCTGCTGCGGACGCGTCCGGTCCAGCACCGCGACCTCCAGACGCTCCGCCGGAATCTCCCGCTGCGTACCGTTCGACTCCCGCGACAGCGCCGTCACGGCCAGCTTCAGAGCCTCCGCGAGGGTCATGCCCTCCCGGTGCTCACGGTCCAGATAGGTGCTGATCTGCTCCGCACTGCCGCCGACCGCCACCGAACCGTGCTCGTCCACGATCGATCCGTCGTGCGGCAACCGGTAGATCTGGTCACCCTCAGGGGTCTCCCCCACCTCCGCGACGACCAGCTCCACCTCGTAGGGCTTCTCCGCCGCCGACGAGAAGATCGTGCCCAGCGTCTGTGCGTACACGTTCGCAAGACCACGCGCCGTCACATCGTCACGGTCATAGGTGTAACCACGCAGGTCGGCGTAGCGCACACCGCCGATCCGCAGATTCTCGTACTCGTTGTACTTGCCGGCGGCCGCGAAACCGATCCGGTCGTAGATCTCGCTGAACTTGTGCAGCGCACGGGACGGGTTCTCACCGACGAACACGATGCCGTCGGCGTACTGGAGCACAACCAGGCTGCGGCCGCGCGCGATGCCCTTGCGGGCGTACTCGGCACGGTCCGCCATCGCCTGCTGAGGTGAGACATAGAACGGCGTCGACACCGGTATCCGTCCCCTTCCTTAGGGTTCCGTCGAAGTCACTGGGATCACCTTGATAAGAGAGCGCCGACGCTCTACAGCAGCGCCGCGCGCGGGCCGTCCGGCTCCTCCAGACGGCGCGCCAGCACCGCACGGGCGAGCTCGGAGGACTCGTCGTCGGTGAGCCGGCGGAAACCGCTGTCGGTGATCACGGTGATGATCGGGTAGATCCGGCGGGCGACATCGGGCCCACCCGTCGCCGAGTCGTCGTCAGCCGCGTCGTACAGAGCCTGCACCACCAGTGTGGTCGCCTGCTGCTCGGTCAGGTCCTCACGGAACAGCTTCTTCATCGCACCGCGCGCGAAGATCGAGCCGGACCCCGTGGCGGCGAAGTGGTGCTCCTCGGAACGGCCGCCCGTCACGTCGTACGAGAAGATCCGCCCCTTGTCCCGGTCCACGTCGAACCCGGCGAACAGCGGCACGACGGCGAGTCCCTGCATGGCCATGCCGAGGTTGGACCGGATCATCGTCGACAACCGGTTCGCCTTGCCCTCCAGCGACAGCTGGGCGCCCTCGACCTTCTCGAAGTGCTCCAGCTCCAGCTGGAAGAGCTTCACCATCTCCACGGCGAGACCCGCGGTGCCGGCGATGCCGACGGCCGAGTACTCGTCGGCCGGGAACACCTTCTCGATGTCCCGCTGGGCGATCACATTGCCCATCGTGGCCCGTCGGTCACCGGCGAGCACCACGCCCCCGGGGAAGGTCACCGCCACGATCGTCGTCCCGTGCGGCGCCTCGATCACCCCCTGCGTGGGCGGCAACTGCCGCCTGCCGGGCAGCAACTCCGGCTGGTGTTCACCGAGAAAGTCCATGAACGAAGAGGAGCCTGGCGTCAGGAAGGCAGCTGGCAGACGCCCGGTACTACGAGTGTTGGCTTCCACGGAGTTCCTTCCAGGTTGGCGGCTGCCCGACGAACAGCGTCGGGATCGTCTCCCAACTTGCCGATGGCCGAATTGCAGTTGAAGCTCAGTACGCCTCGGACCCTACCCGCCTTGCGGCGGTGATCCACATGCGCGGGCTGGGCAGTCGGTCAGATCTCGCGCAGGGGCGCTGTCCTGCCCGTCGCCGATGCGAAGGCTGCGCGCGGCTCGGTCCGCCCGCGCCGCGCGCAACCCCTCACGGTCGACGCCCCCGACACTTCCGATCTCCGTCCACCTTCGATCCGAAGGGACAGTGGGGCTACTGCCCACCCTTTTGAACGAAGGACCGCACGAAGTCCTCTGCGTTCTCCTCCAGGACGTCGTCGATCTCGTCCAGGACGGAGTCCACGTCGTCCGACAGCTTCTCGTGCCGCTCCTTGAGGTCCTCGGAAGCCTGTGCCTCGGCCACCTGCTCCTCGGTCTCCTCCGTGGAACGCGTGGCCTTCTGCTGTCCGCCGCCGGTGTCCTTGGTTGCCATAACCCTCACCCCGCTCAGTTCGCCCGACATGGGTCGACAGGTCGGCTTCCTGCCGATCGGTGATGATCAGACCCTACAAGCCGGGTCCGACATCGGCCCCGCAGTTTCTCCAACGTACGGGGGCCACCTCGATGATTCCCGGGCGCCGGGGTTTTGACCCCGGTCGTCCGGTGTGGTCCGGGTACCCGTTCAGCCGCCGGAGAGGACCCTGACCAGGTCTTCCGCGGTGCGGCAGCGGTCCAGGAGCTCCTTGACGTGATTTCGCGTTCCGCGTAGCGGTTCCAGGGTTGGAACGCGCTGAAGGCTGTCGCGGCCCGGGAGGTCGAAGATGACCGAGTCCCAGCTCGCGGCGGCGACGTCGTCGGCGTACTGCTCCAGGCAGCGGCCGCGGAAGTAGGCCCGGGTGTCCTCAGGCGGGCTGGTGCGGGCCCGTTCCACGTCGGCCTCGTCCAGGAGCCGCTTCATGCGTCCGCGGGCCGCGAGGCGGTTGTAGAGGCCCTTCTCGGCCCGTACGTCCGCGTACTGGAGGTCGAGGAGGTGCAGCTTGGCGGCGTCCCAGTCGAGGCCGTCGCGGCGGCGGTAGCCCTCCATGAGTTCCAGCTTGGCGACCCAGTCGAGCTCTCCGGAGAGGCTCATGGGGTCGTGTTCCAACCGGTTGAGGGTGTCCTCCCAGCGGGCGAGGACGTCCTTGGTCTGGTCGTCGACGTCGGCGCCGTAGCGCTCCTCCACGTATTTGCGCGACAGCTCGTAGTACTCCATCTGGAGCTGGACGGCGGTGAGTGTGCGTCCGCTGCGGAGGGTGACGAGGCGCTTGAGGGTGGGGTCGTGGGAGACCTGGTGGAGGGTGCGTACGGGCTGGTCGACGGCGAGGTCGACGGCGATGAAGCCGTCCTCGATCATGGAGAGGACCAGGGCCGTGGTGCCGAGCTTGAGGTAGGTCGAGATCTCCGACAGGTTGGCGTCGCCGATGATCACGTGCAGGCGGCGGTATTTCTCCGCGTCCGCGTGGGGCTCGTCGCGGGTGTTGATGATCGGCCGCTTGAGCGTCGTCTCCAGGCCGACCTCGACCTCGAAGTAGTCCGCGCGCTGGCTCAGCTGGAAGCCGTGTTCGTGGCCGTCCTGGCCGATGCCGACGCGGCCTGCGCCGGTGACGACCTGGCGGGAGACGAAGAAGGGGGTGAGGTGGCGCACGATGTCCGAGAAGGGGGTTTCCCGCTTCATCAGGTAGTTCTCGTGCGTGCCGTAGGAGGCGCCCTTGTTGTCGGTGTTGTTCTTGTACAGGTGGATGGGCTGGGCGCCGGGGAGCTGGGCGGCTCGTTCGGCGGCCTCGGCCATGATGCGTTCGCCGGCCTTGTCCCAGAGGACGGCGTCCCGGGGGTTGGTGACCTCGGGGGCGCTGTACTCGGGGTGTGCGTGGTCGACGTAGAGACGTGCGCCGTTGGTGAGGATCACGTTGGCGAGGCCGATGTCCTCGTCGGTGAGCTGGCTGGCGTCGGCGGCCTCCCGTGCGAGGTCGAAGCCTCGGGCGTCCCGCAGCGGGTTCTCCTCCTCGAAGTCCCAGCGGGCCCGGCGGGCCCGGTGCATCGCCGCCGCGTAGGCGTTGACGATCTGGGACGAGGTGAGCATGGCATTGGCGTTCGGGTGGCCGGGGACGGAGATCCCGTACTCCGTCTCGATGCCCATTACTCGCCGTACGGTCATGCGGCCCTCCTTGCCCGGCGGAGCCCTCGGTCGTGGGCTGCGCTCGCGTACCGCTGGCGCTCCGGTGCGTGTGCGGTGCCCGTCCCCGCACTGCGCGACTCGGCGGTAGGAAAGAGCCTAGAACGCCTTTGCGCTGGTGGGGAGATCATTTGCGTCATTGCCTTGCTCGCCTCGGTTCCGGTTTTGGCCGGAAAAACAGTCGGCTGCGGGTACCCGGTGAGGGCACCCGCAGCCGCCCTGCGTTTTACAGGTACTGTCCGGTGTTCGCCACCGTGTCGATGGAGCGTCCGGTGTCCGCGCCCTGCTTTCCGGTGATGAGGGTACGGATGTAGACGATCCGTTCGCCCTTCTTTCCGGAGATCCGGGCCCAGTCGTCGGGGTTGGTGGTGTTGGGCAGGTCCTCGTTCTCCTTGAACTCGTCCACGCAGGCCTGGAGGAGGTGGGAGACGCGGAGACCCTTCGAGTTGTGGTCGAGGAAGTCCTTGATCGCCATCTTCTTGGCCCGGCCCACGATGTTCTCGATCATGGCGCCGGAGTTGAAGTCCTTGAAGTAGAGGACTTCCTTGTCGCCGTTGGCGTAGGTGACCTCCAGGAAGCGGTTCTCCTCGGACTCGGCGTACATGTGTTCCACCGCCGTCTGGATCATGCTTTCGACGGTGGTGGCCTTGCTGCCGCCGTGCTCTCCGAGGTCGTCGGCGTGCAGCGGGAGGCGCTCGGTGAGGTACTTGCCGAAGATGTCCTTGGCCGCCTCGGCGTCGGGACGCTCGATCTTGATCTTCACGTCGAGCCGGCCGGGGCGCAGGATGGCGGGGTCGATCATGTCCTCGCGGTTGGAGGCGCCGATGACGACCACGTTCTGCAGGCCCTCGACACCGTCGATCTCGGCGAGCAGCTGGGGGACGATGGTGTTCTCCACGTCCGAGCTGACACCGGAGCCGCGGGTGCGGAAGAGGGACTCCATCTCGTCGAAGAAGACGATGACGGGGGTGCCCTCGCTGGCCTTCTCCCGGGCACGCTGGAAGACGAGGCGGATCTGCCGCTCGGTCTCGCCGACGTACTTGTTCAGGAGCTCGGGGCCCTTGATGTTGAGGAAGAAGCTCTTGCCGGCGGCCTGGCCGGTGACCTCGGCGACCTTCTTGGCCAGCGAGTTGGCGACGGCCTTGGCGATGAGCGTCTTGCCGCATCCGGGAGGCCCGTAGAGCAGGACGCCCTTGGGCGGGCGCAGTTCGTGCTCCTTGAACAGGTCCGGGTAGAGGTAGGGGAGCTCGACGGCGTCCCGGATGGCCTCGATCTGGCCGCCGAGTCCGCCGATCTGCTCGTAGCCGATGTCGGGGACCTCTTCGAGGACGAGTTCCTCGACCTCGCTCTTGGGAACGATCTCGTAGACGTAGCCGGAGCGGGGTTCGAGCAGCAGGGCGTCGCCGGGGCGGATGTTCACGTCCAGCAGCGGCTCGGCGAGCCGTACCACCCGCTCCTCGTCGGTGTGCCCCAGGACGAGGGCGCGCTCGCCGTCCTCCAGGATCTCCTTGAGGGTGACGATGTCGCCGACGCGCTCGTACTCCATGGCCTCGACCACGTTGAGCGCTTCGTTCAGCATGACTTCCTGGCCGCGCCTGAGGTCGTCCAGGTCAACGCTTGGGCTGACGTTCACCCGCAGTTTGCGGCCGCCGGTGAAGATGTCGGCGGTGCCGTCCTCGTTCGCCGTGAGGAAGACACCGAAGCCGGCCGGCGGCTGTGCGAGACGGTCGACCTCTTCCTTGAGGGCCACGATCTGGTCGCGGGCCTCGCGGAGGGTGTTCGCGAGTCGTTCGTTCTGGGCGGACACGCCGGCCAGGTTCGTCTGCAGCTCGACGATCCGCTCTTCGAGAATCCTCGTGTGTCGCGGAGAGTCGGCGAGCTTGCGTCGCAGGACGGCGATCTCCTGCTCAAGATAGGCGATCTGCTCGGACGGGTCGTCGGACCCTCGTCCCGGGCGGATGCCGCGGTTCATGTCGTCGTCGTGGGCTGCCACGGTCCTCACCTCCTCCAAGGGGAGCTGGACGCTTCCAGACCCTACCTGGGTGGGTGTCGATTGAAACCCCTAGATCACAAAGACTGTCAAGGTGTGTCGTCGGTCACCCATCGCGTTCTCCCTCGTGCCGGGTGGATACCCACTCAACGCGATTCAGAAGCGGCGTGTTCCAGGCCTGGAGTGGTCAAAACCCTTCGTTACTGACCGGAGTTGTCCGCTCCAGTGCCGGTTCAGGGGTTGTGCCCCGATGGCGGATTTCTTACACAGAGCGACCGGCCGGATGTGGGGCGTGTTCACGGAGCCGGGCCGCGGGTTGGCTCAAGTCGATCGCTCCGGTGGCCGGGCGCCGCCGCCCCGCGCGGCAGGACGCGCCGCGTGCGCGGGCGCAGGGGGCGCCTGGAGGGTGCGCGAGGAGGGTGCGCGGGCGGCTGTCGGCCGGAGGTAGGGTCGAAGGCGTTCAACACCCGCCGGGGCGGGACCGGGTGACCCCCGGGTCCGGCTGCCCGGCGCTTTCGACGGCAGGAGAGATGACCGTGCAGCAGGAGGCCCTGGCCGGCGACGAGGCGCTCGAGGTCTGGATCGACCAGGATCTGTGTACGGGTGACGGGATCTGCGCCCAGTACGCCCCGGAGGTGTTCGAGCTGGACATCGACGGCCTGGCCTACGTGAAGGGCGCGGACGACGAGCTGCTCCAGGCGAAGGGGGCCACGGTCCCGGTGCCGCTGCCGTTGCTCACGGACGTGGTGGACTCGGCGCGGGAGTGTCCGGGCGAGTGCATCCATGTGCGCCGGGTCGCGGACCGCGTCGAGGTGTACGGGCCGGACGCGGAGTGACTTTCCGGCCACTCCGCGTGGCGGGGCCGCCGGACCGGCGCGGCCGTCAGACGCTGTGGGCGGCAGCCGGGGTGGAGCGGACGAACGCGTGGCCGTTCCACTGCCACTTGGCGTTGGACTTCAGGTCCGGGCAACAACTGGGCACATTGTCCGAGGAATAGCCGAGCAGGGTGGCGGTGACCGCTTTGCCGGCGACGGCGAAGTCGGTCACGGTGTACCGGTCCTTGGGGTCGACCAGGGTGGCGACGACACGGGGGCTGGTGGCGCCGGCGGCCTGGGTGAGGACGTAGACGCCGTCGGGCGGGGTGCCCATGGCCGAGTCGCAGTGCACGACCACCACGGTTTCCGGTCTGCCGTCGCCGTCGAGATCGCCGGAGGCCTTCTTGACGACCAGCTCCTTCACGGGGCCGCAGTCGAGGGGGAAGTCCACGCCGGTGGTACTGGGCGGCGCGGCGGCCGCGGGGGCGGGCTTCGTCCCGGTTCCGGCGGTGGGCTGGGCGGCTTTGGCCGACCCCGGCTGGAAGAGGGACGACAGAGCGACGACACCGGCCACGGCAGCGGCGGTGGCGAGCCAGTGCATGGGGCGGGTGTCGGTGTGAGCGAGCTCCGGGACCACGGATTGCTGCACTAGGAGTGTCTCCTGTGAGGCCTGTGCCGGTGGGGGTGGCCTGCATCGTGCCACACGTCACAGTGGGGAGGGAACGGCGGGGTGGGCTTTCGCGGCCGGTGGGGTGCCGCACTGTGACGGGGGGCGTCAACGGGTGAGCGCCGCCGCCGAGTTCCCGTGGGATCAGGGAACTGGGCGGCGGCGCTCGTACGTTGAAGCGGTGGCGGGGCCGGGCTCAGCGGCCGGCGCCGCCGTCGGCGTTGGGCCCGTCGTAGTCCTCGCCGTAGGCGCCCTTGGCGGGGCGGCGTCGGCGCATGGGCGGCTCGACGCCGTCGGCGAGGCGGCGGGCGGTGAGCAGGAAGCCGGTGTGGCCGATCATCCGGTGGTCGGGACGGACGGCGAGGCCCTCCACGTGCCAGTTGCGGATCATCGTCTCCCAGGAGGTCGGCTCGTTGAAGCAGCCGATCTCGCGAATGGACTCGACGGTCCGGGCGAGCTGGGTGGTGGTGGCGACGTAGCAGCACAGGATGCCGCCGGGGACGAGGGCCTTGGAGACGGCCTCCAGGCACTCCCAGGGGGCGAGCATGTCGAGGATGACCCGGTCGACGTCGGTGTCCGAGAGGTTGTCCTGGAGGTCGCCGACGGTGAGCTGCCAGGCCGGGTGCGGGCCGCCGAAGTAGCGCTCGACGTTCTGCTGGGCGATCTCGGCGAAGTCCGCGCGGCGCTCGTAGCTGTGCAGCATGCCCTGGTCGCCGATGGCGCGCAGCAGGAAGCTGCTGAGCGATCCGGACCCGACGCCGGCTTCGACGACGCGGGCGCCGGGGAAGATGTCGGCGAAGGAGAGGATCTGCCCCGCGTCCTTGGGGTAGACGACGGCTGCCCCGCGGGGCATGGACAGGACGTAGTCGGGGAGCAGGGGGCGCAGCGCGAGGTAGGCGACGTTGCCGGTGGTGCGGACAACGCTGCCCTCGGGAGCGCCGATCAGTTCGTCGTGCGGGAAGGAGCCCTTGTGGGTGTGGAAGTTCTTCCCGGCTTCGAGCGTGAACGTGTAGTGGCGACCCTTGGGGTCGGTCAGCTGTACCTGGTCCCCGACCTTGAAGGGCCCGCGCCTGCGGGCGGCACCGGTCGGTTCGGACATGTGAACAGCCTACCGGTTCCCTGCGGGGGCTCAGACCGACAAGGGTGGCGTGCGGTGCGTGTGAACAGTGCAGGCCGTCTGTGGTTGCTCGCGCAGTTCCTCCCCCCACCCTTCGGCTGGGGGTACCCCCAGCGCCCCTGAAGGGGCGCGCTTGGCCTCGGGGTGTTGTCAGGCGGGCCTTGCCATTGCCCTGACGAAGGCCCGTTCGACGTCCGCCGCCGACAGGACACCGTAGATCTCGCCGGTCTCCTCGACCACCAGGTACTCGGTGGCGGGGGTGGCACGCAGGACGTCGAGAAGGTCTTCGCCGGCGAGTTCCGCGGAGACGCGCATGCCGTCGGTGAGGTCCTGGGCGAGGCCGCTGACGGCGACCCAGGGGCGGCGGTGTTCGGGTACGCCCACGATCGCGGCCTCGCGGACGAGGGAGAGCGGGTTGCCGTCGGCGTCGACGACGACCAGGGCGCGGGCACCGGCGGCGTTGGCGCGGCGCAGGGCCTCGGAGAGCGGGGTGTCGGTCTCGACGGGGACGGCACGCCGGGTGAGGGTGCGGGCGCGCAGTTCCGGGAGGTGTTCGCGGAGCCGGGCCATGCGCAGGCTGTTGCCGGCGCCGGTCCAGATGATCGCGGCGAGGATGGCGGCGAGCAGGGCGTCGGTGACGGCGTCCATGCCGCTGCTGTCGTCGGTGCCGCCGCCGAAGGCGCCCCAGTGGTTGAGCAGTGGGAGGCCGATGAGGACGGAGACGGCGAGGGCGCGGCCGACCCAGGCGGCGGCGACGGTGCCGCTCATGGGCCTGCCGGTGATCTTCCAGACGACGGCGCGGAGCATCCGGCCGCCGTCGAGGGGCAGGCCGGGCAGCAGGTTGAAGGCGGCGACGATGAGGTTGGAGACCATCAGCCCGGCCAGCAGGACGCCGGGGACGGTGCCGGGCTCGACGGGCTGCATGGCGAGGTAGAAGAGACCGGAGAGGACGAGGGAGAGCAGCGGGCCGACGAAGGCCAGCACGAACTCCCGTCCGGGGGTCTCCGCCTCCTTCTCGATCTCCGAGACGCCGCCGAAGAACTGGAGCTGGATGCGGCGGACGGGGAGTTTGAAGCGGAGCGCGGCGACCGTGTGGGCGAGCTCGTGGATCAGGACGGAGGCGTAGAAGGCGATGGCGAAGAAGAGGGAGACGAGATAGCGGGCGGCGCCGAGTTCGGGCAGCACGCGGTCGAGCTGGCCGCCGAAGACCCAGGTGATCAGCGCGGCGACGACGAACCAGCTGGGGGCGACGTACACGGGGACGCCGAAGGGCCGCCCCATGAGCAGGCCGCCGCCGGGTTCCTTGGGCCGCTGCGGCGGCTGTCCCTTGGTCATGCCGGGCTGCGCGGGGGTCGGCCCGTCGCCTGCGCCGGGAGCACCGGTGGGCGCGTCGTTGCGGGTCTCGGGGGGTTCGGGGGTCGCGTCGGCGTGCGGCGCGGGCGCGGGTTCCGGTGCCCCGGCCGTGTCGGGCTGCGCCGGTTCCTCCGGTGCCGTCGTCGTCTCCGGCTTCTCCGGTGTCTGCGGGGCTGGGGGTGCGGGCTCCTCGCCGGTCGTCTCCTGCGTCGGTTCGGCGTTGTCCGACCGGGGCTGCCCGCTGCCGCCGCTCACGTCCACGGTGTCCCCTCGTTAGATGCGTCTTCTCCGGTCGATGGTATGCGGCTGTCGTGGCGTGTTCCGCCCCGGCACCCCCTGTGTTGGCCGGGGCGCCGTGCGGGTTGGGTGACTGTCAGTGGCGGGCCATATGGTCTGTGGTCATGGACAGCAGCATCGAGGACGCCGCGCGGGAACGGGGCCCGGTCGTCGCGCAGGGGGAAGGGCCGGTCACGGCGGTGGCGGGGAAGGCGGCCGGGCCGCCCGCCTCGCTGTCGCCCTCGCGGGCCAGTGACTTCATGCAGTGTCCGCTGCTCTACCGGTTCCGGGTGATCGACCGGCTGCCGGAGAAGCCGAGCGAGGCGGCGACGCGGGGGACGCTGGTGCACGCGGTCCTGGAGCGGCTCTTCGACGCGCCTGCGGCGGAGCGGACGGCGCCGCGGGCCAAGTCGCTGATCCCGGGGCAGTGGGACCGGCTGCGGGAGTCCAGGCCGGAGCTCGGGGAGCTGTTCGCGGAGGATCCGGAGGGCGAGCGGCTGGCGCGCTGGCTGGGTGAGGCGGAGCAGCTGGTCGAGCGCTGGTTCACGCTGGAGGATCCGGTCCGTCTCGAGCCCGTGGAGCGGGAGCTGTTCGTGGAGACGGAGCTGGAGTCGGGGCTGCGGCTGCGCGGGATCATCGACCGGGTCGACGTGGCGCCGACGGGCGAGGTGCGGATCGTCGACTACAAGACGGGCAAGGCCCCGCGGCCGGAGTACGCCGAGGGCGCGCTGTTCCAGATGAAGTTCTACGCGCTGGTGGTGTGGCGGCTGAAGAACGTGGTGCCGAGGCGGCTGCAGCTGGTCTATCTCGGCAGCGGTGACGTGCTGACGTACGACCCGGTCCTCGCCGATCTGCAGCGGGTGGAGCGCAAGCTGCTCGCGCTGTGGGAGGCGATCCGGCAGGCGACGGAGTCGGGTGAGTGGCGGCCGCGTCCGACGAAGCTGTGCGGCTGGTGCGACCACCAGGCGCACTGCCCGGAGTTCGGCGGCACTCCCCCGCCGTACCCGCTGCCGGTGAGGTCGGCCGGGTCCGGGGACGTGCCGCAGGGCAGAATGGGCGCGGACTAGCAGAAGGAGACTCACCGTGGCCATCCGCGTCCTACTGGTCGACGACCAGCCGCTGCTGCGTACCGGGTTCCGGATGATTCTGGAGGCCGAGCAGGACATCGCGGTCGTGGGCGAGGCCGGAGACGGCCTGCAGGCACTCGACCAGGTGCGCGCCCTCCAGCCCGACGTCGTGCTGATGGACATCCGCATGCCGCGGATGGACGGCGTGGAGGCGACCCGGCAGATCACCGGCCCCGGCCGGGACGGTCCGGCGAAGGTGCTGGTGCTGACCACGTTCGATCTGGACGAGTACGTGGTGGAGGCACTGCGCGCGGGAGCCAGCGGCTTCCTGCTGAAGGACGCCCCGGCCAACGAACTGGTGCAGGCGATCCGGGTGGTGGCCAACGGCGAGGCGATGCTGGCGCCGAGCATCACGCGCCGGCTGCTGGACAAGTACGCGACGCATCTGCCGTCCGGCGAGGAGCCGGTGCCGGACACCCTGCACACCCTCACCGACCGTGAGGTGGAGGTGCTGAAGCTGGTGGCGCGCGGGCTGTCGAACGCGGAGATCGCCGCCGACCTGTTCGTCAGCGAGACCACGGTGAAGACGCATGTGGGGCATGTGCTGACCAAGCTGGGGCTGCGGGACCGGGTACAGGCGGCGGTGTACGCGTACGAGAGCGGCCTGGTGCGCCCCGGCGCGCAGTAGCCGCCGCCGTACGACTACGACGCGAAGGGGCCCCTCTCCGGCCGGAGAGGGGCCCCTTCGCGTCGTGTTGTGACCGGGCGTCAGCTGCTGGAGCCGCGGCCGAGCTCCCACAGCTGGAGGCTGGCGGAGGAGTTGAGGGCGTAGGCGACGCCCGTGATGTCGTCGCGGGCGGCGACGTACTGCTTGCCCTGCCACAGCGGCAGCACCGGGACGTCGGTGGCGACGTCGTCCTGGATCTCGGTCAGGCTGCCGGTGGCGCTGGCCCGGTCGGCCTCGCGGCGGGAGGCCGGGATCAGCGTGTTGATGATCCGGTTGTTGACGTAGGGCGACTTGAGGAAGTTGTCCTTGTCGAGGAACGGCGCGAGGAAGTTGTCGGCGTCCGGGAAGTCGGGGAACCAGCCCATGCCGTAGACGTCGTAGTCGCCCTTGCGCTCGTTCGTCTGGTAGCTCGACCAGGGGGTGCCCTCGATGCTGACGTCGAACAGCCCGCTGCCGTTGAGCTGCTGCTTGAGGACCTCGAACTCCTGCTTGGTGGCCGGACCGTAGTGGTCGGTCGTGTAGTGCATCGTGAGCTTCACCGGGGTGGTGATGTTCGCCGCGGTCAGCAGGCTCTTGGCCTTGGAGACGCTGGGGTCGCCGTACTTGTTGAAGAAGGAGTTGGAGTGGCCGGTGACGGAAGCCGGGACCAGCGAGTACAGCGGCTCGGCCTGGGAGCCGTACACCTTGGCGACGAGGTCGTCGCGGTTGATGACCTGGGCCATGGCCTGCCGCACGGCCTTGGCCTTGACGGTGGGCGCGTCGGTGTTGAAGCCGAGGTAGCGGATCTCCAGGCCGGACATCTCGACGAGGGCGACGTTCTTGTCGGTGCCGGCGTCGAGCTTGTTGATCTGGGCCGGCGACATGGTGCGGGTCATCACGTCGATGTCGCCCTTGTCGATCGCCTCGCCCATGGCGTCGGCGTCCTTGTAGGAGCGCATGACGACCTGCTCGTTGTTCACCTTCACGCTGCCCTTGTAGTTCGGGTTCTTGGTGAAGGTGGCGGAGACGATCGCGTCGTCCTTGACGTCGGCCTTGAAGGTGTAGGGGCCGGAACCGTCGATGTCGAAGCCGTCGCGGAGCTTGTCCTTCTCGTAGTCCTTCGGGTTCACGATGCCCGCGACCGGAGTGGACAGCTTGTACGGGAAGGTGGCGTCGGCGGTCTTCAGGTGGAAGATGACCTCGCGGTCGCCCTGGGTCTCGATGGTGTCGATGTTCGAGAGGAGGGCGTAGACGCCGGTGTCGGACTTGATCCGCAGGGCGCGCTGGATGGACCACTTGACGTCCTCGGCGGTGACGGCGTTGCCGTCGGAGAACTTCAGGCCCTCACGCAGCTTGCAGGCGTAGCGCTCGCTGCCGCTGTCGGTGAAGGAGCAGCTCTCGGCCGCGTCGGGGACCGGGTCGCCCTCGCCCTTGGGCTGGGACATGAGGGTCTGCACGGTCTGGCGCAGGATGTTCCAGCCGCCGACGTCGTAGGAGTACGCGGGGTCGACCGGTGCCGGAGCGTCCTTCGTGGCGGTGAACTGGTCAGTGGTGCCTACGACGATCGCGTCGCTACTGCTGCTCCCGCTGTCGGATCCACCGCACGCGGCGAGCACCGGAGTGAGCAGACCGACCACGGCCGGCAGCACCAAAGTCTTGCGGTTCATGCTCGAAGTTCTCCAGAGCTGTTCGAGTCCGTGTAGCCCGCATACATGGGGTGTCGACGCGGATCACGGGGGTTACGGCGATGTTCTCGCGACGAGATTAGTCGGCGCCCGCAGGAGGGTTGGCAGCGGCGTGAGTTGAGGTCCCATCACGCAGGGGAACCGGTTGTGGACGGACCGAAAACCCGACAGCGGCAGGATTAGTGCAGCGTCTCCCCAATCGGGACACAAGGTCGCCCCGTTTCCCCACGAACGGGGGTGGGCTGCACAGTCGGGCAACGTTGTCGAGCTTCCTACACGTGGGGAACGTCACACGTGCATTTCTGTGATGGGGTATCGGAATTCAGCCGGTTGAACAGTTGCGAATTCAGTTGAATGACCGATGCCGGGATTTCGACCAATGGACTTTGCACGCTGGGTGAACGGCTAGCCCATTTCCGTCATCAGGCCGCGCAGAAAAGCCAGGTCGACCTCTTCCAGGGAGGTCACCACGGTACGCCGTGCGGCCGGGGCGATCGGCGCGACCGACGGGACGGCGACCACCTGGCAGCCGGCGGCCTCGGCGGCTGCCACGCCGGTCGCGGTGTCCTCGACGACCGCGCATCTGGCCGGATTCACCCCCAGCCCGGCGGCGGCGAGCAGATACGGGTCCGGGTAGGGCTTGGTGCGCGAGACCTCGTCGCCGGCGACGGACAGCCTGAAGTGCTGGGGGCCCAGCGAGGTCAGGACACGGTCGATGATGCGCCGGTGCGAGGCGGAGACCAGGGCGGTGGGGATCTGCTGCTCGTACAGCTCGGCGAGCAGCCGCTGTGCGCCCGGCATCAGCGGCAGGGCGGTGCCGATGCGCGCCTCGAAGCCCTCGTTGAGCAGCACACTTAGCTCGGCGAGCGTGATGGCGGCGCCGGTCGCCTCGATGAGGAACCCGGCGCTGCGGGTCATGGGGCCGCCGACCACGACATGGCGCCAGGAGTCGTCGAGGGTGTGGCCGAGGCGGGCGAAGATCTCGACCTCGACGTCCCACCAGAAGCCCTCGGTGTCCACCAGGGTGCCGTCCATGTCGAGGAGCACCGCCTGGAGGGCCGAGCCTTCCGCCGTACGGGTTCCGAGCGCGGGGACCGTGCTGGTCATCCACACACCTCCTTGAGGGACGACCAGGCCGGTTCCCATGCGGGGAACCGGCCTGCTGTGGACCGACCAGTGTACGACTTATCCGATCAGTGTGCTCTGTGGGACACGTCTCGGGCCCGCGTACCGCTCAGCGGGCGTTGAAGTACTTCGCCTCCGGGTGGTGGATCACGATCGCGTCGGTGGACTGTTCGGGGTGGAGCTGGAATTCCTCGGACAGGTGGACGCCGATCCGCTCGGGCCGGAGCAGGTCGGCGATCTTGGCGCGGTCCTCCAGGTTGGGGCAGGCGCCGTAGCCGAGGGAGAAGCGGGCGCCCCGGTACTTCAGGGCGAACATGTCCTCGATGTCGCTCGGGTCCTCGCCGGCGAAGCCCAGCTCCGAACGCACGCGTGCGTGCCAGTACTCGGCGAGGGCCTCGGCCAGCTGGACGGACAGGCCGTGCAGTTCGAGGTAGTCGCGGTAGGAGTTGGCCTCGAACAGCTTGGCGGTCTGCTCGCCGATGCGGGAGCCGACGGTGACGACCTGGAGGCCGACCACGTCCGTCTCCCCGGATTCCTCCGGGCGGAAGAAGTCGGCGAGGCAGAGCCGGCGGCCGCGGCGCTGGCGGGGGAAGGTGAACCGGGTGCGCTCGTTGCCCTGTTCGTCCAGGATGATCAGGTCGTCGTCCTTGGACACGCAGGGGAAGTAGCCGTAGACCACGGCGGCTTCGAGGAGGTTCTCGGTCTGGAGCTGGTCGAGGAGGCCGCGCAGCCGGGGGCGGCCCTCGCTCTCGACGAGTTCCTCGTAGGAGGGTCCCTCGCCGGTGCGGGCCTGCTTGAGACCCCACTGGCCCTTGAAGAGGGCGCCCTCGTCCAGCCAGCTGGCGTACTCCTTGAGCTGGATGCCCTTGATGACGCGGGTGTCCCAGAACGGCGGGATGGGCACCGGGTTGTCGACGGCGACGTCGGAGCGGACGTGGCCCTCCTCGGGCCGTTCCTCGGCCTCGACGGTCGCGGTCGGCCGCACCCGACGCTGCTTCAGCTCCGGCAGGACCGCGCCGGGCAGCCCGCGCTTGACGCCGATGAGGGCGTCCATGAGGCGCAGGCCCTCGAAGGCGTCGCGGGCGTAGCGGACCTCGCCCTCGTAGAGCTCGTGCAGGTCCTGCTCGACGTACGCGCGGGTGAGGGCGGCGCCGCCGAGGATGACCGGGTAGGTGGCCGCCAGACCGCGCTGGTTGAGCTCCTCCAGGTTCTCCTTCATGATCACCGTGGACTTGACCAGCAGCCCGGACATGCCGATGACGTCGGCCCGGTGCTCGTCGGCGGCCTCCAGGATCGCGGAGACGGGCTGCTTGATGCCGAGGTTGACGACGTTGTAGCCGTTGTTGGACAGGATGATGTCGACGAGGTTCTTGCCGATGTCGTGCACGTCGCCGCGCACGGTGGCGAGCACGATGGTGCCCTTGCCCTCGGCGTCCGACTTCTCCATGTGCGGTTCGAGGTGGGCGACGGCCGACTTCATGACCTCGGCGGACTGGAGGACGAACGGCAGCTGCATCTGGCCGGAGCCGAACAGCTCGCCGACGACCTTCATGCCGTCCAGCAGCGTCTCGTTGACGATGTCGAGCGCCGGGCGGTCCTGGAGGGCCGCGTCCAGGTCGGCCTCGAGGCCGTTCTTCTCGCCGTCGATGATGCGGCGCTTGAGGCGCTCCTCCAGCGGGAGGGCGGCCAGTTCCTCTGCCTTGCCGGCCTTCAGCGACTTGGCGGTGGCGCCCTCGAAGAGGGCCATCAGCTTCTGGAGCGGGTCGTATCCCTCGGTGCGGCGGTCGTGGACGAGGTCGAGGGCGGTCTGCACCTCCTCCTCGGAGAACCGGGCGATCGGCAGGATCTTCGACGCGTGGACGATCGCCGAGTCCAGTCCCGCCTTGACGCATTCGTCGAGGAAGACGGAGTTCAGCAGGATCCGGGCGGCCGGGTTGAGGCCGAAGGAGATGTTGGACAGGCCGAGCGTGGTCTGGACGTCCGGGTGGCGGCGCTTGAGCTCGCGGATCGCCTCGATGGTGGCGATGCCGTCCCCCCGCGACTCCTCCTGACCGGTGCAGATGGTGAAGGTCAGGGTGTCGATGAGGATGTCCGACTCGTGGATGCCCCAGTTCCCGGTGAGGTCGTCGATCAGCCGTTCGGCGATCTCGACCTTCTTCTCGGGGGTGCGGGCCTGGCCCTCCTCGTCGATGGTCAGCGCGATCAGCGCGGCGCCGTGCTCACGCGCCAGCTTGGTGACCCTCGCGAAGCGGGACTCCGGGCCGTCACCGTCCTCGTAGTTGACGGAGTTGATGACCGCGCGGCCGCCGAGCTTCTCCAGGCCGGCCTGGAGGACGTCGACCTCGGTGGAGTCGAGGACGATCGGCAGGGTGGAGGCGGTGGCGAAGCGGCCGGCCAGCTCCTCCATGTCGGCGACGCCGTCCCGGCCCACGTAGTCCACGCAGAGGTCCAGCATGTGGGCGCCCTCGCGGATCTGCTCACGGGCCATCTCCACGCAGTCGTCCCAGCGGGCCGCCAGCATGGCCTCGCGGAACTTCTTGGACCCGTTGGCGTTGGTGCGCTCGCCAATGGCCAGGTAGGAGGTGTCCTGACGGAACGGGACCGTCTGGTAGAGGGAGGCGGCGCCGGGCTCGGGGCGCGGACTGCGCTCGGGCGGGGTGACGCCGCGGACCGTCTCGACGACCTGGCGCAGGTGCTCGGGGGTGGTGCCGCAGCAGCCGCCGATGAGGGAGAGGCCGTAGTCGCGGACGAAGTTGTCCTGCGCCTCGGCCAGGCCCTCCGGGCCGAGCGGGAAGTGCGCGCCGTCCTTGGTGAGGACCGGCAGACCCGCGTTCGGCATGCACAGCAGTGGGATACGGGAGTGCCGGGTGAGGTAGCGCAGGTGCTCGCTCATCTCGGCGGGGCCGGTCGAGCAGTTCAGGCCGATCATGTCGATGCCGAGCGGCTCCAGCGCGGTCAGCGCGGCACCGATCTCGGAACCGAGCAGCATGGTGCCGGTGGTCTCGAAGGCCATGGAGACGAGGAGCGGGACCTCGATACCGAGGGCTTCCATGGCGCGGCGGGCGCCCAGGACGGAGGCCTTGGTCTGCAGGAGGTCCTGGGTGGTCTCGACGATCAGGGCGTCGGCGCCGCCGGTGAGCAGGCCCTCGGCGTTCTGCTGGAAGCCGTCCCTGATGGTGACGAACGGCACATGCCCGAGGGTGGGCAGCTTGGTGCCGGGGCCGATGGAGCCGAGGACCCAGCGCTGCCGGCCGTCCCGGGCGGTGTAGCCGTCGGCCGTCTCGCGGGCGATGCGGGCACCGGCCTCGGAGAGCTCGTGGACCCGGTCGGCGATGTCGTACTCGGCCATCGCCGCGTGGTTCGACCCGAAGGTGTTCGTCTCCACGCAGTCCACGCCGACGTCGAAGTACGCCTCGTGGACGGAACGGACGATGTCGGGGCGGGTGAGGTTGAGGATCTCGTTGCAGCCCTCGAGATTCTCGAAGTCCTCCAGAGTGGGGTCCTGCGCCTGGAGCATGGTGCCCATGGCTCCGTCGGCGACCACCACACGCGTGGCGAGCGCCTCCCGGAGCGCGGACACCCGGGTCCGGCTGTCGGCGGAAGGGGACGGCGGCAACGAGGCCATGAAAGGGCTCCCTTGGATGCGACGGCTGTCGGCTATGCGGCTTCCCCGGGCGGACCCGGGTATGGACGCACGGCGCCAGCCTAACCGGGAGTGGGCTTGGATGGGCAGGGCGTCCATGTGGCGGACGAGTGACCGACCGGGCGGGCAGTATGACGCCGGCCATGGCGTTTTGGCCGCTCACCGGTCATGGTGCGGGGCGGACGTGTGTGGCCGGACGCCCAAGGGCGGGCCACGCGCGAAGTAACGCATGTCGACCGACCATTAGCGGAGAGTCGGCATGGACCGGTAGTGTTCGGCATTGCCGAACGATGGTTATGGCGTCGTGACGGTGAGGGTCACAGGGGACGGAGGCAGAACGGCGATGGCACGGAACATCCAGTCGCTCGAACGGGCGGCCGCGATGCTGCGGCTGCTCGCGGGCGGCGAGCGACGGCTCGGCCTGTCGGACATCGCCTCGTCGCTGGGCCTCGCCAAGGGCACCGCCCACGGCATACTCCGCACCCTCCAGCAGGAGGGGTTCGTCGAGCAGGACGACGTCTCGGGCCGCTACCAGCTGGGCGCCGAGCTGCTCCGGCTCGGCACCACCTACCTGGACATCCACGAGCTGCGAGCGCGAGCGCTGGTGTGGACGGACGACCTTGCCCGCTCCAGCGGGGAGAGCGTCTACCTGGGCGTGCTCCACCAGCAGGGCGTGCTGATCGTGCACCACGTCTTCCGGCCCGACGACAGCCGGCAGGTGCTGGAGATCGGCGCCATGCAGCCGCTGCACTCCACCGCCCTCGGCAAGGTGGTGTCCGCCTACGACCCGGTGGCGCACAGCGAGGCCCTGGAGGCCGACCGCAAGCCCTTCACCGACCGCACCACCTGTGACCTGGACGCCTTCGAGCACATCCTCGACATCACGCGGGCACGGGGCTACGCGGCCGACGTGGAGGAGACCTGGGAGGGCGTGGCCTCGGTCGCGGCCCCGATCCACGACCGCCGGCGCATGCCGGTGGGCGCGGTGGGCATCACGGGCGCGGTGGAGCGGCTCTGCAAGGACGGGGAGTTGCGGCCCGACCTGATCGCGGCGGTGCGGGACTGCGCCCGCGCGGTCTCGCGGGACCTGGGCGCGGGCCGGTTCTGACGGCGCGCAGCTGATCGACGACCGAGGCCGGTTCGCGTGTGGCGGACCGGCCTCAGCCGTACCCTGAGATGGACATAACAGGGCAAACGGGCAGATCAGCGGAGTTGACGCAGGACACCCGGCGGACAACCCGACTCATCGATAACCCACAGCAATCAATAACGATCGCGCTTTCGATAACAGAACTCTTGACGCACGCGTAACGCCGGAGCAAGACTCCCGTCCATCGGTCGGCATTGTCGAACACCTACCGGCAATACGCGCTAGAGTGTGACAACGCCAAAGGCCGACATCGCTCTCACCCCCGAGGGCGCCAACACCCCGAAGGGACTCGGGGTTCGGCTTCCCTGGACGAAGGACAAAGGAGTCGCGGGTGTCCAGCTCCGACATCTTCATCGGCGAGACCATCGGTACCGCCATACTCATCCTGCTCGGCGGCGGCGTCTGCGCCGCCGTGACCCTCAAGGCCTCCAAGGCCCGCAACGCCGGCTGGCTCGCCATCGCCTTCGGTTGGGGCTTCGCCGTCATGACGGCCGTCTACATCTCCGGACCGCTGTCCGGTGCCCACCTCAACCCGGCCGTCACCGTCGCTCTCGCCATCAAGAACAGCGACTGGAGCAACGTCCCGGTCTACTTCGCCGGACAGTTGCTCGGCGCGATGATCGGCGCCTCCCTGGTGTGGGTCGCCTACTACGGCCAGTTCCAGGCGCACCTCACCGACAAGGAGATTGTCGGCGGCCCGGGCGCGCAGGCCACCACGGCCAAGGCCGTCGAGGCCCAGGAGAAGGGCGCCGGCCCGGTCCTCGGCATCTTCTCCACCGGTCCGGAGATCCGGAACGCGGTCCAGAACCTCGCCACGGAGATCATCGGCACCGTCGTGCTGATCCTCGCGGTCCTCACCCAGGGCCTCAACGACAAGGGCAACGGCCTCGGCGTGCTGGGCGGCCTGATCACCGCCCTGGTGGTCGTCTCGATCGGTCTCTCGCTCGGCGGTCCGACGGGGTACGCGATCAACCCGGCGCGTGACCTCGGCCCGCGCATCGTGCACGCGCTCCTCCCCCTGCCCAACAAGGGCGGTTCCGACTGGAGCTACGCCTGGATCCCGGTGGTCGGCCCGCTGATCGGCGGAGCCATAGCCGCGGGTATCTACAACGTCGCCTTCGCTTAGATCAGCAGGCTTCGCCGAAGAAACAGACGTACCGCCACACACCACGGATCTTTGAGGAGCACACAGTGACCGACGCCCACACCGCAGGTCCCTTCATCGCCGCGATCGACCAGGGCACGACCTCCAGCCGCTGCATCGTCTTCGACAAGGACGGCCGTATCGTCTCGGTCGACCAGAAGGAGCACGAGCAGATCTTCCCGAAGCCGGGCTGGGTCGAGCACAACGCCAACGAGATCTGGACCAACGTCCAGGAAGTCGTCGCCGGGGCCATCCAGAAGGCCGGCATCACCCGCGACGACATCAAGGCCATCGGCATCACCAACCAGCGCGAGACCACCGTGCTGTGGGACAAGAACACCGGTGAGCCCGTCCACAACGCCATCGTCTGGCAGGACACCCGCACCGACGCCCTCTGCAAGGAGCTCGGCCGCAACGTCGGCCAGGACCGCTTCCGCCGCGAGACCGGTCTGCCGCTGGCCTCCTACTTCGCCGGCCCCAAGGCCCGCTGGCTGCTCGACAACGTCGACGGCCTCCAGGCGCGCGCCGAGGCGGGCGACATCCTCTTCGGCACCATGGACTCCTGGGTCATCTGGAACCTGACCGGCGGTGTCAACGGCGGCAAGCACGTCACCGACGTGACCAACGCCTCCCGCACCCTGCTCATGAACCTGCACACCATGCAGTGGGACGACAAGATCGCCGAGTCGATCGGCGTGCCGCTGCAGATCCTGCCCGAGATCCGTTCCTCCGCGGAGGTCTACGGCGAGGTCACCGGCGGCAAGCTGGGGGACCTGCTCGGCGGCATCCCGGTGGCGTCCGCGCTCGGCGACCAGCAGGCGGCCCTGTTCGGCCAGTGCTGCTTCGCCGAGGGCGAGGTCAAGTCCACCTACGGCACCGGCACCTTCATGGTGATGAACACCGGTGACAAGATCATCAACTCCTACGCGGGCCTGCTGACCACGGTCGGCTACAAGATCGGCGACCAGCCGACCGTGTACGCGCTGGAGGGGTCGATCGCCGTCACCGGCTCGCTGGTGCAGTGGATGCGCGACCAGATGGGCCTGATCTCCACCGCGGCCGAGATCGAGACGCTCGCGCTCTCGGTCGAGGACAACGGCGGCGCCTACTTCGTGCCGGCCTTCTCCGGCCTGTTCGCCCCGCACTGGCGCTCCGACGCCCGCGGTGTCATCGCCGGCCTGACCCGGTACGTCACCAAGGCGCACCTGGCCCGCGCCGTCCTGGAGGCCACCGCCTGGCAGACCCGCGAGATCGCGGACGCCATGGTGAAGGACTCCGGCGACGAGCTGGTCGCCCTCAAGGTCGACGGTGGCATGACCGCCAACAACCTGCTGATGCAGCAGCTCGCCGACGTCCTCGACGCACCCGTGGTGCGCCCGATGGTCGCCGAGACCACCTGCCTCGGCGCCGCCTACGCCGCCGGCCTCGCCGTCGGCTTCTGGTCCAGCACCGACGAACTGCGCGCCAACTGGCGCCGGGCCGCCGAGTGGACCCCCCGCATGGACGCGGAGACCCGCGACCGTGAGTACAAGAACTGGCTCAAGGCCGTCGACCGGACCATGGGCTGGATCGACGACGAGAGCTGACGAGAGCGTGCACCGCTCTCACGATCGAGCTCTGACGAGGAGTAAGAACCCGACATGACCAGTCAGTCCACCCTGCAGTCCGTGCCTGCCCTGGGGACGCACCCGGCCTCCGGCTCCACCCCGAGCCGGGCCGAGACCAGGGAGCAGCTCTCCAAGGCGTCGTACGACCTTCTCGTGATCGGCGGCGGCATCCTGGGCATCTCCACCGCCTGGCACGCCGCGCAGTCCGGGCTCAGGGTGGCACTGGTCGACGCCGGCGACTTCGCCGGCGCCACCTCCTCCGCCTCCTCCAAGCTCCTCCACGGCGGTCTGCGCTACCTGCAGACCGGCGCGGTGAAGCTGGTGGCGGAGAACCACTTCGAACGCCGTGCGGTCTCCCGGCAGGTGGCCCCCCACCTGGCGAACCCGCTCACGTTCTACCTCCCCGTGTACAAGGGCGGTCCGCACGGCGCGGCGAAGCTCGGGGCGGGCGTGTTCGCCTACTCCGCGCTCTCCGCGTTCGGTGACGGCGTCGGCCACCTGCTCTCCCCCGCGCGGGCCCAGCGGGACGTGCCGGAGCTGCGCACCGAGAACCTCAAGGCCGTCGCGGTCTACGGCGACGACCAGATGAACGACGCGCGCATGGCGCTGATGACGGTCCGCGCGGCCGTCGAGGCGGGCGCGGTCGTCCTGAACCACGCCCAGGTCACCGGGCTGCGCTTCACCAGGGGCCGGGTGACCGGAGCCGACCTGAAGGACGCGGTCTCCGGCGAGGAGTTCGGCGTCAACGCCCGCCTGGTCCTCAACGCCACCGGCCCCTGGGTCGACCACCTGCGCAAGATGGAGGACCCGAACGCGGCCCCGTCCATCCGCCTCTCCAAGGGCGCGCACCTGGTCCTGAAGCGGACCGCGCCGTGGAAGGCCGCGCTGGCCACCCCCATCGACAAGTACCGGATCACCTTCGCCCTCCCCTGGGAGGACATGCTCCTGCTCGGCACCACCGACGAGGAGTACGAGGGCGACCCGGCGGACGTGTCCGTCACCGAGAAGGACATAGCCCAGATCCTGGACGAGGCCGCGTTCTCCGTCCGGGACCAGCAGCTCCAGCGCGACCTGATCACCTACTCCTTCGCCGGCCTGCGGGTGCTGCCGGGCGGCCCCGGCAACACCGCCAAGGCCAAGCGGGAGACCGTGGTCACCGAGGGCAGGGGCGGCATGCTGTCCGTCGCGGGCGGCAAGTGGACCACCTTCCGGCACATCGGCCGCACCGTGATGGAGAAGCTGGAGGCGCTGCCGGGCCACCCGCTGGGCGACGACTTCGAGCCGATCGCCTCGCTGCCCAAGAAGCTGCCGCTGCCCGGCGTCGCCAACCCCCGGGCGGTCGCCCACCGGCTGCTGGTGGACAACCCGGCCCCCGGCCCGCGCATGGCCGCCGACACGGCCAAGCACCTGGCCACCCACTACGGTTCGCTGGCCTTCGACATCGCCCGCCTCGCCAACGAGGACCCGCAGCTCGCCGAGCGCGTCCACCCGGACGCCCCGGAGATCTGGGCACAGGTCGTCTGGGCCCGCGACCACGAGTGGGCCGAGACCACGGACGACGTGCTGCGCCGCCGTACCACCCTGACGATCCGCGGCCTGGCCACGGACGACGTCCGGGCCAAGGTCCAGGACCTGCTCGACAAGAAGTAGCCGGAAGCGGCGAGCAGCAGCACCAGACGGGCGGTGTGCCGGGTCCACCCTGACCGGCCCGGCACCCGCTGAGACCCCGGCCCCGCCGTACCGGGGGCGGGTCTGCGAGGGGGCGGCTCCTCTCCCCTAGGGAGCCGCCCCTTTCGCGTACCCGTCGGCCCCTGCAGCAGTTCCCCCGGGGTGCAGTGCGACCCCGACGGCACGCGGTTCCAGGGGCATACGCGAAACTCCTGGTGTTCCGTTGGTGCCCGACACCGTACCCGGCCTCGGCGAACGGCAGTTGGGTCCCTTCGTCCTCTCCCCGGGAGTCGCCGTATGCCGCTGGATCTGCTGCCCATCACCCGAATACCGCGCTCGGGCCTGCCCGCCCACGCGGTCGTGGTCGGGGACCCGGCGCGGGCGGCGGCGGTGGCCGGTCTCCTCGACGGTGCCGAGGAGGTGTCGTACCACCGCGAGTACCGGGTGTTCGCCGGGAGTTGGAAGGGGCTGCCGGTGGCGGTGGCCTCGCACGGGGTGGGGGCGCCGGGGGCGGTCCTGCTGTTCCGGGAGATGGCCGACGCGGGGGTGGGCACCTTTCTGCGGTTCGGTACGGCGGGGGCGATGCGGCCCGGGATCGCGGACGGCGACCTGGTCATCGCGGAGGCGGCGGTGCGGGACGACGGGGTGACCCAGCAGTTGCTGCCGCCCGAGTATCCGGCGTACTCCGCGCCGGAGGCGGTGTTCGCGCTCCAGCGGGCCGCGCGGGAGGCGGGCGCGCCGCATCACCGGGGCGTGGTGTGGACCCGGGCGGCCTTCCAGCCGGGGCTGCTGCCGCTGTTCTCCTACCGGGGTGCCGGGCTCGCCGCGATCGAGATGGAGCTGTCCGCGCTGCTGGTGACGGCCTCGCTGCGCGGGCTGGTGGCGGGCGGGATCGTGGTGATCGACGGGGTCAACGCGGACGAGCTGGTGGACGCGGCGGCCACCGGCGGGTACGACCCGCACCGGGACGTCGTCGCGGCCGGTGTCGAGCGCGGTGCGGTGGTGGTCCTGGAGGCGCTGCGGCTGCTGGCGGAGGGGGACGAAGCCTGACCGCGGACGCCTGACCAGGCCGCATAATGTAACCGAGACATCGGATGTCTGAGCTACAGGGAGGCCGGTATGGCAGTCACCGATGAGGCGATCGAGAAGATCAAGGACATGATCGTCTCCGGTGCGCTGCGCCCCGGAGAACGGTTGCCCAAGGAGAGCGAGCTCGCCGCCGAACTGGGCCTGTCCCGCAACTCGTTGCGGGAGGCGGTGCGGGCCCTGTCGCTGATCCGGATCCTGGACGTCCGGCAGGGCGACGGCACGTATGTCACGAGTCTCGACCCGCAGTTGCTTCTGGAGGCGATGAGCTTCGTCGTCGACTTCCACCGCGACGACACGGTCCTGGAGTTCCTGGCGGTGCGCCGGATCCTGGAGCCGGCCGCGACCTCGATGGCCGCCTCGCGGATCAGCGAGCAGCAACTGGACGCGCTGGACGCCCAGTTGGACGCGCTCGGCGCCGAGCCGTCGGTGGAGGAGCTGGTCGCCTGCGACCTGGAGTTCCACCGGGGCATCGTGCAGAGCTCGGGAAACTCGGTGCTGTGCTCGCTCCTCGACGGGCTGTCGGGGCCGACCACCAGGGCCCGGATCTGGCGCGGCCTGACCCAGGAGGACGCGGTGGCCCGGACCCTGCGGGAGCACCGGGCGATCCTGGCCGCGCTGCGCGACCGGGACGCGGAAGCGGCCCGGTCCTGGGCGACCGTGCACATCGCGAGCGTGGAGCAGTGGCTGCGCAGCAGCCTGTGAAGCGCTTGCCGCTCCCTGAAACCCGGTGTGTTCGAAGGCGGCGAACGGGGCAGTGATCCGTTCACTCCCCCGTGCAAGGGGGCTGCGGGCGCCCCCGCCTCACGCCGTAAGGTTGGGGCGTACGCGAGGGCACGTCGGAAGGAGGCACTGGGTGATCGAGCTGGAGGGGGTTCCCGAGCTGATCGACCCAGTCATGGTGGCCGCGTTCGAAGGCTGGAACGATGCCGGCGACGCCGCCTCCACCGCGGTCGCGCACCTGGAGCGGGAGTGGAAGGGCGAGGTGTTCGCGGCGCTCGACGCGGAGGACTACTACGACTTCCAGGTGAACCGCCCCACGGTGTGGATGGAAGCGGGCGTGCGCAAGATCACCTGGCCGACGACACGGCTGTCGGTGGTCCGGGTCGGCGGCGAGAAGCCGCGGGACCTGGTGCTGGTCAGAGGCATCGAGCCGTCCATGCGCTGGCGCTCGTTCTGCAACGAGCTGCTGGGCTTCGCCCACGAGCTGGGCGTCGAGCTGGTGGTCGTCCTGGGCGCACTGCTCGGTGACACCCCGCACACGCGTCCGGTGCCGGTCAGCGGGGTCACCTCGGACTCGGACCTGGCGCAGCGGATGGACCTGGAGGAGACCAAGTACGAGGGCCCGACGGGCATCGTCGGCGTCCTCCAGGAGGCGTGCACGCACGCCGGTGTGCCCGCGGTCTCGCTCTGGGCGGCCGTCCCGCACTACGTCTCCCAGCCGCCCAACCCGAAGGCCACGCTGGCGCTGCTCAACCGCCTGGAGGACCTGCTCGACCTGCGGATCCCGCTGGGCGAGCTGCCCGAGGACGCGCGCGCCTGGCAGGTCGGGGTGGACCAGCTGGCGGCGGAGGACAGCGAGGTCGCGGAGTACGTGCAGACGCTGGAAGAGGCCCGGGACACCGCCGAGCTTCCGGAGGCGTCGGGCGAGGCGATCGCCCGTGAGTTCGAGCGCTACCTGCGGCGCCGGGACGTGAGCCCGCCCGGCGGTCACGCCACGGCGGACGGCAGCGACACTGCGTCGTACCTGCGGGACAACCCCGGCGGCCGGCCCCGGCCGCCTCGGCCGCCGAAGCCCGACACGCCCGGGACCCCGGAGAATTCCGGGGACACCGGCGACTCCGGGGACCCGGGGCCGGACAGCGAGGACACCTCCGAGGACTGAACGGTGGACTGATCAGAGGACTGACCAGGGGCGGTACGCATGACGCGTACCGCCCCTTCGTCATGCCGTGTCTCAGGCCTCGACCGCGGTGACCGAGTACGTCGTCTCGGACGTCGGCGTGGTCGTGAACCGCGCGTTGGGCAGGTAGAGCCGGCCGCCGTACTCGGCGACGGTGGTCGGGACGTCGAAGGCCGGGTCGGTGATCCGGCGCTGGAAGACACCGGTGCGGCCGTCCGCGGCCAGCCGGAAGACGTCGACGGCGTTCTGCCGGTTCTGCACGGCGTACAGCGTGCGGCCGCGGACCAGCAGGCCGTCGCCGTTGGTGAGCGGGGCCGCGTCGCCGAGGTCCACGGCCTCGGTGATCCCGGTGGCCGGGTCGACGCGGTGCAGCAGACCGGCGCCGGCCTGGACGACGAGGAGTGCGGAGCCGTCGGGGGTGCGGGCGATGCCGTTGGCGTTGATGGCACCGTCGGTGGACTGGGTCCAGTCGCCGGTCAGCGGCAGCCGTACGACGTCCTCGGCGGCCGGGAGCTCCCCGCCTCGGCCGAGCGGCAGGCCGTAGAGCACCGGCTGGTACGACTCGGTGAACCAGGCGGCGCGCGGGGTCAGCACGACGTCGTTGGCGAAGCTCGGGGTGGCGGTGGCGAGCGCGTAGGAGGCGAGGGTCTCGCCGCTGCGGGCGTCGACCACCCGGGCGCCGGAGCCGCGGGCCGCGACGAACAGCCGTCCGCGGGGGTCGATTTTGAGACCGACGGCGGGGGTGCCGGGGCCGGCGGAGATCACTTTGCCGGTGCCGGTGCGCAGGTCGGCGCGGTAGAGGGAGCCGTCGGCGAGGGAGCCGAGGTAGGCGTAGGGGCCGGCGCCGATGGTGATGCCCTCCGGCTGCCAGCCGTCGGGGAGGGGGATGGCGGCGGGCGCCGCCGCGTGGGCGTGCGGGCCGAGGGCCAGGGCGCCGAGGGTCGCCGTGCCGAGGGTGAGCAGTCGGCGTCGGCTTAAGGGGTGGGCCACGGGGGGTGCCTTCCGCGTGGGGACCGGCCGACAGCCGGCCGGTCCAACGGTCAACTGACCCTCGTAGCCCATCACATGCATCACACCGGACACAGCGGTGTCGGCTTCATCGACAGGGTTTCGACAGTAGGGGGGCGCGCGTCGAAAGTTGTCTGCGGGTGCGTCGTGGTTGCTCGCGCCCACGCGGAGGAGCCGCACATCGATACAGCCCCGCGCCCCTGAAAGAAAGAAGACAGGGGCGCGGAGGTCGGCGTTTCCTTAAAGGGCTACGCCCAGCAAGGCGTCCACTGCTCGCGACACGACCCCGGGCGCGCCCGTGTCCGTGCCGCCCTGCTCCTGCTGGAGGGCTGCCCAGCGGTCCACCGCCGCCAACGCGGCGGGGGCGTCCAGGTCGTTGCTCAGGGCCTCGCGGAGCTCCTCCACCAGGGACTCGGCGGGCGGGCCGTCCGGGCGGGAGACCGCCGCGCGCCAGCGGTCCAGGCGGGCCACCGCGTCGGCCAGGACCTGGTCGGTCCACTCCCAGTCGGCCCGGTAGTGGTGGGAGAGCAGGGCGAGGCGGATGGCGGCCGGGTCGACGCCGTCCCGGCGGAGCCGGGAGACGAAGACCAGGTTGCCCTTGGACTTGGACATCTTCTCGCCATTGAGGGCGACCATGCCGGCGTGGACGTACGCCTTGGCCATCGGGAACTCGCCGGTGAGCACCTGGGCGTGCGAGGCGCCCATCTCGTGGTGCGGGAAGGCGAGGTCGGAGCCGCCGCCCTGGACGTCGAAGGTCATACCGAGGTGGTCGAGAGCGATCGCCACGCACTCGATGTGCCAGCCGGGGCGGCCGCGGCCGAGGGAGCCGCCGTCCCAGCTCGGTTCGCCCTCGCGGGCGGCCATCCACAGCATCGGGTCGAGGGGGTTCTTCTTGCCGGGACGGTCCGGGTCGCCGCCGCGCTCCGCGGACAGCAGCCGCATCGCCGCCGCGTCGAGGTTGGAGACCTTGCCGAAGTTGGGGTCGGACTCGACGGAGAAGTAGATGTCGCCCTCGAGTTCGTAGGCGGCGCCGATATCGCGCAGACGTTCGACGAGCGGCACGATGCCGGGTATGGCCTCGACCGCGCCGATGTAGTGCTGCGGCGGCAGCATCCTGAGGGCGGTCATGTCCTCGCGGAAGAGGGTCGTCTCCTTCTCGGCGAGGGCGACCCAGTCGACGCCGTCGCGCTCCGCGCGCTCCAGGAGCGGGTCGTCGACGTCCGTCACGTTCTGGACGTAGTGCACCTGCCGCTTGGTGTCGAGCCACACGCGCTGAACCAGGTCGAACGCGTTGTAGGTCGCCGCGTGCCCCATGTGGGTCGCGTCGTACGGCGTGATGCCGCAGACGTAGATACGGGCGACGGGACCGGGGTCAAGGGTGACAAGACCGCCGGTCGCGGTGTCGTGGATCCTCAGGTCGCGGCCCTGACCGGGCAGGACGGGGACCTCGGAAGCGGGCCAGGCATGCATGTACATGAGCGTAACCGGACCCGAGTTCGGTATACGAACCGGACGGCCGGGAAAGCAGTCTTGATCTCGGGGCCGGAATGTGCTGGTGGGCGCTATACCGGCGGCCAGGGGATGGCCGGCCACTCGCCGCTCGGCTCCGGGTGCTTGCCGGCAGTGAGCAAGGTCTCGACACGCGCGCGCGTGGCCTCCAGTTCCGCCGCGGTGATCAGCTCGGCCAGCCGGGTCCCCAGCGGCCCGCCGAGGGCCTCGCGCAGGCCCTTGAGGACCTCGACGGCCTCACCCGTCAGGTCCTCCCCCGCCCAGCCCCACAGCAGGGTGCGGAGCTTGTTGTCGACGTTGAAGGTGACGCCGTGGTCGATGCCGTAGAGCCGGCCGTCGGCGGTGGGCAGCAGATGGCCGCCCTTGCGGTCGGCGTTGTTGATGACGGCGTCGAGGACGGCGAGCCGGCGCAGCCGTTCGTCGTCGGCGTGCACCAGCAGCGCGGTCTTGCCGTCGCCGACCTCGGCGAACCCGATCGCCTTCCAGCCGGGCTCGGGCTCCTCCGCGTCCACCAGGGCGAGCAGCTCGGCGCCCTCGGGGTCGACGTCGATCCACAGCTGCACCATGCCCTCGCCGTACGGCCCGTCGCGCAGCACGGTGGGCGGGACCAGGTCCCAGCCGGTGGCCGCGGCGAGCTCGTAGGCGGCCACCTCGCGCTGGGCGAGGGTGCCGTCGGGGAAGTCCCACAGCGGGCGCTCCCCGGCGACCGGCTTGTAGACGCAGGACGCCTCCTGGCCGTCGTGCGCGACCGTGCAGAACAGCGCCGCGTTGGAGGCGTCGCGGATCCGGCCGCGTACCTTCAGCTCACCGTGGATGAGCAGCTCGGCGGCGGTCACGCTCCGCGGCGGTATCCGTTCTGGCGCGGACATACGTGTCCTTCCGGGTCGAGCGGGAGGCTGCACAGCGGGCACGGCGGCCGCCCGGCGTTGACGACGTCGAGGGCGCGCTTGGCGAAGGCCCTGGCCTGCGCGCCGGTCAGCCGGACCCGCAGCATCGGGGGCCCGTTCTCCTCGTCCTGCAGGAGCCGCTCCTCGGCCTCGGCGAGGTCCTCCTCGGAGTCGGCCTCCAGCTCCACGAGGGCCTGTGCCTCGACGATCATGCGCTCTTCCTCGCCGTCCCAGGCGAGCGCCATGGTGCCGACGCGGAACTCCTCCTCGACGGGGGTGTCCAGCGGGGCGCTGTCGGCGATCTCGGTGGGCGCGACGGCGGGCACGGCGGCGTTGCCGCCGCTGCGGCGCACGACCTCGTCGAGGAGTTCGTCCATGCGTTCGGCGAGTGCGGCGACCTGGGTCTTCTCCAGGGCCACGCTGGTCGTCCGGGGTCCGGCCGTGGCCTGGAGGAAGAACGTACGGCGTCCGGGCATTCCGACCGTGCCCGCGACGAAGCGGTCCGGCGGATCGTAGAGGAACACCTGACGGGACACGTCCTGTCTCCATGAGTCGAGAGTGCGTGGGTTCGGGAGGGCGACGACGCGGCCAGGAGGCCGCTTACGTGGATCGCTTCACCCTACTGCGGCCGACGATCACGGCGCGCCGGCGCCGCCACCGACCGTGGCGTCTTCCCCGGGGGGTTCCTCGCGGGGGGCAAGGGAGGCGAAATCCCCGGTGTCCCCGAGACGAACGAGAAACGGCCTGAGGCGGGTGTAGCGGATCGCGGTGACGGAACACGGTTCGACGGAGATCCGCTGGAAGAGGTCGAGATGCAGACCGAGCGCGTCCGCGACGAGAGACTTGATGATGTCACCGTGCGAGCACATGACATAGACGGCGTCCGAGCCGTGGTCGCGCTCCACGCGCGCGTTCCACTCGCGTACCGCCTCGGCGGCGCGGGCCTGCATGGCGCGCATGGACTCGCCGCCGGGGAACGCGGCCGCCGACGGGTGGGCCTGGACGACCTCCATCAGCGGCTCGTCCTTGAGCTCGGCGAGCTTGCGGCCGGACCAGTCGCCGTAGTGCGCCTCCCCGATCCGCTCGTCGGTGTGGGCGGTGAGCCCGGGGCGGGCGTCGAGCAGCGGGCGGACCGTCTCCTGGCAGCGTTGCAGCGGGCTGGTGACGAGCTCGGAGATCGGCAGCCCGGCGAGCCGGCCGGGCAGCGCGGCGGCCTGGGCGGCCCCCCGCTCGTCGAGGGCGACGCCCGGCGTCCAGCCGGCCAGCACACCCGAGGTGTTGGCGGTGGACCGTCCGTGCCTTACGAGGATCAGCGTGGGCATGCGGCCCAGGGTAGGCGCACGCCGAAGTGCACAGGTGGGCGGGCGACGGGAGAATACGCTCCGTGATCGTCGACTGCGCCATCTACCGGGACGGGGAGCGGACGGAGACTCCGCAGGACTTCTCCGACGCCCTCGCGGAGGCACGCACGCGTGGCGACAGCTTTCTGTGGATCGGCCTGTACGAGCCGACGGAGCGAGAGTTCGACCTGGTCACCGACGAGTTCGGGCTGCATCCGCTGGCCGTCGAGGACGCCCTGACCGCCCACCAGCGGCCCAAGCTGGAGGTGTACGACGACTCGCTGTTCGTCGTCCTGAAGCCGGTGACGTACGAGGCGAAGAGCGACACGGTGACCTCCGGCGAGCTGATGATCTTCATCGGGGACTCCTTCGTGGTCACCGTGCGCCACGGGACGCCGTCGCCGCTCGGCGACATCCGGCGGCACCTGGAGGAGCAGCACGAGATGCTCAAGCACGGGCCGACGGGGGTGCTGTACTCGATCTCCGACGCGGTCGTCGACAACTACTTGGAGGTCGCGACCGAGCTGCAGAACGACCTGGAGGAGCTGGAGGCCGAGGTGTTCTCGCCGAGCGGTGGCGGCTCCCGGCACACCGCGTCGCGGATCTACACCTTCAAGCGGCAGATCCTGGAGTTCCGCCGGGCGACCGTGCCGCTGGCGCTGCCCATGACCAAGCTGGCGGGAGTGGGCCCGTACGGCAGCGGCGCGACCGTGCCCTTCGTGCACGCGGAGGCCCGGCCGTTCTTCCGGGACGTCAACGACCACCTGTTGCGGGTGAACGAGAGCGTGGAGGGCCTGGACCGGCTGGTGTCGGACGTCCTCGGCGCCCATCTCGCGCAGATGAGCGTGCGGCAGAACGACGACATGCGGAAGATCTCCGCGTGGGCGGCCATGGCCGCCGTCCCCACGTTGATCGCGGGAATCTACGGCATGAACTTCGACCACATGCCCGAGCTGCACTGGATCTGGTCGTACCCGGCGGTGATCCTGTTCATGGCCTGCCTGGAGACGGTGCTGTACCGGCTGTTCAAGCGCCGCGGGTGGATGTGAGCGAGGCTTGCAGCCCGTGGGCTCAGGCGAACTCGGGGGCAGGGGTCGCGGGACCGCCCAGGGCGTTCCTGCGCTCCGGCATCCGCAGGGAGACCATGCGGCGCCAGCCGGCGGCGCGCTCGTAGGCGTAGACGGCGTGGATGCCGAAGGCCAGGAGCGCGGACTTGGCCCTCGGCCAGCCGAGGATGCGGCCCATGTGGGCCATGACGGCGAGGCTGACGTCCCGGTAAATGCGGACCTCGGCGAGGGCGCACGCGCGGAGCGTGCGCTGGATGGTGCGACCGTGCCCGGCGGCGGCGAACCGCAGCAGTTCCTCGTGGCAGTAGGCGAGGTGATTGTCCTCGTCGCCGGAGATCATGCGCACCGCGCGGCCCACGTCCGGATGGTCGGCGAAGTACCGGCACAGCAGTTCCATCTGCTCGGAGGCGCGCTGCTCGGTGACCCGGCTGTGGGCGAGGTAGGTGACGATGTCCGGCACGGTGAGCGGCTGGTCGGCCCGGAGCCGGTCGTGGGCGAGCCCGATGCCGTGCCGTTCCAGGATCATCGTGTAGTCGGTGTCGGAGGGCACCGGAACGGGCGCCAGCCCGCGCTTCTTCAGCAGGGCGTGGAAGATGCGCCCGTGCTTGTCCTCGTCGGCGCCGTGGCGGGTGATCTTGGGGGCGAGGTCGCGTTCGCTCCGCGGCACGAGTGCGGCGATCCGCGCGTTCTCCCAGCCGCCCTGGGACTCGCCGCTGGCCGCGATGGAGCAGAAGAGCCGGAAGGACTCGTCGTTGTCGAGGATCTCCTGGAACAGACTCCTGACCGACAGCATCGTGGGCACCTCTCTGGAGGACTCACCAGACCCGCAAAGAACGAGTCAAATGCCGCGCCGGAGTGGCTGCAACAGGTGTGCGGGCGAACTCGGCCGAAAGGAGGACCGGCGGGGTCACGCCCGGGGCGTAACCGCGCGGGCACGGGCGCGTTGTTCTGCGTGACGGCCGTGGCGGGGAAGACCCCCCGAGCCCCCACCACGGCCGCGGACTTCTCTCCCGCGTCGGACGTGTCAGACGCTCACGCGAGTCCGGCGCGCTCCAGGGCCTCGGCGCCGGCCCGCAGCGAGGCGAGCCGCTCGTCCAGGGCGAACCCGGCGGGCGCGAGGGAGAGCGTGGTGACCCCGGCGGCCGCGTAGGCCTTCATCCGGTCGGCGATCCGGTCCACGGAACCGAGCAGCGTGGTCTGGTCGATCAGCTCCTGCGGTACGGCGGCCGACGCCCCGTTCTTGTCCCCGGACAGGTACTTGTCCTGGATCTCGGCGGCCTCGCGCTCGTAGCCCATGCGCTGGGCGAGCTGGTTGTAGAAGTTCTGCTTGCGGCTGCCCATGCCGCCGACGTACAGCGCGGTGTAGGGCCGGAAGGTGTCGGCGAGCGAGGCCACGTCCTTGTCGTCGCCGACGGCGAGCGGCAGTGTCGGGCAGATGTCGAACCCGTCGAGGGTCTTGCCGGCCTTCTCCCGGCCCGCGCGCAGGTACTTCACGGCCGTCTCCTCCAGGTGCTCGGCGGAGGGGAAGATCAGCAGCGCGCCGTCGGCGATCTCGCCGGTCTGCTCCAGGTTCTTCGGGCCGATGGCGGCGATGTAGACCGGGATGTGCTCGCGCTCGGGGTGCACGGTCAGCTTGATCGGCTTGCCGGGGCCGCCCGGCAGCGGCAGCGTCCAGTGCTCGCCCTCGTACGACAGGCGTTCCCGGGTCATCGCCTTCCGCACGATCTCCACGTACTCGCGGGTGCGGGAGAGCGGCTTGTCGAACTTGACGCCGTACCAGCCCTCGGAGACCTGCGGTCCGGAGACGCCGAGGCCGAGCCGGAAACGGCCGCCGGAGAGCGAGTCGAGGGTGGCGGCGGTCATCGCGGTCATCGCGGGCTGCCGGGCCGGGATCTGGAAGATGGCCGAGCCGACGTCGATGCGCTCGGTCTGGGCGGCGACCCAGCTGAGCACGGTGGCGGCGTCGGAGCCGTAGGCCTCGGCGGCCCAGCACACGGCGTACCCGAGCCGCTCGGCCTCCTGCGCCACGGCCAGATTGTCCCCGTCCATCCCGGCACCCCAGTAGCCGAGGTTGATCCCGAGCTGCATGGCCGTTCCCCTTACCGATCAGTAACGTCGCTGTTGCGGAGACCTTAGCGCGAGAGCGCCCCGGAGGGGCGCGAGGAACTGCGCGAGCAACCCCGCACGGTCCGCGGACCGGCGACGGCCGAAGACCCCACGGCGAAGGCGTCCGACCCACCCCTTCTGCCATGGAAATCGGTTATCCACAGGCAACCCAACGCACCAGCTCTGGCCAGTAATCTCGCGGGCATGGAGCAGAGGCATCTCGGCCGTACCGGCCTGCGTGTGTCCAGAATCGGACTCGGCACCCTCACCTGGGGCCGGGACGTCGACGAGCACGACGCCGCGGACATGCTGAAGGCGTTCTGGGAGGCCGGCGGGACCCTCGTCGACACCGCGGACGTGTACGGCGACGGCGAGGCCGAGTATCTGCTCGGGCAGCTCATAGAGGGGCTGGTGCCACGCCGGGACCTGGTCATCTCGACGAAGGCGGGCAGCGTCCCCGACCCCGACCGGCGTTTCAACGGCTCGCGCGGCCACCTGCTCGCCGCGCTGGACGCCTCCCTGGCCCGCCTCGGCACCGACTACGTCGACATCTGGCACGTGCACGCCTACGACCCGGACACCCCGCTGGAGGAGACCCTGCAGGCCCTCGACCTGGCGGTGAGCAGCGGCCGCGCCCGGTACGCCGGGGTCTCCAACTTCTGCGGCTGGCAGCTGGCGAAGGCGGCGACCTGGCAGCTCGCGGCGCCGGGCACCCGCACCCGGCTGGCCGGCACACAGCTGGAGTACTCGCTGCTCCAGCGGGGCATCGAGCGCGAGGTGCTGCCCGCCGCCCTCGACCTGGGCATCGGCCTGCTGCCGTCCTCCCCGCTGGGCCGGGGCGTGCTGACCGCGAAATACCGGCACTCCACTCCCCCGGACTCGCGCGGCGCCTCCGAGCATCTGGCGCTGTTCGTCGAGCCGTACCTCGACGACACCGCGACCCGGATCGTGGACGCGGTACAGACGGCGGCGGACGGGCTCGCGGTCACCCCGCTCCAGGTGGCGCTCGCGTGGGTGCGGGACCGGCCGGGCGTGGCCGCGCCGATCGTCGGCGCGCGCACCGCGCAGCAGCTCGCGGGGGCGTTGTCAGTGGAGGCGCTTACTCTTCCTGACGAGATCTGCCGGGCGCTCGACGACGTGTCGGCGCCCGTGCACCGCTATCCCGATCACGACTGGAGCACGCTGTGAGCACGGAGCCGGGGCCGGGCGCCAAGCCCGAGGCCGACGAGGGCACGACGGCCGGGGGGACGACGGAGACCGGCGACCTCACCGCCGGCCCGGCCGCGCGGAGCGACACCGCCACCGCCGGGGCGGACGGCGGCGGGGGCGGCGCCGAAGGTGCAGTCCAGCAGTCCGAGGCCGAGGCCGAGTTGGCCGCTCAGCAGGTCGAGCGGGAGCGGATCGAGCGGCGGAAGGCCGAGAAGTCGGCGCCGATCGAGAGCGGGGCCAAGCTCAGCGGCAAGGCGGCCGATCTGCTCGCGGCGATCCGGGCCGTGGAGAGCGGCGAGAAGCCGGTGGCCACCGTGTTCGCGGCTCCGGAGCCGACCCCGCACCGGGCGGCCCCCGCCCCGGAGCCCGTGCGCCGGCCCCAGCCCGCGCCGGCCGGCGCCGTGCCCGCCACGGAGACGATCGCGGACGTGCGACGGATCCTGTCCGACGGCGGTGCGCCCGAGTCGCTCGCGCCCCAGGTGGCCACCGCTCTCGGCGAGGGCGCGGAGACGCTGCTGCGGGAGGACCCCTGGCAGCTGCTCCGGGTCACCGGGGTACGGCCGGACCAGGCCGACGGGTTCGCGCGGGCGCTGCTCGGCGCGGAGTGCGGCCCGGACGACGAGCGGCGCGGCCGGGCGGTGGCCGGCTGGCTCCTGGAGCAGGCCGCCGTGGCCGGGCACACCGCGCTGGAGATGCCGGCGCTCACCGCCGCACTGGCCCAGCGGGCGGTGCCCGACCCGGAGGCGGTCGTGCAGAGTGCCCTCGCGGAGGGCGAGGCGCTGGTCTTCCGGGACCCGCTGGATCCGGGCGCCCCGGAGCCCGAGGACGACGAGGAGGAGCGTCCGGTCCGGGTCCTGGTCGCCCTGGAGCGGTACGCGCTGGCCGAGGAGAGCCTCGCCGACGGGCTGGCCCGGCTGGTCAACTCCCTGGCCAAGGACGCCTCGGAGCCCTGGGAGGCGGCCGCGGCGGCGGCCTCCGGCGGTGCGGCCGAGCTGGCGCGGGCGGTCGCCGGGCACGGCCTGGTGCTGCACACGGGCGGCGAGGCGGCCCGCGCCGAACCCGCGGCCCTGCTCGGCGCCGCCCGCGCGGCCGGACTGCGCGCCTTCGCGGCCACCCACACCCCTGACGGCAGCCGGCGCCTCGCGGACGGCGCGGAAGCGGAAACCGTGGGCACCGTCGCCGACCTGCTCGCCGGCGCCACGGGGCCCGGCCGGGACGCGGACGGCGCCCTGGCCCTCGACCTGCTGATCGTGCTGGACGCGCCCCAGCTGGACGTGGAGGGTGCGGCGATGCTCGTGGAGGCGCTGCCCGACGGGGCCCGGCTGGTGCTGAGCGGGGATCCGGCGGCGCTGTGGTCCGCGGGCCCCGGGCGGGTCTTCGCCGACCTCCTGGCGGCCCGGGTGTGCCCGCAGATCGCCTCCCGCACGCCCGACCCCGGCCCGCTCGGCGAACTGGTCTCCGGGATCGGCGTCGGCGAGCTCACCCAGGTCGAGGCGCCCGGCAAGGAGGTCGTGATCGTGCCGGTGCGGGACGCGGGCGAGGCGGTGCACCGGACGGTGCAGCTGGTCGCGGACTCCGTCCCGCGCGCGCTCGGGGTCCCCGCCGAGCAGACCGTGGTGATCACCCCGGGCCACGGCGGAGCGGCCGGCACCCGCGCCCTCAACACCGCTCTCAAGGAACGGCTCAATCCGGGCCCCGGCCGCTTCGGCGGCTTCGACCCCGGTGACCGGATCGCCTACTCCCCCGCGCCGGGCCGTACGGTGCCGGGCCAGGTGGTCGACGCCGACGCCGACGGGCTGCACCTGTCGTGCGCCGGCGCGCCCGTGGTCGTACCGAAGGAGCGGGTGGATCAGTCCGTCCGCCACGGCTGGGCCCTGACCGCCCACCAGGCGGCGGGCAGCCGCTGGCCGGCGGCGGTCGTGGTGCTGCCCGGGGACGCGGTCCAGTCCCTGAGCCGCCCCTGGGTGTACACGGCGTTCAGCCGGGCGGAGCGCCACCTGTCGGTGGTCCACGGTGTGGAACAGGCCCTGCCGAAGGCGGTGGCCGAGACCCTGCCGAAGCCGCGGACGACCCGCCTGCCGCTGCTGCTGAAGACGCAGGTCCCCGCCGCGAACTGACCGGTTCCGCCGGCGGCTCCGTACGGCGATCGGCCGCAACGGCGCCGGCCGGCGGTGCCCGTCCGGCCTCGACCCCCGGAAGGCACCGCCGGCCGGCGGATCAGCGCTCCGCGTCCAACGGCTCCAGATCCTCGTCCTCGTCCAGGTCGAGGTCGTCCAGTTCGTCGGTCTCCGCGGCGTCCGGGCCGTCCTCCGCGTCCTCGTCGTCGAAGACCGCGCTGACGTCGAAGCGGCACACCACCCGCTGCGGGTCGACCCCCTCGAAGGGCGCCTCCAGCCACTCGCCGGGCTCGGCCGGCTCGTCCGCCGCGGTCACCCAGAGCGTGGAGTCGCCCTCCTCCAGGCCGAACTCCTTGTGCCGGGAGGCGATCTCGTCCGGCTCGAACTCGCCGAACAGGACGCCCAGCGCCCCGTGGATCGTGCCGGCCGCGTCCTCGTCCGCGCCGGGGCCGTCGTCGTACTCCGCCGCCTCGACGCGCTGGGCCTGCGCCAGCAGCCGCTGTGGTTCCGCCACGGCGTAGTCGCGGCGGATCAGCACGCTGATCGCGTTCGGCTCCTCGGGGCCCGCGTACGGCGGCAGCGAGTCGTCCGTACCGGGGATCTCGAAGGGGGTGACCTCGTCGTAGCGGTCGTACAGGAGCTCGTCGTAGACCTCGGCGGCCGCGGCCAGCTGGTTGAACGCCTCGTAGACAGCCGGGTCGTCCTCCCCCGACCTGCGTTCGACCGCGGCCAGATGGCGGTCGAGCGCGGTCTTGACCGCCTCGGCGGCGGCGCGTACCTCGGCAGCGGTGGGCTGCGCAGCATCAGACATAGTGCAGACGCTATCCGTACCGGGCACCAGCCCGCACAATAGATGCGATGCCGGAATACGAATTTGTCGACGTGTACGTGCCTCGCGGGGTGTCCCGCAAGGAGGCGACACGCCTGCTGACGGACCATGCCGAGTACGGACACTGGGAGTTGGACCGACTGAGCCTCATGCGCGACGGCAGCCGCAGGGTGCGGTTGCGCCGGCGGATCATCCGCCAGGTGCGTGCCACATGGTGAGACTGGCCGACTGACGGAAGGGGCCCCGCGTCGACGGGGCCCGTCCCGTTCCACGCACCGTCGCCGGTGCTTCACCGTCCGTGCGCTACGCCGCGGCGCGTGCCTTGCGGTACAGCACCGCGCCCGCGAGCAGCGCGCCCGCGCCCGCCGGGAGCGCGAGACCCAGCGGCAGGTCACTGCCGGTGTGCGCGAGCTGCGCGGCGGCGACGGGCTGACTCACCGAGGCGCTGCCCAGGGGGTCGACGTGGCTGGAGCCGTGGGTACCGGTCGGGACGGTGTTGCTCCCGGAATGAGCGGGAGGCGTTCCCGGGTGCTGACCCTGGTTGCCCGGCTGCCCCGGAGTGCCGGGGTGTCCCGGCTGGCCCGGAGTGCCCGGATGTCCCGGCTGGCCCGGGGTCCCCGGCTGCCCCGGAGTTCCGGGGTTCCCCGGCTTCCCGGGCGGGTTGCTCCCGTGTCCCCCGTGCCCAGGGGGCGTGCCGTGACCTCCGTGGCCGCCGTGACCCCCATGGCCGCCGTGACCGCCATGCCCGCCATGTCCGGGCGGCTGCGTGGGGTGACCGCCACCCGGATGTCCGGGAGTTCCGGGGTGGCCGGGATGGCCGGGGTGCCCCGTGTGTCCGGAACCCCCGTCGTTGGCGCACTCGTTGCCCACCGCGGCGTTGCCGACGCCGATGACGTCGACGCTGTTGCCGCAGACGTTGACCGGGACGTCGATGGGCGCCTGCACGGTGTTGCCCGAACCGACACCGGGCGAGCCTGCGGTGTGTCCCCCGGCGTGCGAGCCGCCGTGACCGCTGTGGCCGCCGTGGCCGCCGTACCCTCCGGTGTCGCCGTAGCCCGTCGAAGCGCCGCCACCGCCGCCGTGGTTGGCGCACTTGTTGCCCATCGCCGGGTTGAGGGCGCCGACGACGTTCACGGTGTTGCCGCAGACGTTCACCGGCACGTGTACCGGCGCCTGCACGGTGTTGCCGGAGAGCACGCCGGGTGAGTCGGTGGCGGAGCCGACGGCCCCCGAGTCGGCGTGGGCGTAACCGCCCGCCGCTGCGATCACGCCGGTCGCCGCGGCCACTGTCATAAGGCCCTTGCGGGTGCCCTGTCGCATTTTATGAATTCCCCCCTGCCTTGGATCCTGACCTAGCATTCACCGCAGAGAAAACCTGCGGAAAAACCGGCCGGCCCCGGAGCGCATGGCGCGCGCTCCAGGGCCGACGGAAAGACGACGCCCCTCAGGGAGTCGGCGTCACTTGTTGATGCAGGTGTTGCCGAAGGCGGGGTTCAGCAGCCCGATCACGGAGATCGTGTTGCCGCAGACGTTCACCGGGACGTGCACGGGAACCTGGATCACGTTGCCGGAGACGACACCCGGGGAACCCACGGCAGCGCCCTGGGCACCCGAATCGGCGACGGCCAGGCCCGCACCCGCGAGAACCAGACCACCAGTGACAGCCGCAGCAGCGACGACCTTCTTGAGCATTATTCCTCCTTGTTGGCAATGCGATTCCAAGTAGCGGATCGCATGAGATGTAACGAGGAGGGAGTAATGGAGCTACGAGCTTATCGTCGCATTCACTCTTTTCAGTCGACCTCGTACAGCCGCCCGATTACCTGAAGCCAGGGCTTCACGACGCGTACAGCATCACGACGCGTCGATGAAGCGGTCGAGGACGCGCACGCCGAACTGCAGCCCGTCCACCGGAACCCGCTCGTCCACACCGTGGAACATGCCCGCGAAGTCCAGCTCCGGCGGCAGCTTGAGCGGCGCGAAGCCGAAGCCGCGGATGCCGAGGTCGTCGAAGGACTTGGCGTCGGTGCCGCCGGAGAGCATGTAGGGGATGGCCTTGGCGGTCGGGTCCTCGGCGAGCAGCGAGGACTGCATGGCCTCCACCAGGGCCCCGTCGAAGCTGGTCTCCAGCGCCTTGTCGGAGTGCACGTCCGTGCGGACCACGTTCGGGCCGAGGATCCGGTCGAGGTCGGCGAGGAACTCCTCCTCGTGACCGGGCAGGAAACGGCCGTCCACGTGCGCGGTGGCCTCGCCGGGGATGACGTTGACCTTGTAGCCGGCGTTCAGCTGGGTCGGGTTGGCGGTGTTGCCGAGGGTCGCGCCGATCAGCTTGGCGATGCCGCCCAGCCGGGCCAGCGTCGACTCCATGTCCTCCGGGTCCAGCTCGGTGCCGAGCGCGTCGCCCAGCTCGTCGAGGAAGGCCCGGGTGGTCTTGGTGACGCGGACCGGGAACCTGTGCCGCCCGAGCCGGGCCACGGCCTCGGAGAGTTCGGTGATCGCGTTGTCGCGGTGGATCATCGAGCCGTGCCCCGCGGTGCCGGCCACCTTCAGCTTCATCCAGTGCATGCCCTTCTCGGCCGTCTGGATGAGGTACAGCCGGCGCTGCTCGCTCACCGTGAAGGAGAACCCGCCGACCTCACTGATCGCCTCGGTGACCCCCTCGAAGAGGTCCGGGTGGTTGTCGACCAGGTGCCGGGCGCCCCAGGTGCCGCCGGCCTCCTCGTCGGCGAGGAAGGCCAGCACGATGTCCCGGGGCGGCTTCCGGCCGCTGCGCAGCCGGTCCCGTACGACCGCCAGGGTCATCGCGTCCATGTCCTTCATGTCGACGGCGCCCCGCCCCCACACGCACCCGTCCGCGACCTCGCCGGAGAACGGGTGGTGGGTCCAGTCGTCGGCGTTGGCCGGTACGACGTCGAGGTGGCCGTGGATCAGCAGGGCGGGCCTGGACGGGTCCGCGCCCTCGATGCGGGCCACCGTCGAGGCGCGGCCCGGGTGGGACTCGAAGATCTTCGGCTCCAGGCCGACCTCGGCGAGCTTCTCGGCGACCCACTCGGCGGCCTTGCGCTCACCGGGACCGGAGTGGTCGCCGTAGTTGCTGGTGTCGAACCGGATCAGCTCGCGGCAGAGGTCCACGACCTCGTCCTCGCCGGTGACGCCCCTGGCCGTGTCCGTCTCGCTCACGCTGCTTCCTTCCGCTGTCACTGCCGCCCGGTCCCCGCCATCCTCTCTCCCTTCCCGCTCCGGGCCCAAGGCCGGTCCAGGCCCGTCACACGCCGTTCACGCCCGCAGGTCCGGAAACAGGGTGTGATCGACCGCCCCCGAAAGCCTGGTAGTGTTTCCTCCGTCGCCGCGAGGGAAACCCGCACGGAAGCCTTCGCACGACAGACACCTTGTCCGGGTGGCGGAATGGCAGACGCGCTAGCTTGAGGTGCTAGTGCCCTTTATCGGGCGTGGGGGTTCAAGTCCCCCCTCGGACACCACGAAGAAACCCCTGCTGAGCAGGGGTTTCTTGGTTTTGGTGCGCTTTTGGAGCAGAGCGTGGGCGGCCACCTCGTCGGTGGACGCCGCTCTCTCAGCCGAGGTCGTCCAGGCCGCCTATTCGGCCGTCACGGAGGGCCACGGCGGAGGTGAACGCGCGGAGCGTGGTGCGGTCCAGCAGGAGCGCGGGCCCGTCGGGCCGCTTGCTGTCGCGGACGGCGACCGTCGCCTCGTCGACGATCCCGCATTCCACGCAGTCGGACTGTGATGCGGACGCCGAGGACTTCCACCAGGTCACCGGCAGAGTCGACGCGTCGTCAACGTGCTTCATTCGCTATTCGTTCTTCCTTATCTGGGTGATCAGTTCCACCGACGCCTCGACGGACTCGGCGGCAGACGTGAGGCGTTGCCACGCGGCCCGGTGCGTGGAGACCCGATCACGTTCCTCGATGTACAGGGCGGAGGTCAGCCCTTCCTGGTGGACGACGTCCAGATCGGTGTGCGGACCGAAGCCCAGGATGCTGAAGGTGCCGGTGAGCCCGGCGTGCAGGGGAGCGTCCGATCTCAACACCTGGATGTTGATGTTCGGGCGCCGCCCCATCGTAAGCAGGCGCCCCAACTGCTCGTACATCAGGGCGGGATCCTCGGTGGTGGAGCGCAGGGCCTGTTCGGAGATGATCGCCCAGAGCGCCAGCGGGTCGCTGTCCCGGGTGAGGACGGCCTGGCGTGCCAGCCGCACCTCGACGAGCGCGTCGACCCGTGCCTCGACCGCCTCGGACATGGCGGTCGCCCGGATGATCTCGCGGGCGTACTCGGCGGTCTGGAGCAGTCCGGGGACCATGCCCAGCTGCCAGGTGGAGACCGTCTCGGCCTCCGCCTCCAGGCTGATCAGGTCCTCGTACACCGGGGTGAGGACACCCCGGTACGAGTGCCACCAGCCGCGCCGGCCGCCCTCCTTGGTGAGCGTGATCAGGGCCGCGCGCAGTTCGTCGCTGACGTCGCGGCCGAGTTCGCCGTACAGGTGGAGCAGCGCCTGGATGTCCGCTGCCTTGGGGGCGGTCTTGCCGGTCTCCATCCGGGACAGCTTGGAGGAGACGAACGCGCCCTCGGAGTGCTCGGCGACCTCGTCGAGGGTGAGTTCGCCGCGCAGTTCGCGCAACTTCGCACCGAGCCGTCGCCGACGCACCGTGGGCGTGCTCACGGATTCCCCCTTCTGTCCGGTGAACTGCCCGACAGTCTGCCCGTGTCGCCCCGACGCCCGCCACCGGCTGACGACTTGTGCCGCAAGTCTCTCGAAGCGACGCGCAATATTTCACATCTGGTGGGACGTATTGCGATCGACTGTGCCGTGAAGGCACCATGAATCCGGGAAATACGACAGCGACCGCACTCGCATGGCGAACTACCGTGCCTGCGTTGGGACATGCCCGTGAGGGGATGCACATGATCGAACGCCAGCGGAGCACCACGACCGAACCCCGCCCCCTGCAAGTCGCCCCACCTCCGGTTCTGTTACTGGCCAGCGAGCCTCAGTCGGCCAAGGCTGCCCGGCTGTTCGTGAGCGACTTCATCACGCACCACACCCCTGACGCCTCCCGTGACCACATCGACGCGGTCGCCCTGGTCACCTGCGAGCTGGTCACCAACTCCCTGCGCTACGAGACCGACCCGGACGACCCGGTCCGTCTCGTCATCGACACCGACGGCTCCCGGACCCGGGTCGAGGTGCACGACCCGCTGGGCCGCCATCCCCGGCTGCGCCCCATCTCGGTCGAACGGGACCGGGGTCGTGGTCTGCTGATCCTCGACGCGCTCTGCTCGGGCCGCTGGGGTGTGGGCAATCTGCCCTGGGGCAAGTCCATCTGGGCCGAGGTCAGCGCCGCGTGACGTCCGGCGCCCTGTGACGTTTCCTCCGCCCCCACGGCGACGGCCGGTTCCGCGGCGATCTCTCCCCCCTCTTCGCCGCAGGGCCGGCCGTTGTCGTACGGGCCGCCGGACACATGGAGTTGGCCCGCCTCACGCTGTGTGTCCCATCTCTCGTCGTGCGCGGAGAATCCCAGGTCAGGAGTTGCTTAAGATTCAAGGGACTACTCCGAACGGCCGTCTCCAGGTGGCCGCGAGATGAACGGGAGCCTAGCGTCGTACTAATATTTCCGGCTTGTCACCTAGCCGGAGCCGGACAACCCCAGGCAGACCTGCGGGCCCGCCGGCACCCCGGAGGTTCCGGGAACGAGACGCGAGGACCGGATGGCAGCGATTGACGAGAGCAGTGCTCTCGGCCTGCTCGACGAAGAGTTCCGCGAGGAGTTCGGGGACACGGCACGCTTCTCGGCCGGGGCGGCGGCCTCGCCGCGCACGCTCGTGGACGTGTTCGAAGCAACGGTACGGGCACATCCCGACGAGCCCGCACTGGACGACGGCACCACCCAGCTCACCTACCGCGGGCTGGCCATAGAGGTGGCGCGGCTGCGGCTGCGGCTCACCGAGGCCGGGATCGGGCTCGGGGATCGCGTGGGCGTTCGAGTGCCGTCCGGAACCAACGATCTGTATGTCGCCATTCTCGGTGTGCTCGCGGCCGGCGCCGCCTACGTCCCGGTCGACGCAGAGGACCCGGACGAGCGGGCCGCACTGGTGTTCGGCGAGGCGGAGGTGGCGGCCGTCCTCGGCGAGGGGCTGCACATCGACGTACGCCACGAGTCCGGAAAGCCCTCCGGCCGCCCCGGCGCCGAGCACGACGCCTGGATCATCTTCACCTCCGGTTCCACCGGCAAGCCCAAGGGCGTCGCCGTCACCCACCGCAGCGCCGCCGCCTTCGTGGACGCCGAGGCCGCGCTGTTCCTGGCCGAGGAGCCGATCGGGCCCGTCGACCGGGTCATGGCGGGCCTCTCGGTGGCCTTCGACGCCTCCTGCGAGGAGATGTGGCTGGCCTGGCGCTACGGCGCCTGCCTGGTGCCGGTGCCGCGCTCCCAGGTGCGCAGCGGCGCCGACCTCGGCCCCTGGCTGGTCGACCAGGAGATCACCGTCGTCTCCACCGTGCCGACCCTGGCCGCCCTCTGGGAGCCCGAGACCCTCAACGACGTCCGCCTCCTCATTTTCGGCGGCGAGGCCTGCCCGCCCGAGCTGGCGCAGCGCCTGGTGACCGAGGGCCGCGAGGTCTGGAACACCTACGGCCCCACCGAGGCCACCGTCGTCGCCTGCGCCGCCCTGATGACCGGCGAGGAGCCGATCCGCATCGGGCTGCCGCTGAACGGCTGGGAGCTGGCCGTCGTGGACGACGCGGGCGTGCCCGTGTCGATGGGCGAGAGCGGTCAGCTGGTGATCGGCGGGGTCGGCCTCGCCCGGTACCTCGACGCCGAGAAGGACGCGGAGAAGTACGCGCCGCTGGAGTCGCTGGGCTGGGAGCGGGCGTACCGCAGCGGTGACCTGGTGCGGGCCGACCGCGAGGGGCTGGTGTTCCTCGGGCGTGCCGACGAGCAGATCAAGCTCGGCGGGCGCCGGATCGAGCTGGGCGAGGTCGACGCGGCCCTCCAGGCGCTCCCGGGCGTCGCGGGCGCCGCGGCGGCCGTACGGACCGCGCGCAGCGGCAACCAGCTCCTGGTCGGCTATGTCGTCACCCAGGACGGCTGGGACCACGCGGCGGCCGTGGAGAAGCTGCGCACCGAGCTGCCCGCGGCCCTGGTGCCGCTGCTGGCGCCGGTCGACGAGCTGCCCACCCGCACCTCCGGCAAGGTCGACCGCAACGCCCTGCCCTGGCCCCTGGAGGGCCTGGAGACGGCCGGCAAGGCCGAGCAGCTGTACGGCACCGAGGCCTGGCTCGCCGAGCAGTGGACCGAGATTCTCGGCATCCCGGTGAGCAGCGCCTCCGACGACTTCTTCGCGATCGGCGGCGGCAGCCTGTCCGCCGCCCAGCTCACCACCCGGCTGCGCACCCGCTACCCGAGCGCGGCCGTCCTCGACATCTACCAGCAGCCGGTGCTGCGCAAGCTGGCCCGCCGACTCGAAGAGTCCGTGCAGGACGACGGCGCCGAGCGGACGATCGCGCCGGTGCCGCGCAGCGCCCAGTTCGTGCAGCTGCTGTTCCTGCTCCCCCTGTTCACCCTCCTCGGGCTGCGCTGGACGGTGGTCCTCGCCGCGCTCGGCAACGTGCTGGGCGGCTACGGCTGGCTGCCCACCGCGCCCTGGTGGCTGGTCGGCCTCGGGGCTCTGGCTCTGTTCACCCCGCCCGGCCGGATCGCGATCGCGGCCGGTGGCGCGCGGCTGCTGCTGCGGGGCGTGAAGCCCGGCACGTATCCGCGCGGCGGCTCCGTCCATCTGCGGCTGTGGGCGGCGGAGCGGCTGGCCGAGTTCGCCGGGGCGACCACGCTGACCGGCTCCTGGCTGGAGCGGTACGCGCGGGCGCTGGGCGCCAAGATCGGTCCCGAGGTGGACCTGCACTCGCTGCCGCCGGTCACCGGCCTGCTCAGGGTCGGCCGGGGCGCGGCCGTGGAGTCCGAGGTGGACCTGTCCGGCTCCTGGCTGGACGGCGACCGGCTGGTGATCGGCCCGGTCCGGATCGGCGCCCACGCGGTCGTCGGGACGCGCAGCATGCTCTTCCCGGGCGCCCGCGTCGGCAAGCGCGCCGAGGTGGCCCCCGGCTCCGCGGTCACCGGGCAGATCCCGACCGGCCAGCGCTGGGCCGGCGCCCCCGCGGTCAAGCTGGGCAAGGCCAAGCGGAACTGGCCCAAGCACCGGCCGCAGCGCGGCACCTACTGGCGGGTGATGTACGGCCTGACAGGCCTCGGGCTCAGCGCGCTTCCGGTGCTCTCCGGTGCCGCCGCGCTGCTGGTCGCCGGGCGTTTCGTGGCCCCCGGGGACGGTCTGGCCGAGGCCCTGCGGGGCGCGGCGGTCGCGCTGGTCCCGGCCACACTGGCGTTCGGGCTGGCGTACGCGCTGCTGATCCTGGTCTCCGTGCGGCTGCTGAGCCTGGGGCTGCGCACCGGCACCTACCCGACGCACAGCCGGACCGGCTGGCAGGCGTGGACGGTGTCCCAGCTGATGGACCGCTCCCGGGAGACGCTGTTCCCGCTGTACGCGGGCCTGGTCACGCCGGTGTGGCTGCGGCTGCTCGGGATGCGGATCGGGCGCGGGGCCGAGGTGTCGACCGTGCTCGCGCTGCCGAGCCTGACGACGGTCGGCGAGGGCGCGTTCCTGGCCGACGACACGCTGACCGCGCCGTACGAGCTGGGCGGCGGGTATGTGCGGATAGGGCGTGCGGAGATCGGGCGGCGGGCGTTCCTCGGGAACTCCGGGATGACCGCGCCGGGCCGCAGTGTGCCGGACGGCGGTCTGGTGGGTGTGCTGTCGGCGACGCCGAAGAAGGCCAAGAAGGGCACGTCGTACCTGGGGCTGCCGCCGGTGAAGCTGCCGCGCAGCGCGGCCGACGGCGACCAGAGCCGGACCTACGAGCCGCCGGCCCGGCTGCTGTGGGCGCGGGCCCTGGTGGAGACGTGCCGGATCGTGCCGGTGCTGTGCTCGGTGGCGCTGGCCGGGCTGACGGTGGCCGCGCTGTGCGCGCTGGGCGCCTGGGCGCCGCTGCTGTCCGGCCTGGTGCTGCTCGGCGCAGGTGCGGTCGCGGGCCTGGTCTCCGTGCTGGCCAAGTGGACACTGGTCGGACGGCACCGCAGCGGGGAGCACCCGCTGTGGAGCTCGTTCGTGTGGCGCAACGAGCTGGCGGACACGTTCGTCGAGGTGCTGGCGGTGCCGTGGCTGGCCGGCTCGGTGCCGGGTACCACGGTGATGACGGCCTGGCTGCGCGGCCTCGGCGCGCGCATCGGCAAGGGCGTCTGGGTCGAGAGCTACTGGCTGCCGGAGACGGATCTGGTCACACTGGAGGACGCGGCCACCGTGAACCGCGGCTGTGTCCTGCAGACTCACCTCTTCCACGACCGGATCTTGCGGACGGATACTGTGGTTCTCCGTGAGGGCGCCACCCTGGGCCCTGGCGGGATCGTGCTGCCCGGCAGCACGATCGGGGCCCGCACCACCCTGGGTCCCGCGTCGCTCGTCATGGCGGCGGAGTCGGTCCCCGACGACACCCGTTGGCTCGGCAACCCGATCGAGGCATGGCGTCCCTGAGCGCGGGCCGTCCGGTGGTGGCCGCGGGCATCGGTGCACCGAGGGACGGTTCGAGCACAGCGCAGGGAGCGAACGCGGAAGTGGCAGTGCAGCAGTCAGCGGGTCCGGACCCGTATTTCCCGGACAACGGCGATGCCCGGTACCGGGTGCATCGCTATGAGCTCACGCTGGACTACCGGCCAGGACCCAACCGCCTGGCCGGCATGGCCCGGATCAACGCGATCGCGGGCCGTGCCGCGCTGCCCGAGTTCCAGCTGAACCTGGCCGACTTCAAGATCGGCCGGATCCGGGTGGACGGCCGCCAGCCGCACTGGACGCACCGGGGCGGGCGGCTGCGGGTCAAGCCCGCGAAGCCGCTGCGCGCCGGGGCCGCCTTCACCGTGGAGATCCACTGGTCCGGCAACCCGAAGCCGGTCAACAGCCCCTGGGGCGGGATCGGCTGGGAGGAGCTGACGGACGGCGCGCTGGTGGCCAGCCAGCCGATCGGCGCGCCCTCCTGGTTCCCGTGCAACGACCGGCCGGCCGACAAGGCGTCGTACCTGCTCTCGGTCACCTGTCCGTCGGCGTACTCGGTGGTGGCCGGCGGCCGGCTGCTCACGCGTACCACGAAGGCGTCCACGACGACCTGGGTGTACGAGCAGGCGGCGCCGACGTCGAGCTACCTGGTGAGCCTCGCGATCGGCAAGTTCCAGACGGTGCTGCTCGGCGACCCGGGCTTCGGCGGGATCCCGATGCACGGGCACATACCGGCGCAGCTGCTCCCGGAGTTCTCCAGGGACTTCGCGCGGCAGCCCGCGATGATGGACCTGTTCCAGCGGCTGTTCGGGCCGTACCCCTTCGACGAGTACGCCGTGGTCGTCGCCGACGAGGAGTTCGATGTCCCCGTCGAGGCACAGGGGTTGTCGCTGTTCGGCGCCAACCACGTGGACGGGGCCCGGGGTTCGGAGCGGCTGGTCGCGCACGAGCTCGCCCACCAGTGGTTCGGCAACAGCGTGTCCATCGCCGACTGGCGGCACATCTGGCTGAACGAGGGGCTCGCCAAGTACGCGGAGTGGCTCTGGTCGGAGCGGTCCGGGGGCCGCAGCGCGCAGCAACTGGCCGCCATCGCGCACCGGTTGCTCTCCGGGCTGCCGCAGGACATCCGGATCGCCGCCCCGGGCAAGAAGTCGATGTTCGACGACCGGCTCTACGAGCGGGGCGGGGTCACGATCCACGCGATCCGCTGCGCGCTCGGCGACGAGCGGTTCTTCCACATGCTGCGCGCGTGGGCGGGGCTGCACCGGGGCGGGTCGGTGACGACCGCGATGTTCACGGCCCACGTCAACCGGTTCGCGGACGAGCCGCTGGACGCTCTCCTCGACGCCTGGGTACACCGCACGGCGCTGCCCGCGCTCCCCACCCTGACCATCCCGGTACGTCCGGCCCAGCCGCCCACCAACGCCGAGTCGGCGTAGGGGGGCGGGTCCGTGGCACCGAAGCGACCCCGGCAGCAGTCCGCCGCCTGCCCGTGCGGTCTGCCGGAGACGTACGAGAACTGCTGTGGCCGGTTCCACCGCGGTGCGGCGGCGCCCACCGCCGAGGCGCTGATGCGCTCGCGCTACAGCGCCTTCGTCAGGCGTGACGAGCCGTACCTGCTGCGCACCTGGCATCCCCGGACCCGCCCGGCCCGGCTCGGCCTGGACCCCGGGACGCGGTGGACGGGGCTGGAGATCCTGGCGGCGACCGACGGCTCGGCCTTCCACTCCACCGGCACGGTGACCTTCCGCGCCTCGTTCCGGGACGGCTCGCTGCTGGAGCGCAGCCGGTTCGAGCGGGTCGACGGGGCCTGGGTGTATCTGGACGGGGAGTTCCCGGAGCAGTAGGGCTACGGCGCCAGGATGTCCAGCTCCTGGAGGGCACCCACGGTGATCTCGCGGGTCAGCTGTTCCGCGCGGGGTGCGTCGCCCTCGCGGACCGCCTCCGCGAGCTGGACGTGGAGGGTGACGGCGGCCGGGTCGGGGTCCTCGAACATGACCTCGTGCTGAGTACGGCCCGCGAGGACCTCGGCCACGACGTCGCCGAGCCGGGCGAACATCTCGTTGCCCGACGCCACCAGGATCACCCGGTGGAAGGCCACGTCGTGGAACAGGTACTCCTCCAGCTTGTGGCCGCGCGAGTGGGCCACCATGCCGAGGGCGCACTCGGTGAGCTCGGCGCACTGCCCGGCCGTGGCGTGCCGCGCCGCCAGGCCGGCCGCCACCGGCTCGATCGCGGAGCGCAGCACGGTGAGCGAGCGCAGCTGGTGCGGGCGGTCGGCGCCGGCCAGACGCCAGCGGATGACCTGCGGGTCGTAGACGTTCCACTCGGCCTTGGGGCGGACGGTGACGCCCACCCGGCGGCGGGACTCGACCAGGTGCATGGATTCGAGGACCCGGACCGCCTCGCGCATCACGGAGCGTGAGACCTCGAAGTGCTGGGCCAGTTCGTCGGTGCGCAGAACGCTGCCCGGCGGGTACTCGCCCGCGGTGATGGCGGGGCCGAGGGTGTCCAGTACTCGGCCGTGCAGGCCCCGGCCCGGTGTGCTCATGCACTCAGCGTACCGAGTGGATCACCGAGCCAAAAAGTCAGACTTATTTGTCACAGACTCTTGAATTCGTCGTACCTAATGGGTTTCAGTGAGGCGACACCTTCCGAGGAAGACACAGCGAGGCACTGATGCGCACCCCTCACGTCGTCGTGGTGATGGGCGTCGCCGGCACGGGCAAGACCACGATCGGTCCCCTGCTCGCCGCCCGGCTCGGCGTCCCGTACGCCGAGGGCGACGACTTCCACCCGCCGGCCAACATCGCCAAGATGTCGGCCGGCCACCCGCTCGACGACGCCGACCGGTGGCCGTGGCTGGACGCCATCGGCGCCTGGGCGCACGGGCGGGCGGGACTCGGCGGAGTGGTCAGCAGCTCCGCACTGAAGCGGTCGTACCGCGACCGGCTCCGGGCCGCGGCCCCCGACATCGTGTTCCTGCACCTGGCCGGCGACCGGCGGCTCATCGAGGACCGGATGTCGCACCGGCAGGGCCACTTCATGCCGACCGCCCTGCTGGACTCCCAGTTCGCCACGCTCCAGCCACTGGAGGCGGACGAGCCGGGTGTCGCCGTGGACGTCTCGGGCACCCCCGAGGAGATCACCGCACGGGCCGTGCGGGCGCTGGACGCGCTGCCCGGCCTCACCCCGCAGTAACTCCCCCCTTTCCTCCCCCCTCCCCCGTCACTGCAAGGAACCCCCCGTGACCAGACTCAGCGTCGAGATGCTGGCAGCGGACACCGTCGCGCCCATCACCTCGGCCGGACACGCCCGGCTCGGCATCGCCGTCCTGTTGGGCTTCGCCGTCATCGTCCTGCTCATCACCAAGTTCAAGCTCCACGCCTTCCTGGCGCTGACCATCGGCTCGCTCGCGCTCGGCGCGTTCGCCGGAGCGCCGCTCGACAAGGCCATCACCAGCTTCACCACCGGGCTCGGCGCCACCGTCGCCGGCGTGGGTGTCCTGATCGCGCTCGGGGCGATCCTGGGCAAGCTGCTGGCCGACTCCGGCGGCGCCGACCAGATCGTCGACACGATCCTCGCCAAGGCCGGCGGCCGGGCGATGCCCTGGGCGATGGTGCTGATCGCCTCCGTGGTCGGGCTGCCGCTGTTCTTCGAGGTCGGCATCGTGCTGCTCATCCCGGTGGTGCTGATGGTCGCCAAGCGCGGCCACTACTCCCTGATGCGCATCGGCATCCCGGCCCTCGCCGGTCTGTCCGTGATGCACGGCCTGGTGCCCCCGCACCCCGGCCCGCTGGTCGCGATCGACGCGGTCCACGCGAACCTGGGCGTGACCCTGGCCCTCGGCGTCCTGGTCGCGATCCCGACCGTGATCATCGCCGGCCCGCTGTTCTCGAAGGTCGCCGCCCGCTGGGTGGACGTGCAGGCCCCCGACCGGATGCTCCCGCAGCGCCCGTCCGAGGAACTGGAGAACCGCCCCGGCTTCGGCGCCACCCTCGCCACCATCCTGCTGCCGGTCGTCCTGATGCTGTCCAAGGCGCTGGTCGACATCGTCGTCGACGACCCGGCGGACACCGTCCAGCGCGTCTTCGACGTGGTCGGCTCCCCGTTGATCGCGCTGCTCGCGGCCGTGATCGTCGGCATGTTCACGCTGGGCCGGCCGGCCGGGTTCTCCCGGGAGCGGATCTCGCAGACCGTCGAGAAGGGGCTCATGCCCATCGCGGGCATCCTGCTGATCGTCGGCGCGGGCGGCGGCTTCAAGCAGACGCTGATCGACTGCGGTGTCGGCCAGATGATCCTGGAGATCTCCAAGGACTGGTCGATCCCGGCACTGCTGCTGGCCTGGCTGATCGCCGTCGCGATCCGCCTCGCGACCGGCTCCGCGACGGTCGCCACGGTCTCCGCGGCGGGCCTGGTGGCCCCCCTGGCCGCCGACATGTCGACGACCCACACGGCCCTCCTGGTGCTGGCCATCGGCGCGGGCTCGCTGTTCTTCAGCCATGTCAACGACGCGGGATTCTGGCTGGTGAAGGAGTACTTCGGCCTGACCGTCGGCCAGACGCTCAAGACCTGGTCGGTCATGGAGACGATCATCTCGGTGGTCGGGGGCGGCCTGGTGCTGCTGCTGTCCTTGGTGATCTAGGGGCGGGCGGAGTCCGACGGTGCGACCGGTGAGGCACCGCCGGACTCCGCCGTCTCGGCCGATCTCCGTGGCGGCGGGACGAGGGGAGCGGCGGCTGCCGAACTTCTCTCCGCGACCTTCTCTCCGCCGCAACGGCGATCAGCCACGACGGCGGTGTCCGGCGGTGCCCGATACGCCGTCGGAGCGCGTTCGACGGCTCCGCAGGGCTACCGCCGCCACAGCGGATGTTCGCGCTTGGCCCACTCGCGGCTCACCGTTCCCGTGCGCAGACCCCGTCTCGCCTCCGGGTCGCCCAGGGCCATGCCGACGTGGCCGGCCAGGACGATGCCGATGGTGAGGGCCAGCCAGTCGTGGACGAAGGTGGCCGAGGTGCGCCACATCAGGGGGGTGAGGTGGGTGAACCACATCAGGAGACCCGTGGCGAGCATGACGAGGGTCGCGCCGGCGATCCAGTTCGCGTAGATCTTCTGGCCGGCGTTGAACTTGCCCGCCGGGCGGGAGGACGGGCGCTTGTCGCGGCTCAGGGCGGCGACCAGCCAGAGCTTGTCGTGGGGGCCGAAGCGGTTCAGGAAGCCGAGGTCCCTGCGGAAGGCGCGGGAGGCGAGGCCCAGGACGACCGGGACGGGAAGGGCGAGGCCCGCGCACTCGTGGATGCGGACGACCAGTTCGCGGCGGCCGACGAGGATCGCCAGCTGCGGGATGTAGAGGCAGGCGGCCGTCGCGACGCAGAGGCCCATCAGCAGCGCCGTCGTGCGGTGGATCCAGCGCTCGGCCGGGGTGAAGCGGTGCAGCCGGTCGGTGGCGGCCGGGGCCTCAGCTCGTAGGCTCATCGTCACGTCCGTTCGAGCGGCCGACCCAGGCGTCGACGTCGTAGCCGAGGTTCTCCCAGTACCCCGGTTCGACCTTGTCGGTGACCGTGATGCCGGAGAGCCACTTGGCCGACTTGTAGAAGTACATGGGAGCGACAAAGAGGCGGACCGGGCCGCCGTGGTCGTGGGTGATGGCCTTGTTCTGCATGCGCAGCGCGACCAGGACGTCCGGCCGGCGCGCCTGGTCGAGGGTGAGGCTCTCGGTGTACGCGCCGTCGAAGCAGGTGAAGTGGATCGCCTTGGCGGTGTCCCGGACGCCCGCCAGGTCCAGCAGGTGCGAGAGGCGGACGCCCTCGAAGGGCGTGTCGGGGACCCGCCAGCCGGTCACGCACTGGACGTCCTTGACCAGCTTGGTCTGCGGCAGGGACTGCAGGTCGGCCAGGGTGTACGTCTGCGGCTTGTCGACCAGCCCGTCGATCTTCAGCTGGTAGTCCGCGGCGGTCTTGTCCGGCACGGACCCGGTCACCGAGTAGTAGCGGAAGCCGCCGCCGTTCGGGAGGAGTCCGGTCAGGCCCGTGGGGTCCTTGCCGGAGAAGGCGCCGAGGACCGTCTCGGTCATGCGTTGCAGCACCGGGGCGGTCACCAGTCCGAGCGCGCCGAGGCCGATGGTGCCGAGAAACACCCGGCGGCCGACCGGGCTGCCCTCCCCGGTGCGCCGCGGCTCCTCGGATTGTTCAGAGTTCACGTACTCATTCGAACACCATCGGGGCGTGTTCGGCCACGGAATCCGGCGGCCGTAAGGAATCCACAACCTCTTCTCATCAACCTCCCAGCGTCCGCTCCCGGGCCGCCCGGAACGCCTCGCACGGGTCGCGGTCCGGGTACGACCAGGGTGCCGGGGTGACATGCCGGCCGATCCGCTGGAACAGGGCCGCGGCCTCGGCGTACCGGCCGGCACCGAAGGTGGCGTGGGCGAGGTGGTTGAGGTCGACGTAACGGCGGGGATGCTCCTCGATCCCCCACTCCAGCCACCAGTCGAAGGCGGCGCCCAGGGCGCCCAGCGCCGACGGCTCGGTCCAGTGCCCGGCGGCGGCCGGGTCGGCGGGGGCCCGGCCGGTGGCGGCCAGCACCCGGTGGCGTTCGGTGTACGCGACGACCGGCAGGACGGCGAGCGGAGAGTCGGCCGGGGCCTCGGCCGCCGCGCGTTCCGCGAAGGCGCACAGTTCGTACGTCCCGCGGGTCTCGGTCTCCGCGATCCGGGCCGCCATCAGGTGGTGGGCGTGGTGGTGCTCGGGATGGCGGCGGCACACCTCGGCGAAAAGGCGGCGCGTCTCCTCGCCGGTGCCCAGGTAGCGGGCCAGCAGCAGGAGGCCGAGCCAGGGGGTGGGGTCGGCGGGGGCGAGGGCGGCCGCGCCGGCGCAGGCCTCGCGGGCCCGCTCCGGCTCCCCCTTGCCGCGAAGGGCACGCCGGACCAGGGTCAGGGCGTACAGGGTGGCGGCTCCGGCGGAGCCGGGCTCGGCGAGCAGCCACTCGCGGGCCCAGGCGATGGCGTAGGGCTCGCGGGCGAGGACGGTGACCCGGTGGCCGCGGCGGTCCCAGTCGTCACCCGTGTGGAGCAACAGGGAGCGGGCGGACTGCCAGCGGCCCTGGGTCAACGCGGCCCGCGCGGAGATGAGTTCGGCGTCGTCGAGGGCGTCGTCGGGACAGTGTTCGCACCCGGGGTGCGCCGGCGCAGGGGGAGTTTCGGCGACGGCCGGGCCGGGGCCTGCCACGGCCCGGCCTGGGCCTAAGAGGGGCGGGGTTGGGGGCACCGCGGAACTTCCTGGTTGTCGGGCTGCCATCGGCCGATCACGCACAGCAAACCCCCAGCCAAGACTTTGCGTCAAGTTGAACGGGGCTGGTACTCCGTTCAACTACCTTGCGTGAAGCGGAACTTGACGCGCGCCGGGGTCGGGTTGGCGTACGGTGACCGTGGGGCTCCGGGTTCCGGCTGTGGCGTACGCCATGGCGCGGGCCGCCCGGGCGTCGGACCATGGCCGTAGGGTCGCGCCACCGTCCCCATCCGCCCACCGAGACCGGCCCGGGCGGCGTGACCGAGTCAACCGCCCGGTTCCGGGTACTCCCCGGAGCAATCCCCATCCGGGAGCGCTACAGTCGGCCACTACGCACTCCGTAGCCCGGCCGCAGATCGAGGTACGCAGCGTGTCCGTTCTGGTTCTGATTCTCGCCGTGAGCGCGGCCTGTTGCCTGGGCTTCGGGTTCGTGCTCCAGCAGAACGTCGCCCAGAAGGCACCGCTCAGCGACTTCCTCTCGCCCCGGCTGCTGCTCGACCTGATGCGGGTGCCGCGCTGGCTCGGCGGCATCGGCCTGATGGTGGCCGGCATGATCCTCGGCGCGATCGCCCTCGGCAAGGGCGAGATCTCCCTCGTCGAACCGCTGCTCGCGACGAACCTCCTGTTCGCCCTCGCGCTCTCCCGGCACCAGACCAAGCATCCCCTCAGCCACCAGGGCTGGGCGGGCCTCATCCTGCTCGCGGGCGGGGTGACCACGTTCATCCTGGCGGGCCAGCCACGCGGCGGCGACGCCGTCACCAACCCTGCGCGGCACTGGCTGATCATCGGCGTGACGGTCGGCATAGCCCTGCTGCTCACCACCTACGCCAAGCGGTCCCGCCTGAGCGCGGGTCCCACCCTGCTCGCCCTCGCCGCCGGCCTGCTCTACGGCGTCCAGGACGCGCTGACCCGGGTCACCAGCACCCGCTTCTCCGAGGGCGGCATCATGGAGGTCCTGACCGGCTGGCAGCCGTACGGCGTGCTGGTCCTCGGGGTCACCGGGCTGATCCTCGTCCAGAGCGCGTTCGAGACGGCGGAGCTGCGCAACTCGCTGCCCGCGCTCACCGCGGCCCAGCCGCTCGCCGGGATCCTCTGCGGGGTCGGCTTCCTCGGGGACAGGCTGCGCACCGACACCGGGGCGCTGGCCTGGGAGGCGGCGGGGCTCGCGGCGATCGTGGCGGGCATCGTGCTCCTCGGGCTCCATCCGGCGATGCCGCGCGGTACGGCGCCGAAGGAGCCGTCGCTGGACCTCCAGCCGCGCTGACGCCGACCGCCGTCCGCCTGCTTGGATGGCGGCATGAGCGCTGCTGACGAAATCCTCGACATCGTCGACGAGAACGACCAGGTGACCGGCACGTCCCCGCGCGGCGAGGCATACGCCCGGGGCCTGCGCCACCGCTGCGCCTTCATCCTGGCCCGCGACGCCGCCGGCCGCGTCTTCGTCCACCGCCGCACCGCGACCAAGCTGGTCTTTCCCTCCCTGTACGACATGTTCGTCGGCGGTGTGGTCGGCGCGGGCGAGTCCTACGACGACGCGGCGCTGCGGGAGGCCGAGGAGGAACTGGGCGTGAGCGGTCTCGCCCGGCCGACGTTCCTCTTCAAGTTCCTGTACGACGACGGCGCCGGGCACAGCTGGTGGTCGGCGGTGTACGAGGTGCGCTGCGAGCTGCCGGTGCGGCCGCAGGTGGAGGAGGTGGCGTGGCACGACTTCCTCACCGAGGAGGAACTGCTGTCGCGGCTCGGGGAGTGGGAGTGGGTACCGGACGGGGTGGCGGCGTGGGAGCGGCTGCGGGAGTGGCGGGGCTGAGGCGGGGGGACGCTTACCGGCGCTTGCAGGGTGCCGCCGCGCCCACCCGTGCCGCCCTGCGGCACGCCTGCCCGCAGCTACGTGAGCTGACATGGCGCCCGCGGCTGAAGAGCCCCTTCAGGGGCGCTGGGGGTACCCCCGGCCGAAGGCTGGGGGAGGAACTGCCCGACCAGCCCCCACCCGGCCGCAGCCGAACGACCACGCGTCCCGACCCGCCGGTAGGCTTCCGGCACGTGATCGAATTCGCGCGGAACGTCCGTTTGTGGTTCGCCCCCGAAGAGGTGCGGCAGGAGGGCACGACCCCCGACTACCGTTTCTCCCTCGCCAACGAGCGGACCTTCCTCGCCTGGCTGCGCACCGCCCTCGCCCTCATCGGCGGCGGCTTCGCCGTGGACCAGTTCCTGCCCGACCTCGGCCGCGGCTGGCGCATCGGCCTCGCCCTCGCGCTCCTCGCCGCAGGCGTCCTCTGCTCGCTGCGCGCCGTGAACCACTGGATGCGCTGCGAGCGCGCGATGCGGCGCGGTGAGGACCTGCCGGTGTCCCGGTTCCCGGCCCTGCTGAGCGTGGTCATCGCGGTGGTCGCCGTCGCGATGGTCGTCGTCGTGCTCGTCGGGTGGGAGGGATGACGGAGCCGGCCCGCGACCCCGGGCTCCAGCCGGAGCGGACCCGGCTGGCCTGGCGCCGTACCACCCTGTCGGCGACCGTCGCCGGCGTACTCGCGGCGAAGACCGCACTGCACGGCAGCACCTCGGCCGGCGTCGTCGCCTGCGCCGCCTGCTGCGCCCTGTGGCTGGGCTTCCTCCTGGTCGCCCACCGCCGTATCCGCGCCCTGGCGGCCACCGGCCGTCCCGCGGCACTGACGTCCCGGCAGGCGGCCGGGGCGGTGCTGTGCACGGTCGCCATCGCCCTGTGCGCCGCCGCCCTGGTCGTGTGAGCCCTGGCTCAGCCCTCCTCCGGCCAGTCCACGGTGACCACCAGCTTGCCCCGGGTCCGCCCCGCCTGGCTGCGGCGCTGCGCGTCGGCCGCCGCCTTCAGCGGAAACGTCTCGGCGACATGGACGGTGACCGCGCCCTGTTCCGCGAGCGCGGTGAGCCGGGCCAGGTCCGCGGCGTCGGGGCGCGCCCAGCAGTAGCGGCCCCCGAAGTCGACGACGTCCGGGTCGGCGATCGAGGCCATCCGGCCCTCGGGGGCGAGCAGGTTCGCCGAGACGGTCAGGGCCTCGCCGCCGACGGTGTCGAAGACGGCGGCCACGCCCTCCGGGGCCAGTCCCCGCACGCGTTCGGCCAGGCCCGCGCCGTAGCTCACCGGCTCGCCGCCGAGGCCGCGGACGAAGTCGTGGTTGCGCTCGCTCGCCGTGCCGATGACCCGGGCTCCGAGGTGGGCCGCGATCTGGACGGCGAGGGAGCCGACCCCGCCGGCGGCGGCGTGCACCAGGACCGTCTCGCCGCGCTTGACCTCCAGGGCGTGGACCAGCACCTGGTAGGCGGTGAGGCCGGCCAGCGGCAGCCCGGAGGCCTGTTCGAAGGTGAGGTTGCGCGGCTTGCGGGCGAGGGTGCGCACCGGGGCGGCGACGTACTCGGCGAGGGTGCCCCGGGAGAGGAAGTCCTCGCGAACGTAGCCGATCACCTCGTCGCCGACCGCGAACTCGGTGACGGCCGGGCCCGGCTGGACGACGACTCCGGAGACGTCCCAGCCCGGGATCACCGGGAAGACGGCGTCCATGATGCCGTGCAGATGGCCCTCGCGGCACTTCCAGTCGACCGGGTTCACGGCCGCCGCCCGGACCTTCACCAGCACCGAGTCGGGGCCGACCTTCGGGTCCTTGACCTCGCCGTACTCCAGCACCTCGGGGCCGCCGTACCGGCTGTAGCTGATGCCTCTCATGCCATGACCCTCCGGGGTACTCGGACGCCACGCAACCGGGATGCCCGCATATGTGCGGTTTGCGTGGCAGCCTGTCCGTCGGCATCACGCCACACTCCCGAACCCCACCCCCCTGAACCCCGCACTCCCGAAGGCGAGCACCATGACCACCCTGCACCAGGAACACACCGCGCACGGCCACAGCCACGGACCGGGCTGCGGGCACGACCAGGTGCCGCACGGCGACCACGTCGACTACGCGCACAACGGGCACCTGCACCGCGAGCACGGCGGCCACTGGGACGAGTGCGAGCCCGCCGGTCACATCACCCACGAGGCGCACGAGCACCGGCACGGCGACGGCTGCGGGCACACCGGCGTGCTGCACGGCGACCACATCGACTACCTGCACGACGGCCACCGGCACGCGGAGCACGACGGCCACTGGGACGATCACTGAGCCGGTCCTCGAAAGTGACGGCTACCCGCTCCGCGCACGCGGGGAGCCGTCACCCGCCGTGCGGGTCGTAGGGTGGTCCCGGTCACGTTTGGCTCACGCGCTGGACGACATACCGACTGGTCGGCATCATGAGTCGGGTCCTGTTCATTCGTTCGTAGGAGCGATGCATGAGCCCCGACCACCCGCCCGGACTCGACCTCGACCGGCTGCGCGCCCTGCTCGACCGCGAGCGCCCCGGCCTGGTGACCGGTCCGCTGACCGGAAGGCTCATCGAGGGCGGACGGTCGAACCTCACCTACGCGATCTCCGACTCCACCTCGAAGTGGGTCGTACGGCGGCCGCCGCTGGGCCATGTCCTGGCCACCGCGCACGACATGAGGCGCGAGCACCGGGTGATCAGCGGGCTGTACCCGACCGAGGTGCCGGTGCCGCGTCCGGTGCTGCTGTGCGAGGACGACGAGGTACTCGGCGCGCCGTTCTACGTGATGGAGTTCGTGGACGGCACCCCGTACCGCACCTCCGAGCAGCTCGCCCCGCTCGGCCCCGAGCGCACCCGCAACGCCGTGCTGTCCCTGGTGGACACGCTGGTCGAGCTGCACGCCGTGGACCCCGAGGAGGTGGGACTGGCCGACTTCGGCCGCCCGGAGGGCTTCCTGGACCGCCAGCTCCGCCGCTGGGGCAAGCAGCTGGACGCCTCCCGCAACCGCGAGCTGGCCGGCATCGACGAGCTGCACGCGACCCTGGGCCGCCGCCTGCCCGACTCCCCCGCGCCCACGGTGATCCATGGCGACTACCGCCTGGACAACGTGCTGATCGGCGACGACGACCGGATCAAGGCGATCCTCGACTGGGAGATGTCCACGCTCGGCGACCCGCTGACCGACCTGGGCCTGCTGGTGATGTACAGCCTGCCGCTGGGTGCGCCGGACTCGCCGGTGTCGACGACCGCCGAGGCGCCGGGCCACCCGGACCCGCGGGAGCTGGTCGAGCGCTACGCCGCCCGCTCGGGGCGGGACGTCTCGCACATCTCCTGGTACACGGCGTTCGCCTGGTTCAAGCTCGCCGTGATCCTGGAGGGCATCCACTACCGGTACACGCTGGGCCAGACGCTCGGGCAGGGCTTCGACCGTATCGGCGAGCTCGTCCCCGTCTTCATCGACCACGGACTGACCACTCTTCAGGAAGGCTGACCGGCCATGGACTTCGCGTTCGACGCGCGCACCGAGGAACTGCGCGCCAAGCTTCTCGCCTTCATGGACGAGTACGTCTACCCGGCCGAGGCGGTGGCCGAGGAGCAGCGGGCCGCGCTGGCCTCGCCGTGGGACACCCCGGCCGTGGTCGAGGAGCTGAAGGCCGAGGCGCGCAGGCAGGGCCTGTGGAACCTCTTCCTGCCCGACGCCGAGTACGGCGCCGGTCTCACCAACCTCCAGTACGCGCCGCTCGCCGAGATCACCGGCCGCTCCCCGCACCTGGCGCCCACCGCGCTGAACTGCGCGGCGCCGGACACCGGCAACATGGAGGTGCTGGCCCAGTTCGCCGACGACGCGCAGAAGAAGCAGTGGCTGGAGCCGCTCCTCGCCGGTGAGATCCGCTCCGCGTTCGCCATGACCGAGCCGGAGGTGGCCTCCTCCGACGCCACCAACATCACCACGTACATCGAGCGCGACGGCGACGACTACGTCATCACCGGCCGCAAGTGGTACATCTCCGGGGCGATGAACCCGGACTGCAAGATCTTCATCGTGATGGGCAAGACCGACCCGGACGGCAGCGACATCCGGCGCCAGCAGTCCATGGTCCTGGTCCCGCGCGACACCCCGGGCGTCACCGTGAAGCGGGCGATGAAGGTCTTCGGCTACGAGGACCACTCGCACGGCGGCCACGCCGAGGTGGTCTTCGACCACGCGCGTGTGCCGGTGACGAACCTGATCGGCGAGGAGGGCGGCGGCTTCGCCATCGCCCAGGCCCGGCTCGGTCCGGGCCGGATCCACCACTGCATGCGGCTGATCGGCATGGCCGAGCGGGCGATCGAGCTGATGTGCCGCCGGGCCGTCTCCCGCCAGGCCTTCGGCAAGGCGCTGGCCCAGCAGGGCGTGGTGCACAACTGGATCGCCGACGCCCGCGTGACGGTCGAACAGCTGCGGCTGCTGGTCCTCAAGACGGCCTGGCTGATGGACACCGTCGGCAACCGGGGTGCCCACGCCGAGATCCAGGCCATCAAGATCGCCACGCCGCGTGCGGTCGTCGACATCATCGACCGGGCGATCCAGCTGCACGGCGCGGGCGGCGTCAGCCAGGACTTCCCGCTGGCCGACCTGTACGCCGGGGCCCGCACCCTGATGATCGCCGACGGCCCGGACGAGGTGCACCAGCGGTCGCTGGCGCGGCGGGAGCTGAAGAAGTACCTGTAGGCGACGCGCGGTTCGGGGCCGGTGCGGACATCGGAGATGCCCGCACCGGCCCGTCGCCGTCCGCCTCAGCCCGTCCGGCCCACCAGGAGCTGGTAGAAGATCGGCTCGCCGGTCGTCGTCACCCGGTGCTGGAAGCGGGTCCGTTCCAGCAGTTCGAGACGTCCGTCGGCCACCAGCCGCTCGACGGCGACGCCGAACCCGTCCGGATCCGCCTCGTCCATCCACTGCTCGTGGAGGGTGAAGGCCACGGGCGCGCCCGACGGCAGCGCCCCGAGTGCGTTGACCAGGGCCCGCGGTGTGGCGTGCGTGCCGCCGAACGCGCCGGCCGACACCAACCCGCCGAACGCGTACGGGCTCAGCGCCGCACGGAGTCCGTCGCCGAGCTGGAAGTCGCCGACCACGTAGTCGGCGTAGACGCCCGGCCGGTCGCGCAGACACGCCTCGCGCGCCGCCGGCAGCGCGTCGACACCGACCACCCGGGCCACGCCTCCGCGCCGCACCAGTTCGCCGACCAGTCCGGTGCCGGAGCCCACGTCCAGCACCGTCATCGACTCCGGCGCCGTCCCGAGGCTCGCGGCCGCGCGCAGGAAGCCCTCCGCCGCGACCTGCGGCGACCTGCACCGCAACCGTTCCTGGACGACGTGCTCGTAGAGGCCGGGCACGGCGTAGATCCGCGTGTACTCGTGCAGGTGCACCGTCTCGTGCTCGCTCAACTCGATGTACTCGCCGTCGGTCACCGGCGGGCCGAGCAGCCGGACGCCCGCAAACGCATCTGCCATGCGGGCGAGACTATGCGCCCGTGTCCACGCGCCGCCACCAGGAGGAGCACCGGCGGGAGAGCTCAGGGACGCAGTGCCCGCAGCAGCAGGTCGGCCAGGTGGTCGGCGACCTCCTGGGGGGTCATGGGTCCGTCGGGGCGGTACCAGGTCGACAGGTGGTGGACCGAGCCGAAGTGGTAGTCGACGACGAGGTCGGCCGGGGTCGCGGTGGAGAAGACGCCCTCGCGCTGGCCCTCCTCGACGAGCGCGCGGAAGCGTTCGTGGTAGCGCCGGCGCTCGGCGCGTACCTGCTTGTTCTTCTCCGGGCTCAGGTGGTGCATGGACCGGAAGAAGATCATCGCGTCGTCGAGGTTCTCGATGGTCGTGACGACCACGTCCGCCGCCGCGCCCCGCAGCCGCTTCTCGATCGGCTCGTCCGCGTTCGCGAAGGCGTCGAGCCGCTCCTGCTGGACGCGCAGCACGCGCGCGTACACCTCGTGCAGGAGGTCGTCCTTGGAGCCGAAGTAGTGGTACAGCGCCCCCTTGGTGACGCCGGCCGCCTCCACGATCTCCTGCACGGAGGTGCGGTCGTACCCCTGCTCCGCGAAGAGCCGGGTGGCGGCGGCAAGAAGCCGCTGCGGAACAGGAGCCCCGTCTCCGTCCGTCGTCCTGGGCACTGCCGCCACCTGCCTTTCTCGTAAATCCACTAACCCTGTTGCGGTCGGGAACGCAGTTCCCGTCGGAGGATCTTCCCACTTGCCGTCTTCGGCAGGTCGGGCAGGATCTCCACCTGGCGCGGATATTTGTAAGCGGCCAGTCTCTCCTTGCAATAGAGGGCTAGATCGTCCGGGTCGGTTGCAGTTCCCGGGCGAAGACTGATGTAGGCCTTGACGGTCTCGCCGCGGTACCCGTCCGGCACCCCGACGACGGCCGCCTCGCGTACCGCCGGGTGGGTGTACAGCACGTCCTCGACCTCGCGCGGCCAGACCTTGAAGCCGGACGCGTTGATCATGTCCTTCTTGCGGTCGACGACGTACAGCCAGCCCTGCGGGTCCATGAACCCGATGTCGCCGGTGCGCAGTTCGCCGTCCGGGAAGGTCTCGGCGGTGGCCTCGGGCCGCCGCCAGTACCCGGGCACCACCTGCGGCCCGCGCACGGCGATCTCGCCCTGCTCGCCGAAGGGCACCTCGTGGCCCTCGTCGTCGATGATGCGGACGACCGTGTCCGGGCCGGGCACCCCGACCGCGAGGGTCCCGGAGACCGGGTCGACGGGCGCTTCCAGCTCCGGCGGCACGGAGGCGCAGGGCGCGGTGCACTCGGTCAGCCCGTAGCCGTTGCGGATGTACGGCCCGAACCCGGCGCGGAACTTCTCCACCAGGGCCGGCGGCAGCGGCGCGCCGCCGGAGGAGATGTTGACGAAGGAGGAGAAGTGCTCCGGGGTGACGTCCGGGTGGGCGGCCAGGGCCATGAAGGCGGTGGACGGGCCGACCGTGTACTGCGGGCGGTGCTCGGCGAACGCCTCCAGCACCAGGCCCGGCTCGAAGCGGTACGTCAGCACGAGCGTGCCCACGCTGGTGAGGCAGGCGCAGAGCTGGCAGACCATGCCGGTGATGTGGAAGAGGGGCGCGAGGGCGTAGTAGACCGGCGCGTCGGGCAGCGCGAGCCCGGTCCGCTGCCGCTCCGCGTTGTACATGATGTTGCCGTGCAGGTTGGTGGCGCCCTTGGGGGTGCCGCTGGTCCCCGAGGTGTAGCTGATCAGCGCGATGTCGGAGGGCGCCGGTTCGCGTCCCTCGGGAGCCTTCCCGCCCTGCCGCGCGACGGCGACCAGGTCCTCGGCGTCGGCGGCCTGCGGCAGCCGCTCGAAGGTCAGCACGCGCGCGTCGGCACGCGTCTGGAAGTCCAGCTCGCTCGCGGTGAGCACGATCCGCACCGGCGAGTCGGCGGCGGTGTCGCGCAGATACGACTCCCAGGCCCGCTGCGAGCAGACCAGCGCGGCCACCTCGGCGTCCCGCAGGACGTGGGAGACCTCCCCCGACTTGTACATCGGGTTGACGGGCACGACGGTCGCGCCCGCCTTCCAGGCACCCAGCACCGCGAGCACGAAGTGCGGCGAGTTCTGCAGGATCACGGCGACCCGGTCCCCGCGCTCCAGGCCCCGCCCGGCGAGATGCGCGGCGACCGAGTCGCTCAGCTCGTCGACCTCGCGGAAGCTGAGGCGGGCGTCGAAGTAGACGAGGCAGGCGCGGTCGGGCGCCTCGGCCACGGCGGCCCGCAGGGCGTGCACCAGCGAGGCGGGCGGATCGACCGGCCCGCGCTGGGCGTCGTTGAGCAGCCCCACCCAGGGCCGGGCGGCGTAGACGGACTCGGTCACCGACTCGCTCACCGGGTGGCCTCCCACTTCTGCTGGATGTGGTTCATGTTCGTCAGCCAGCGGTCCGGGTCGGTGGCCCGCGCCTGGTAGAAGTCGGCGACCTCGGGATGCGGCAGGATCAGGAACCGGTCCTCGGCCATCCCCTTGAACAGCGCGTCGGCGACAGCCTCCGGTTCGATGGCGGTCGGCTGGAGCACGATATCGCCCGCGCTGCCGGTGGCGGCGAGCATGTCGGTACGGACGCCCTGCGGGCAGATGGCGTGCACCTTCAGGCCCCGGTGCCGGTACGTGAGCGACAGCCACTCGGCGAAGGCGTAGGCGGCGTGCTTGGTGACGCTGTAGGGCGCGGCGCCGATCATGGTGAGCAGCCCGGCCGCGGACACGGTGGACACGAACCGCCCGCTCCCCCGCTCCAGCCACTCCGGCACCAGCTCCTGCGCGGCCCGTACGTGCGCCATGACGTTGACGTCCCAGGCCGACTCCCACACGGCCGCGTCGGCCGCCTCGGACCCACCCGACCCGAGCCCGGCGTTGGCGCAGTAGACGTCGACGCTCCCGCCGAGCGCGTCCCGGGCGGCGCCGACGATGCCGGACGCGTCGCCCGGAAGGGCGATCCCGCCGATCTCCGCGGCGACCGCGGCCGCCTTGTCCCCGTCCAGGTCGTTCACGACGACCCGGGCGCCTTCGGCGGCGAACCGGCGGGCGAGAGCAGCCCCGATGCCACCTCCCGCCCCGGTGACGACGACTCGGGCATCTTGCACGGCTCCCACCATCGGTCTCCTTCGACACGACGCGACCAGACTCGGCTCAGCACCGACACACTAACCGGTCGGTATGTTCCAGGAAAGGGCCCACTGCAACGCGCCCCGAAAGGGGCGCGGGGAACTGCGCGACCAGCCACATCCGGCCCGCGGCCTGCCAAACTTCGTGCGGGAGCACTCAACGTGGAGGTCACCCCCATGCACCTGTCCAGAAGAGCTCTGCTCACCGCGGCCACGGCAACCGCCTCACTCACGGGAATCGCGACAACCGCAGACGCCCGAGATCACCTCCGCACCGGGTTCGACCACCTCTCCGCCGACGGCTACTCCCTCCTCGCCGCCCAAAAAGTCGGCATCGTCACCAACCCCACCGGCATCACCCCCGACGCCCGCCACCTCGTCGACGTCATGCACGCCGACCCCCGGGTCGAGCTGACGGCGGTCTTCGGCCCGGAACACGGATTCCGCGGCACCGCCCAGGCCGGCGGCTCCGAGGGCCGCTACGACGACCCGGCGACCGGTCTCCCCGTCTACGACACGTACCTCAAGAGCGGACAGCCCCTCGCCGACGTCTTCACCGCGTCCGGCGTGGACACCGTCGTCTTCGACATCCAGGACGTCGGCGCCCGTTTCTACACGTACATCTGGACGCTGTACGACTGCATGGAGGCCGCCCGGCTGGCCGGCAGGCGCTTCGCCGTCCTCGACCGCCCGAACCCGGTGACCGGCCGCACGGCCGAGGGCCCGGTCCTGCACCGGGAGTTCGCCAGTTTCGTCGGCCGGCAGCCGATCGCCCAGGCGCACGGGATGACGGTCGCCGAGCTCGCGCGGCTGTTCAACGCGGAGTTCCTGGACCCGCCGGTGGCGCTGGACGTCGTACCGATGACGGGCTGGCGGCGCTCCCGCTTCTACGACGCGTACGGCCTGCCCTGGGTGCCGCCGAGTCCCAACATGCCCACCCCCGACACCGCCCTCGCCTACTCGGGGACCTGCCTCTTCGAGGGCACGAACCTGTCGGAGGGCCGCGGGACCACCCGCCCCTTCGAACTGCTCGGCGCGGAGGGCATCGACGCGCGCTGGGCGGCCGCCGCCAACGAACTCGCGCTGCCCGGCGTGCGGTTCCGGGAGGCGTACTTCGCGCCGACCTTCTCCAAGTTCCAGGGCAGGACCGTCGGCGGGGTGCAGATCCATGTGCACGACCGGGCCGCCTACGACCCGGTACGTACCGGAATCGCCCTGCTGGTCACCGTGAAGAAGGTGTGGAGCGGCTTCGCCTGGCGCTCGGACGACTGGATCGACAAGCTCACCGGATCCACGCGCGTGCGCACGATGATCGACGCCGGCGCGGGCCCGGACGAGATCGTCGGCGCCTGGCAGGACGAACTCGCCGCGTTCCGCCGGGTACGAAAGGAATTTCTCCTCTACAGGTGAGGCGCGTTGTATGGCCAACCTTGCCCCGTGGCGGGACGATGCGCGCACATCGCACCGGTTCGGGGGACGAGGAGCCTGGTATGTCCGATCCTGGGATGAGCGTGGCTCCCTACTGGGAGCTGACCTTCGACGCCGACGGGGACCCGGACGGCGGCGAACGCGACCGGCTGCTGGGCGAGATCGGCGGCCACGGCCTCCACGACCTGATCGTCTTCGCGCACGGCTGGAACAACGACCGTTCGGGGGCGACCCGCCTGTACCGGCGGTTCTTCGCGCCGGTCCCGAAGCTCGCACCGAAGGCACGGATCGGGTACGCCGGGGTGATCTGGCCGTCGATGCGGTTCTGCGACGAGCCGATCCCCGACTTCCCGAAGTCCGTGGTGGCCGCGGAGGCGGAGGAGGCACAGGCCCCCGTCCTCGACAAGGACACCCGGCACGCGCTCCTGGAGACGTTCCCGGGGCGGGCCACCGTGGTCGACCAGATCGCGCGGATGCTGGACCAGCGGCCGGCGAACGAGTTGGAGGAGTTCGGGCGGCTCGTACGGCTGCTGGTCGAGGTGCTGCCCGGCGGCCCGCAGCCGCTGTTCGCCGCGGACACGCTCGCGGAGGGCGTCCCGCAGAGCGAGCCCGTGCTGTTCAGCGGGGAGATCACGACCCTGTGCGAGGAGTTCGCGGCGGCGCTGGCCGCCCTCCAGGGGCACGGCGGCGCGGCCGGGTTCACGGTGCCGAACCCCTGGGACGGCGCGAAGGAGCTGCTGCGGCAGGCGACGTACTACGCGATGAAGCGGCGCGCGGGGACCGTCGGGGAGCGTGGGCTCGGGCGGGTGATCGGTCAGCTGGCCGATGCGGCGCCGGACGTGCGGGTGCATCTGGTGGGGCACAGCTTCGGCGGCCGGCTGGTGTCGTTCGCGCTGCGCGGGCTGCCGGACGGGGTGCGCACGGTGAAGTCCGTGACCCTGCTGCAAGGGGCGTTCTCGCACTACGCGTTCGCCGCCCGGCTGCCGCACGATCCGCGCGCCGGCGGAGTGCTCCAGGGTCAGCAGAACCGGATCGACGGCCCGCTGGTGTGCTGCTACTCCCACTTCGACCAGTCGCTCGGCACGCTGTACCCGCTGGCCTCGCGGATGGCGGACGACTGCGAGTCGGCGCTGGGCGAGGACGTGGCGCGGATGCTGGGCGCCAAGTGGGGTGCGATGGGCCACGACGGTGTCCAGGAGGTGCCGGGGACCCGGTCGCTGGACCTGGCGGCGGCGCTGCGCGGCCCGCTCGCCGCGCCGGGCTGTGTGAACGTCGACGCGGCGGCGGTCGTGAAGAGGGGCGGCCCGCCGTCCGGGGCGCACAGCGACATCGTGCACCCCGAACTGGCGCGGGTGGTGCTGGCGGCGGGGCACATCGCATGACCCCGCCGCCGTGGGGCATCAGCGGACCGGCGTTCGGCTCACCGGCATTCGGCTCACCGGTGTGACGTGAACTCGACGACCTGCTGGAAGGTCGGCCGGTTCTGCCAGCTGATGTTGTAGTGCTTGATGCCGCCCAGGGTGCGCTGCACGATCGAGTCGGCGCACCACTGGTCGCCCGCCGAGCACAGCGAGTCCCCGGGGTAGACGGTGGACGCGCTGGTGCCGGCCGCCGTCTTCAGGGTGCTGATGAGGATGTCCCGGCAGGCGCTGAGGCTGCCGCCGCCGCAGTACTGCTCGGCGAGCGGCCCCGACACGGTCTGCCCGAGCACCGACCGGATGTCCTTGTCGACATAACTCCACCAGCCGTACTGGAAGGAGCTTCCGGCATGCGCACCGGTCGGGCCGTGGGCGGCCGACGGGGTCTCGTCGATGTACAGGTTGTTGGTGAACGCGGTGTACAGGTCGTCACCGAGGCCGGGCTGGAACTCGGCCTTCACCAGCAGCGGCCACCAGGCGTCCAGGATCCGGACGGCGTCGGAGTTGGCATAGGTCTTCGAACCCGCCGAGGTCTCCGTGCGTTTGCCGCCCGCGGTCAGCCAGGTCTGGAGCTTGGTGACGGCCGCGGCGGCCGTGGAGTCGGTCACCGTACTGCTGTTGACCACCTTCAGCAGGTCCGGCAGCACGTCCTCGGCACGCAGGTCCGTGAGCGATGCGTCTGCCATGGCCTTGACAAGCGCAGAGCGGGTGACACCGCCGGCAGCGACGAGTTTCTTGACCCGGTCGTCGAGGAGGTTGCCGCGGTGCACGGACCCGTCACCCCAGCTGGCGGTCGTGTAGTTCAGCGCCTGTTTGTTGTTCCAGGAGATGTAGTAGTCCTGGTCGATGGAGTTGGGGTGCGCGGAGGCCGGGGTGTAGTCGGCCGTGTTGGTGGTCGGGTCCCAGTTCTGCCACTCGTAGGCGGCCTGGCCCCAGATCGGGAACTCGGGGTCGACCCCGCTCGCCCGCACCGGGTTGTTGCCGCTGTTGTAGTACGCGGTGTGCGAGGAGTCGGCGTAGAACCAGTTGAAGGTGAAGTTGATGTGCTGGACCGCGCTCTGGAAGGTCTGCGGGCTCTTCACGTAGTCGGGGTCGTTGAGCATCTGGAAGCCGATGATCGAGTCGGCCTCGTGCATGTAGGAGGATCTCAGGGTGGTGTAGGCGACCTTCTTCCCGCCGACGGTGGCCCGGTATTCGACAGGGCCGTACTTGGTTTTCCAGACTTTCATGGTGTACGAGCCGGCGGCCGTGCCGTCGGCCGTGGTCGGCTTCCAGGAGTTGGTCTGCTCGACCTCGTCCATGGCCGTGCAGGTGCCGTGGTACAGGTAGTGGTAGTCGTCCTGGCAGAGTTCGACCGCGTAGGAGTCGATGATGTCCTGCCCGGAGGTGGTGGCGGACCACGCGTAGTCCTGGCCGCGGCCCAGTTCGACGTACATGCTCAGGCCGGCGAAGGAGGCGCCGCGGGCGCTGATGCCCGGGCCCTGGATCTCCTGGAGCATGAGCAGCTGCGGGGCGAAGTAGCCGGTCTGCGGTCCGAAGACGGCGATCGGGTGACCGCTCGCGGTGTACTTGCCGCTGACGACCAGGGCGTTGGACATCCCTCGCTTGGCCGAGCTGAGTGCGGTCGCGGTCGCCGCCGCGGAGGCCGCGCTGGCGCTCTGGTCGGCGCCGGTGCCGGTGGCGTTGTAGACCAGCGGTTCGGTCGTCACCGTACCGGCGTCGGGCAGCGCCTCGCCCTGCGGGTTGTCGGGCTTGGTGCCGTACGGGAAGCTCTCGCCGTTGTGGACGGTGAGCGCCGCCTCGGGGTCGTTGCGCTCACGGAACGACTCCCAGACCTTGGTGCCCTCCGTCACGCCGTACTTCTCCTGGGCGGCGAGCAGCGAGATGGCGTTGTTGACCTCGCCGCCGCCGCCGGAGCCGAACAGCGTGCCGATCACGGAGGCCAGCGCCACCAGGTCGGTGATCTTGAAGTGGTCGATCGTACCGGCGTTGGTGATCGAGTCCTTGTGTCCGGTCAGCACGTACTCGCCGGGGAAGTACCGGCCGCTGTCGGAGGCGTCGATGTAGGAGTTGATGCCGGCGAGGTAGGCGTTGGCGTCCGCGAGGGCCTGCTGGCCGCGGGCGCCGTTGTTGGCGACGGCGTTGTCGATCTGCGCCTGGAGGTCGGCCTCGGAGTAGGGGGCGTTGCGGTAGAACTCCTGCTCGAGGCCCTGGTTGGAGGCGGCGCCACCGGCGAAGGTGGTGAGCTGGCCGCGGCCGACGTGCCGGAACACGTCCATGAGCCACAGCCGGTCCTCAGCGGCGGCATACCCCGCGCCGAACTCGGTGCCGTATCTGGTGGTACCGGTGATGTGCGGCACGCCCGTCTTCTTGTCACGGACGATCGTCACGTCACTGCGACCCGCCGGACTCTCCGTGGAGGCGACTTGATCGGAAGCGACACCGAACGACGAGTCGTTGAAGAACGTGTTGATCTTCGCGTCGGTGAGGGTGGAGTAACCCGTGGCCAGGTTGTTGTAGGGGCCCAGCTGATCCTCGGCATGGTCGGGCTGGGTGCCGAAGACCTGGTTGAGGAGGACCTGGGCGAGCGTGGCGTTGCCGTTCTCGCCGGGCGGCAGGATGTCGGAACACTGGCCGCCGCAGTAGTCGTTGGAGGCCGCGGCCGCCGCCGGAGTCGCCTGGACCAGCGGGGAGAGCAGGCCGGCCATGAGGACGCATACGGATGCGGCTTTCAGGAACCCGGGGAGCTTGCGGGGAGTTCTCAGTCTGTCGAACAACGCGTGATGTCTGGTGCGCCGGGGCATGGCAGCTCCTCACGACGGGGGTGGTGCCGGACGTTACCGCCGGTATCCCCGGGATTGAAGATGAACATGCGTCAAGTTTTGGAGTGGTCGCCCGCGTCGGTGGTGCCACCGGCCGTCGGTCAAGGCGGGCGGCCTTATGGGCGGCATCGGAAATCGGATGGAGCCGATTCGAGTGTCGATACGTCTATACGGCAACGCCGCGCGAAGCCGGTGCGGCGACGCCGAAGTGACCGAAGTACAGGTGCAGGTGTGACGGAGGTGCAGGGCGATGGCCGGTTTCCGGAGTCTGGCGAGACAGGTGCGAGACCCACGGTGCGATCTGGCGCTACGGCGTTACTCGCTGCGCAAGTGCCTGGAGCGGTTCGCTCCTTACGGGCACCGCGCGACCTGGGACCATCTCTGCTCGCGGGCCGGGTTCGGTCCCGAGGACCGGTCCCCCGATCCAGTGCGTCTCGTGGGCGCGCTGGAGGAGCTGGAGGAGGCGCGGACGGTATGGCTCGCCTATGAGGGCGAGTTCGCCGAGCGCCGCAAGAAGGAGAAGCACGACGGGCTGCGCCGCCCGGGCAGCGTGGACGACTGGCACCGGCTGACCTGGGGCGGATTCGGAGTGGCCTGGTGCGACGACCCACGGGTCCATCCCGACGAACCACTCGCCGAGGTGCTGCGACGGCTGATCGCCGCCCTGGAGCGCGAGCCGGGCACGGTCTGCCCGGTGTGCGCAGGGGAGCGCCTCATCTGGAAGTACGACCTGGACCACGAGCCCTCCGCCGGTCCGGTCTGCACGGACTGCGGGATCCTGGTGCCGCGTCCGGTACTCACCCCCGAGGCCCTGGCCTATGCCAGGCGCGGGCGGCTTCTCATGTCGGCCTGACCACGTGGGGGTGCGCCGGGGATGCCGCACCCCCCAACTGCCTGGCGGCCCGCGGTGGGCAACCGCTCACGACAGCGCCATAGCAGCGGCTAATCCGCTGGTTCCACCCTTTTCCCGTCCGGAGAGTTGGGTCCGATGAAACCCAGCTGAGGAACCCGCAGGTTCCCTCCGAGCGAGGAGCACCGATGTCGACGCTGCGCGTCACCGCCGAAGTGCTGACCGTCCACGAGCACCCCAACGCCGACGCGCTGGAGCTGGCCCAGGTGGGCCTCTACCGCGCGGTCGTCGCCAAGGGCGTGTACCGCACCGGCGAGACCGCCCTGTACATCCCCGAACAGGCCGTGCTGCCGGCCGGGCTGATCGAGGAACTGGGGCTGACCGGGCGGCTGGCGGGAAGCAACGCGGACCGGGTCAGGGCGGTGCGGCTGCGCGGTGAGCTGTCGCAGGGCATCGTGTGCCGTCCGAAGGTGCTGACCGGCGTCGACCTGGCGCGGGCGGTGGCGGAGGGCACCGACTTCGCGGAGACGCTCGGCATCACCAAGTGGGTGCCGCCGGTCCCGCCCACGATGGACGGGGACGTCGAGTCGGCACCCGATCTGCTCCCCTGGGTCGACATCGAGAACATCCAGCGCTACCCCGGCATCTTCGAGCCCGGCGAGCCGGTGGTCCTCACCGAGAAGCTCCACGGTTCGGCATGCCTGGTCACCTATGTCGCCGACGAGGACCGGGTGTACGTGTCCTCGAAGGGCTTCGGCGCGAAGTCCCTGGCCCTCAAGGAGGATCCGCGCAACCTCTACTGGCGGGCGGTGCGCGGCCACGGCGTCGCCGAGGCGGCCCGCCGACTCGCCGAACGGCTCGGCGCGCGCCGGGTCGGGATCTTCGGAGAGGTGTACGGGGCGGGGGTCCAGGACCTGACGTACGGCGCCGACGGGCGGCGGGAGTCGCTCGGGTACGCCGCGTTCGACGTGTCCGCCGAGGTGTCCGCCGAGTTCGACGGGGCGGTGCGGTGGCTGGACGCGGCGGAATACCTGGCCGGCGAGCTGCCGCTGGTGCCGCGGCTGTTCGAGGGGGCGTACGACATCGAGCGGGTGCTGGAGGTCGCGAGCGGGCGGGAGACCGTGTCCGGGCGGGGGCTGCACCTGCGGGAGGGTGTGGTGATCCGTCCGGTGGTGGAGCGGTACAGCGCGGTGACCGGGGGGCGGGCGATCGCGAAGGCGGTGAGCCCGGCGTACCTGACCCGGAAGGGCGGGACGGAGTTCGAGTAGGGGCCCGGGGTGGGGGCGGGGGGGGACGCTTGGGGGAGGCACGATTGGCCGCAGCCATGTCTTTTAGGGACGCGAGGAACTGCGCGATCAGCCCCCACCGGCCCGCAGCCGGACTACGGCCGCCCCCTCTCCGGCAGCAGGCGCGAGCCCGCCAGGCGTTGGCCGATCGCGTCGTCCGGGTTGGACAGCACGCAGCTGCTCAAGGACAGGCACCCGCAGCCGATGCAGTCCGTCAGGTGGTCGCGGAGCCGGTTCAGCTGCCTGATGCGTTCGTCCAGTTCCGCCCGCCACGCCTCCGAAAGACGCGCCCAGTCCTCGCGGTTGGGCGTGCGTTCCTCGGGAAGCTCCGAGAGGGCCTCGCGGATCGTCGCGAGGGGGATGCCGACGCGTTGTGCCGCCCGGACGAAGGCCACCCGGCGCAGCGTGTCACGGGTGTAGCGGCGCTGGTTGCCGGAGGTCCGCCGACTGCTGATGAGGCCCTTGGACTCGTAGAAGTGCAGCGCGGAGACGGCGGCACCGCTGCGCGCGGACAACTGGCCCACGGTCAGCTCGTGGATCTTCTCGGGAATCTGCGGCACCCCGCAGAGACTACCCACCGGGTGCGGGTCGCGGTCCGTTGACAGGGGGCCCGTACCCGACCATGCTAAGCAGTTGCTTAGACAATGCACACGTGACCGTGAGTGCGAGAGGGCCGGCAACATGGCAGAACCGAGGATCTTCACCTCCCCCGACGAGCTGAAGGCGGCCGTGGGCGAGCAGCTGGGCTACACCGACTGGCTGGAGGTCGACCAGAAGCGGATCGACCTGTTCGCGGACGCGACCGGCGACCACCAGTGGATCCACATCGACCCCGAGAAGGCGGCGGCGGGCCCGTTCGGCACGACCATCGCGCACGGCTATCTGACCCTGTCGCTGCTCCCGCTCTTCGGCCCCCAGCTGATCACGGTCGAGGGCGTGAAGATGGGCGTGAACTACGGCACCAACAAGGTCCGCTTCCCCGCCCCCGTCCCGGTCGGCTCCCGGCTGCGCGCCACCGCGAAGATCACCGGTGTCGAGGACGTCACGGGCGGCGTGCAGGTGACGGTCGCCTTCAGCGTGGAGCGCGAGGGCGGCGACAAGCCGGTCTGCGTCGCGGAGTCGGTGTCCCGGTACTACCTCTGAGGACGGCGGGCCGCTACTTGGCCCCGACCATCCGCAGCACGAGGTCGGCGTAGAGCGCGCCGACCTCCTCGGGGGTGCGGGGACCGTTCACGTTGAACCAGCGGGCGACGTCGATGGAGAGCGACAGCACCGCGAGGGTGGTGCCGTGCACGTCGATGACGTCGAACTCGCCGGCGGCGACGCCCTCCTGGATGATCCCGCGCACCTCGGCGTCGACCTGGCGGCGCAGGTCGAGGATCTCGGCGCGGGCGTCGGGGCCGAGGGCGTCGAGTTCGTACTGCACGACCCGGGCGGTGGTGCGCCGCCCGGCGTGCCAGCGGACGAAGGAGCTGACGGCGTCGGCGAGCCGCTCGGTGGCGGTGCCCTCGCGCCGGGCGGCCGTCTGGAGGATCTCCAGGGCCTTGTCGTGACCGATGCGGCTGATCCGGTGGAGCAGCTCTTCCTTGGTCTTGTAGTGGATGTAGAGCGCGGCGGGGCTCATGCCGGCCCGGCCCGCGATGTCGCGGGTGGTGGTGGCGTGGTAGCCGCGCTCGGCGAAGGCCTCCACGGCGGCGACCAGCAGTCGCCGGGCCGCGTCAGGGGTGACCTCTTCCCACGGCTCGACCTCGCCGCCGGTCGTCTCCTCCGCCGTACTCATCGCTCGCTCGCCCCTCTCGGTACCGGAGCTCCACCATACCGCCCCGGCTGAGCGAGCGCTTAGTGTGCCCGCTCAGAGCTTTTCACGGGCGGCAGGGGCCTCGGAGCGTCCCGAAGGGTCAGAGCTTCTCGAAGGGGTCGTGTTCGGCGAGCAGCTTCTCCAGCCTGGCCTGGTCGACGCGGCTGACGATCTGCCCGGCCTCCTGGCGGTCGCGGACGACCTTCGCGAGGGTGAAGGCGGAGGTGACGAGGTAGAGCACGGCGATGCCGAGGAAGCCGCGGACCCAGGCGTCGGCGTGCAGCCGGAAGATGCCGATGGCGATGGCCGTGAGGGCGAGGGCGAAGGAGGCGACGGCCTGCCCGTAGAAGGCGGCCGTGTTCTGGTGTCTGACCGGTGTGTCACTCATGGTTCGAGCATCGCGGGACGTGGCCCGCGCCACATCCGTCGGGATACTCAGGGACGTACTCAGAACGCCGAGACGCCCGTCAGCGCCCGCCCGATGAGCAGTTTCTGGATCTGGCTGGTGCCCTCGTAGAGGGTCATCACGCGGGCGTCGCGCAGGAGTTTGCCCGCCGGGTACTCGTCGATGTAGCCGTAGCCGCCGAAGACCTGGAGGGCGTTGTTGGCGGCGCGCACCGCGGCTTCCGAGGCGAAGAGCTTGGCCTTGGAGGACTCGGTGGCGAAGGGCAGCCCCCGGTCGATCAGATCGGCGACCCGCCAGGTCAGCAGCCGGGCCGCGTCCACGTCGACGGCGATGTCGCTGATGAGCTCCTGGACGAGCTGGTGCCCGGCGATCGGCGTGCCGAACTGCTCGCGCTCCCCCGCGTACCGCACGGCCGCGTCCAGCGCGGCCTGCGCTATCCCGACGCAGCCGGCGGCGACCGACATCCGCCCCTTGGCGAGCGCCGACATCGCGACCGAGAAGCCCTTGCCCTCAGGACCGAGCATCGCCGAGGCGGGGACCCGGACGTCCTCCAGAACGAGTTCGGCGGTGGCCTGGCCGCGCAGGCCGAGCTTGCCGTGCAGGGGGCGGCGGGTGAGGCCGGGGGTGTCGGCCGGCACCAGGAAGGCGGAGACGCCCTTGTGGCCGGGGGCGTCGGTGGAGCGGGCGAAGAGGAGGACGACGTCGGCCCAGGTGCCGTTGGTGATGAACATCTTGGTGCCGTTGACGACATAGTCGTCGCCATCGCGAACGGCGCGGGTGGTGAGGTTGCCCGCGTCGGAGCCGGTGCCGGGTTCGGTGAGGCCGAAACAGCCGACGTACGAGCCGGAGGTGAGCCCCGGCAGCCAGCGCCGTTTCTGCTCCTCGGTACCCCAGGCGGCCACGGTCTTGGCGACCAGCCCCAGGGACACGGACACGATCCCGCGGACCGAGGAGTCCCCCCGGCCCAGTTCCTCCGTCACCAGGCAGTACGCGAGATGGTCGCCGCCCGAGCCGCCGTACTCCTCGTCGACGGTCAGGCCCAGGAAGCCGACCTCGCCGAGCTTCTTCACGATCCCCCGGTCGACCTCCTCGGCGCGGTCCCAGGCGATCACGTGCGGAGTGATCTCGCGGTCGACGAAGTCCCGGGCGAGCTGCCGGACGGCGGTCTGCTCCTCGCTGAGTCCCAGGTTCACCATGCGATCACCCTTTAAATTAGCACTGCTAGTTTCTTTCCCCGGGCCCTACTATGTGCGCCATGGCCCGACCGCGCAAGCCCCTCCTCAGCACCGACCGGATCGTCCGGGCGGCCCGGGAACTCGTGGACGCGGAGGGTCTGGCGGCCGTCTCCACCCGGCGGCTGGCCGCCGAGCTGGGGGTGAGCGGGCCCTCGCTCTACAACCACTTCCGCACCAAGGACGAGATCCTGGAGGCGGTCGCGGACTCGGTCAGCGCGCAGGTCGACCTGTCGATGTTCGAAGACCTCGGGCACGACGCCGGGCGGGACTGGCGGACCGCGCTGCACGACTGGGCGGTGTCCTACCGGACGGCGCTGCGGGCCCACCCGAACATCGTCCCGGTCCTCGCCCGGGGCCCCGGCCGCCGCCCGGCGGGCCTGCGCCTCGCCAACGTGGTCTACGGCGCGATGGTGGACGCGGGGTGGCCGGCGGCGCAGGCGACGTCGATCGGGGCGTTGATGCGGTACTTCATCATGGGCTCGGCGCTGGGGTCGTTCGCCGGGGGGTTCGTGGACGACGCGAGCGCGTACGATCCGGCCGACTATCCGCATCTGGGGCAGGCGCATCTGCTGGCGGAACAGCAGGAGAAGGTGGACGAGCGGGCGTTCGAGACGGGGTTGCGGGCGTTGTTGGACGGGTTGAGTGAACAGTTCGCACGAGTGAAGGGGACGGTGTAGGGCTTCCGGGGGGGTGGTTCGGTGGTGTGCCGGGTGCGGGCCGGTGGGGCCTTGTCGCGCCCACGCGGCGGAGCCGCACGCCGATGACGTCCCGCGCCCCTGGTGGGGCGCTTCAGCTGTCGGTGCTGTGGGCGAACCGGACCTCGATCGACAGGCCGCCCTCGGGGCGGGGGGTCGTGGTGAGGGTGGCGTGGTGGGCGTGGGCCACCGCGTTGACGATGGCGAGGCCGAGGCCGTAGCCGTCGCGGTGGCCGTTGCGCTCGGGCGCCAGCTTCTGGAAGGGCTGGAACAGGCGCCGGACCTGGTCGTCGGGGACGACCGGGCCGCTGTTGGCGACCGTGAGGGTCGCCTGTGTGCCGACGGTCCGCGCGGTGATCTCCACGTGCCCGTCCGGGTGGTTGTGGCGGACGGCGTTGTCCACGAGGTTGGCGACGAGGCTCTCGATCAGTCCCGGGTCCCCGGCCGTCGGCGCGGGCGTCAGGTGTGCGGCGAAGCCGATGCCCCGCTCGGCCGCCAGGTCGCGGCGGGAGACGAGCACCCCCTCGACGACACGGGCGAGGTCCACGGTGACCCGGCGGGAGATCCCGCGCTCGCCGGTGGCGAGCACGAGCAGCGCCCTGACGAGCCGTTCCTGGTGTGCGCCGAGGACGAGGGCCTCCTCGCAGACCGAGCGCAGCGTGTCGGCGTCGGCATCGGGGTCGGCGAGGGCGACTTCGAGGAGGGTGCGCAGTCCGGCGAGGGGCGTCCGCAGCTCGTGGGAGGCGTTGGCGACGAAGTGGCGCTGGGCGTCGAAGGAGGCCTCAAGGCGGGCGAACAGGTCGTCGAGGGTGTGGCCCAACTCGGTCAGTTCGTCCGTGGGCTCGCCGAGGTCGAGGCGCCGGTGGAGGTCGCCCGCGGAGATGACCCTGGCGGTGGTGGTGATGGCGCGCAGCGGGCGCAGGAACCGGCCGGCGACGAACCAGCCGAGCCCCACCGCCACCGGAACCAGCACGACCAGGGCCACCGCGGATCCGGTGAGGAGCCGGGGCAGGCCGATCGCGTCGCCGGTTCCGGTGATCCCGCCGGCCGACGGGGCACCTCTGGGTTTCGTCGACCGGACGCCGGCCAGCGGGACGGCGACGCAGACGAGGACGAAGACCCCGGCGGCGTAGATGCCGGCCGCGTAGGCGAGCGCGAGCCGTGTCTGCAGGGATCTCCCCGCGAGTCGGCCGGAGCCGGTCACGAAGGTCCGATCCGGTAGCCGCCCTCGCGGACGGTCTCGATCACGGGCGGGTCGCCGAGCTTGCCCCGCAGCCGGTGCATCGTGTGCTTGACCGCGCTGCTGAAGGGGTCCGCGGCCTCGTCCCAGACGCGTTCGAGCAGCTCCTCGGCGGAGACGACCAGTCCGGGTGCGGCGAGCAGACAGGCGAGGAGGGCGAACTCCTTGGGGCTCAGATCGAGGCGCCGTCCGGCCCGGAACACGGTGCGGCGGCCCGGGTCGAGGGTGATGTCCCCGCACGCCAGGGTGGGCGGCAGCGGCGGGGTGGCGCGGCGGGCCAGCGCACGGACGCGGGCGACGAGTTCGGCGAACGCGAACGGCTTGGGCAGGTAGTCGTCGGCGCCGAGGCCCAGCCCGTCGACCCGGTCCTCGATCGTGTCGGCGGCGGTGAGCATGAGGACCCGGGGCTCACAGCGGCCGTGGGCGAGTCGCCGGCAGATCTCGTCCCCGTGGACACCGGGCAGGTCACGGTCGAGGATCACCACCTCGTAGCGGGTGACGGCCAAGCGGTCGAGTGCGGCGGTGCCGTCCAGGACGACGTCGACGGCCATGCCCTCACGACGGAGTCCGGTACCCAGGGAGCGGGCGAGGACCTCGAAGTCCTCGACGACGAGGACCCTCACCGCCGCTCACCGCGGGGCGTCGTGCGGACGTGACGTGCGGGGTGGACCGGGCGGACGGGGCGGACAGGACGGACGGACCGGCCGACGGGTCGGGATGCCATGCCCCGACGATGCCAGATCCCGGGTCGCAACCGGGTCGCAACGGGGGCGGCCAGGTCTCGACCGGGTCGCGGCCACTGCGACCGGACCGGAACCAGGGGCCGCGTACAACCGTCGCCATGAGTCCTCTTCGAACCACCAAGACTTCTCGAACCGTCAGCGCGCCGTGGTGAGCGCCGCGGGGATCGTCGTCTCCGGACTGCGCAAGCGTTACGGGCCGGTCCCGGCCCTCGACGGCATGTCCTTCACCGTCCGTCCGGGGCGGGTGACCGGCTTTGTGGGACCGAACGGGGCCGGGAAGACCACCACCCTGCGGGTCGTTCTCGGCCTGGACGCGGTCGACGAGGGCACCGCGCTCGTCGGGGGGACGCCGTACCGCAGTCTTCGGCACCCGCTGAGGCATGTCGGCTCGCTGCTGGACGCGGCGGCGCCGCACCCCGCCCGCAGCGGGCGCAACCACCTGCTGTGGCTGGCACACTCGCAGGGCCTGACCGGGCGGCGGGTGGACCGGGTGATCGAGCTGGTCGGCCTGACCCCGGCGGCCCGGCGCAGGGCCGGCGGCTACTCGCTCGGCATGCGGCAGCGGCTCGGGATCGCCGCGGCCCTGCTGGGCGACCCGCCGGTCGTCCTGCTCGACGAGCCGTTCAACGGCATGGACCCCGACGGCGTCATCTGGCTGCGCGGCTTCCTGCGGTCGCTGGCCGCCCAGGGCCGCGCGGTGCTGGTCTCCAGCCACCTGATGAGCGAGATGCAGGACACCGCCGACCACCTCGTGGTGGCCGGGCGCGGCAGGGCCCTCGCCGACGCCGGGGTGGCCGAGCTGCTGGCGGCCGCGTCCGGGGACCGGGTGGCCCTGCGGACCACGGCCGGGACCCACGCGACGACGGTGCTCACCCGGGCCGGCGCGACCGTGGCGGTCACCGGCCGCGACACCGTGACCGTCTCCGGCCTGCCCGCGGACCGTGTCGTGGCGCTGCTCGGCGCGAACGCGGTGCCGTTCTCCGAGGTGTCGGCACACCGGGCCACCCTCGAGGACGTCTACCTGGAACTCACCCGTGACGCCGTGGAGTTCCGGGCCTCGGCGGCCACGGAGGTCCCGCGGTGACCGCCGCCGGCACGTCGTCGTCCGCCGGCCGGTGGGCCCGCTTCGTCCCCTTGGTGCGCGCGGAGTGGACCAAGTTCCGGACCGTACGCGGTTGGGTGGCCGGTCTGGTGGTGGCCGCGCTGCTGCCGGTGCTGATGGCGCTGCTCGCCGGGGTCAGCAGCGACCAGCGGGGCGCACCGCCCGTGCCGACCGGACCGGGCGGTGTACCGGTCACCGACAGCTTCTACTTCGTGCACCGGCCGCTGGCGGGAGACGGCTCCGTCTCCGTCTCCGTGTCCGCGCTGACCAGCGGCGTTCCCGCCGGTCCCCGGGACCTGGAGCCCGGCGTCGTGCCGTGGGCGAAGGCCGGACTCGTCGTCAGGGAGAGCACCCGTCAGGGCTCGCCCTATGCGGCGATCATGGTGACCCGCGGCCATGGCGTGCGGATGCAGGACGACTTCGTCAACGACACCGCTCTCCCCGGCACCGACTCCGCCGCCTCCCCCGCCTCCCCCGAGGCTGCCGCGTCCGTCCGCGGGCTGCGGCTGGACCGTGCGGGCGACACCGTCACCGGTTACGCCTCCGCCGACGGCACGCACTGGACCAAGGTGGGCACCGTGCGGCTGCGCGGGCTGGGACACACCGCGCAGGGCGGGCTGTTCGTCGCGTCCCCGCCCGCCGTGGACGGCAGGGGCACCCGCGGGAGTGTCTCCACGGCCGTCTTCGGGGACCTGCGGGTCGGGGGGCAGTGGGCCGCCGGCGACTGGACGGGGGACCAGGTGGGGGCCGGATCGCCCACCTTCGCCGGTTATCCGGCGAACACCTCGGGTTCGGTCACGGAATCCGACGGCCGTTTCACGGTGACCGGCGCGGGCGACCTGGCGCCCGCCGTCCGCGAGACCCTGCCCACCGGCGGCACCCTCGGCGATCTCCTCACCGGTACGTTCGCCGCGCTGATCGTGGTGGTCGTCGTGGGGGTGCTGTTCATCACCACGGAGTACCGCGACAACCTGATCCGCGTGACCCTGGCCGCCGGTCCGCTGCGGAGCCGCATGCTGCTGGCCAAGGCGACGGTGCTGGGCGGCGTCACCTTCGCCGCCGGGCTGACCGGATCGGCTCTCGCGATTCCGCTCGGCGAGCGGCTGGCCCGGCACAGCGGCGTGTTCGTCTTCCCGGTGACGTCCGGGACCGGACTCCGCGTGGCGCTGGGGACCGCGGCGCTGCTCGCGGCCGCCTCGGTCCTGGCCCTGTGCGTCGGCACCGTCCTGCGGCGCGGGGCCGGTGCGGTCGCGTGCGTCGTCGTGGCCGTCGTGCTGCCGTACCTGCTGATCGCCAACCCGTTCCTGCCCGCGGGCATGGCGGACCGGCTGGCCCGGGTGACCCCGGCCGCGGCCTTCGCCGTCCAGCAGACGCTCGTGCGGTACCCCCAGGTCACGAGCGTGTACACGCCGTACGACGGCTACTACCCGCTCGCCCCGTGGGCCGGGCTCGCCGTCCTGGCCGGCTACGCGGTGGCGGGGCTGGCCGCGGCGGCCCTGGTGCTGCGCCGGAGGGACGCGTGAGACCGGCCCTGCACGCGGAGTGGACGAAGCTCCGGACCGTCCGCGGCCCGCTGTGGCTGCTGCTCGCCACCGTCGTGGCGACCGTGGCCCTGAGCGCCGGCGCGGTCTCGGTGGCGGCCTGCGGGTCCGCCGGCTGCGGCGACCCGACCAGGCTGAGCCTCACCGGCGTACGGCTCGGCCAGGCACCGGTCGTCGTCCTGGCCGTCCTGGTCATGGCTGCCGAGTACGGCACCGGGATGATCGGCGGCACCCTGACGGCGATGCCGCGCCGGATCACCGTCCTCGCGGCCAAGGCCGTCACTCTGGCCGGGATCGTGGCCGCGGCCGGGACCGTCGCGGTTCTCGGGTCGCTGACCGCCGGCGGGGTCCTGCTGCCCGGGCACACCGGCACGGCGGCCACCCACGGCCGTCCGGCCCCGCCGCCGCTGTCCCCGTCGTCGTCCCTGTCGCTGTTGCCGTCCGACGGACCCACGCTGCGTGCGGCCCTCGGGTCGGTCCTCTATCTGACCCTGATCGCCCTGCTCGGCCTCGGCGTCGCCACCGTCGTACGGGACTCCGCGACCGGCATCGGGATCGTCCTCGGTCTGCTCTACCTGTTCCCTCTCCTCTCCCAGGCGATCGGCGATCCGCACGGGCAGCGCCTGCTCCAGCGGATCGGGCCGATGAGCGCCGGACTCGCCGTCCAGGCCACCACCGGCCTCCGCTCCCTGCCCATCGGCCCCTGGGCCGGCCTCGGCGTGACCGCCGGGTGGGCCGCCGCGGCGCTGCTGACGGGCGGCCTGCTGCTGTACGTGCGCGACGCCTAGCGCCCTCCACTCACCAACCACCCACCAGCCCCGTCCGAAATCCGCCAGCCCCGTCCTCCCCCGCTCCTTACTCTCGACCTTATGAAGAAGCCCGCTCGCATCGCCGACCCCCGCCTCCTCCCCGTCGCCGCAGCCGCCGTCACCGTCGTGCTCTGGGCGTCGGCCTTCGTGTCGATCCGCAGCGCAGGCGACTCCTACTCTCCCGGCGCACTCGCCCTCGGCCGGCTGCTCTCCGGGTCGCTCGTGCTCGGGCTCCTCTGTGTCGTGCGGCGCGAGGGCCTCCCTCCCAGGTCCGCCTGGCGCGGCATCGTGGTGTCCGGCCTCCTCTGGTTCGGCTTCTACAGCGTCGTGCTGAACTGGGGCGAGCAGCAGGTGGACGCCGGCACCGCCGCCCTCGTCGTGAACATCGGCCCGATCCTGATCGCCCTGCTCGGCGCCCGGCTGCTCGGCGATCCGATGCCGCCGCGGCTGCTCGCGGGGATGGCCGTGTCGTTCGCGGGCGCGGTGACCGTCGGCCTGTCGATGTCGGGCGAAGGCGGTTCCTCGGTGCTCGGCGTGGTGCTGTGCCTGCTGGCCGCCGTCGCGTACGCCGGCGGCGTCGTCGCGCAGAAGCCGGCGCTCGGCCACGCCAGCGCGCTCCAGGTGACGACGTTCGGGTGTCTGATCGGCGCCGTCCTGTGCCTGCCGTTCTCCGGGCAGCTCGTCGGCGAGACAGCCGACGCCCCGCTCTCCGCGACCCTCAACATGCTGTACCTGGGCGTGTTCCCGCTCGCCCTGGCCTTCACCACCTGGGCGTACGCGCTCGCCCGTACGACGGCCAGCCGGATGGGGGCGACCACCTACGCGGTGCCCGCGCTGGTCGTCCTGATGTCGTGGCTGGCGCTCGGTGAGGTGCCGGGTGTGCTGACGCTCGCGGGCGGGGTGCTGTGCCTGGCCGGTGTCGCGGTGTCCCGGTCGCGGGCGCGGACCTCCCGGGTCGTGGCCGCGCACGAGGCCCGGCCCGAGGAGGCCCGCAGGCCGCTGTGACGACTCCCGCGCAGAACACGCCTGTTCAGAACACGACCAGCGCCCGGCCGCCCTTCCCCGCCAGCATGTTCTCGAAGGCGACCGGGATGTCCTCCAGCGCGATCCGTTCCGTCACCAGCGCGCCCAGGTCCAGGCGGCCCGCCCGGACGTGTCCGGCGAGCAGGGGCAGGTCGCGTGCCGGGTCCGAGTTGCCGTAGACGCAGCCGGAGAGGGTGCGGCCCCAGTGAAAGAGCTCCAGGGCGTTGAAGGTGACCTGTTCGGTCTTTGCGCCGATGCCGACCACCGTCGTACGGCCGCCCCGGCGGGTGGACTCCCAGGCCGCGCGGATGCTGACCGCGCGGCCCACGCACTCCACGGCGACGTCGACGCCCTGCTTGCCGGTGAGGGAGCGGATCGCGCGGGGCGTGGTGTCGGAGGCGACGACGTAGTCGGTGGCGCCCGCCGCGCGCGCCAGGCCCTCCTTCTCCTCGGAGACGTCCACCGCGATGATCCGGGAGGCGCCCGCGATCCGGGCCGCCTGGACGGTGGCCAGGCCCACCCCGCCGACGCCGAACACCGCCACCGTCTCGCCCTCGCGGACCCGCGCCGAGTGGTGGACGGCCCCGTAACCGGTGAGGACCGCGCAGCCGAGCAGGGCGGCGTCGGTGAGCGGGATGCCGGCCGGGAGCGGGAGGACGCAGGACTCGGCGACCACGGTCTCCTCGGCGAAGGCCGCCACGTTCAGGCCGGGGTGCAGGTCGGCGCCGTCCGCCGTGCGGGCGTAGACGTCGGCGGAGCCGTTCAGCGCGTTGGCGCAGAGCCAGACCTCGCCCAGCGCGCAGGCGGGGCAGCTGCCGCAGGAGGGGGCCCAGTTGAGGACGACCGGGTCCCCGGGTGCACAACGGGTGACGCCCTCGCCCACGGCCACCACCGTGCCCGCGCCCTCGTGGCCGAGGACCGCCGGGACAGGCACGCGCATGGTGCCGTCGGAGAGGGAGAGGTCGGAGTGGCAGACACCGGCGGCGGCGAGCCGGACCCGGACCTGGCCGGGGCCGGGGTCCGGGAGTTCGATCGCGGTGACCGACAGCGGGGCGCCCACGGCGGGCAGTACGGCGGCTCGGACGGTGAAAGTCATCGCAGCGACCTCCTCAGAACTGCAGGGACTTGGTCTGGAGGTACTCGGCGAGGCCGTGCGCGCCCAGCTCGCGGCCGACGCCCGACTGCTTGTAACCGCCGAACGGGGCAAGGGGGTTGAAGCGTCCGCCGTTGATGTCGACCTGACCGGTGTCCATGCGTCGGGCGAAGGCCACCGCCTCCGCCTCGTCCCCGGCCCAGACGGCGCCCGCGAGTCCGTAGACCGTGCCGTTGGCGATGCGCAGGGCGTCGTCCTCGTCGGTGTAGCGCAGGATCGACAGGACCGGGCCGAAGATCTCCTCCTGCGCGATCGTCATCTCGGGGGTGACGTCGGCGAAGACGGTCGGGCTGACGAAGTAGCCCTGCTCGCGGGGCGATTCGGGACCGCCGGCGACCAGCCGGGCGCCCTCCGCGATGCCCTTCTCGATGTAACCCCGGACCCTGGTCTGCTGTTTGGCGCTGACGACGGGACCGATCCGCTCGCCGTACTTGGCGGCCGCAGTGGCCGCCAGCTCCACCGCCTCCTCGTACCGGTCGGCGGGCACCAGCATCCGGGTCCAGGCGCTGCACGTCTGGCCGGAGTTGGACATCACGTTGGCCACGCCGACGTTGACGGCCTTGGCGAGGTCGGCGCTCGGGAGGATGACGTTCGCGGACTTGCCGCCCAGTTCGAGGGCGACCTTCTTCACGGCGGCCCCGGCCACCGCGCCGATCTGCTTGCCGACGGCCGTGGAGCCGGTGAAGGAGACCAGGTCGACGGCCGGGTGCTCGGCGAGGGCCTGACCGGCGACCGGGCCGAGGCCGGTGACCAGGTTGAACACGCCTGCCGGGAAGCCCGCTTCGTGCACCGCCTCCGCGAACAGCTGGGCGGTGAGCGGGGTGTTCTCGGCGGGCTTCAGCACGACCGAGCAGCCCGCGGCGAGCGCCGGGGCGACCTTGGCGACGATCTGGTGCAGCGGGTAGTTCCAGGGCGTGATCGCGCCGACCACGCCCACCGGCTCCTGGTAGACGGTGGAGTTGCCGACCTTCTCCTCGAAGGGGTGAGTGGCCGCCAACTCGGCGTACGAACCCGCGACCGCGATCGGCACGCCCGCGTGGACCGCCTGGGAGAACTGAAGGGGTGAGCCCAGCTCGGCGGTGACCGTCTCGGCGATCTCGTCCTTCCGGGCCGCGAGCGCATCGCGCAGCGCGCCGAGCCGGGCGGCCCGCTCGGCCGGCGGGGTGGCGGCCCAGACCGGGAGGGCGGCACGGGCGGCGCGTACGGCCGTGTCGACGTCCAGCGCGCCGCCCGCCGGGACCCGGCCGACGACCTGCTCGTCGACCGGGTTCACGACCTCGATCACGTCCCGGCTCTCGGCGGCGCGCCAGGCGCCGTCGATGTACAGGCCGTCGTGTGCCTTCATGCTGCTTCCTCCCGGCGGGGCTGCGTCGTCCGAATCACAAACTAGCGGCGATAGTTTTAGCGCGCCAGACGTGCCCCAGGACGCACACCGGGACATGCTCCGGGACCATCAGAAGTCGACCTGGGCGTGTTCGTCCACCCTGCCCACGCTCTCCTGCCCGAAGGCCTTCTCGTAGGCCCGCCGGATCTCCTCGACCTTGCGGTCGCTGCCCTTCGCCGCCGCTTCCGGGTACAGCAGGATCAGCTCGTACGACCGCTCCTTCTCGATCGTCCCGTGCGCGTCCCGCCACTGCCCGCGCCCGTTCTGCACGGTGAGTCCGTCGGGGAAGTCCGGGGTGACCTCCTTGTCGACGAAGGCCGTGAACTGCCGGTCGGTGACGGCCGGTCCGCCGTCCGGGCGGGCGGTGCCGAAGAGCAGCCGGGTCTCGATGTACGGCTTGCCACGCGCCGGCGCGGCGGAGGGATGATCGGCGGCCAGCGCCGTGAACGCGGTCGGAGCGCCGGCGAGCAGAAGCCCCGCCACGGCGAGGGCCGACCGATTGCGGAGGGAATAAGTGCGCATGCCCCCTTCCTAGAGGGATTGCCCCGCCAAAATCCCCACTTCCCACCGGAGTTCACTCGTCCAGGTCGAGCCGCGGCGCTCCGCCCGGTCACTTCGTCGCGGTCAGGTGGGCGAAGACCACCACGTTGCTGGTGTAGCCCGTCCGCCGACTGAAGAGGCCGCCGCAGGTGATCACGCGGAGTTCGGGACGCCGGGTCGGGCCGTACACCTCCTTGTCGGGGAAGCCGACCTTGTCATAGACCTTCACCCGGTCCACGGTGTACACGGCGGTACGGCCGTCCGCGCGCCCGGCCTCGATCCGCTTGCCGGGCTCGACCTGGGCGAGCGCCGCGAAGACGGCGGGTCCCGTCCTGGTGTCACGGTGGCCGACGGCGATCGCGAGGCCGGACTCGCCCGGCGTGGCGCCGCCCTGGAACCAGCCGATCAGTTTCGGGTCGTCGACCGGCGGTGTCTCCAGCTGCCGGCCCCGGTCGAGCCGGATCCCGATGACCGGCGCGTCGACGCCCAGGAACGGGATGCGCATCGACGTCGGCCGGGACCGGGAAAGCGGGCGGGGCGGGGGCCCGGACTCGTCCGCGCCCGGGCCGGACGCCGCCTGGGCGTCCGACCCGTCCGGCGCGGTCGACCCGTCGTGCCCCCACCACCGGACCACTGTCACCAGGACGATCGCCAGCAGGGCCGTTCTGGCGAGGCGGTAGGTACGGGTCCGGTACCAGGGCCTGCGTCTGCGTCTACGCGGCGCCATGGGGGCGACGGCGGATCAGCCGGACGTACACCACGCCGCTGGCCGCGACCAGGGTGACGGCCGCGGCCGCGGCCACGGGCGAGAACGCGGCCGCCGTGTCGGCGATGCCACCGCCGCCCGCGTGCACACCGCCCTGCGGGCCGTTGTGGTCGTCACCGCCCTGCCCCCAGGACGAGTCGCTCCGCTGGTTGTCCTGGATCTGCCCGTTCGGACCGTTCTGACCGCCCTGATCGTTCGGACCGCCGTCCGGGCCGCCGTTCGGGCCGTTCTGGTCATTCGGACCGCCGTTCGGGCCGTTCTGGCCGTTCTGGTCCTGCGGCCCGTCCTGCTTGCCGTCATGGCAGTTGACCCGGAAGACCTTCTCCTTCCGGGCGCCATCCACGGTCCACGCGAGCCTGTACTGTCCGTCCGCCAGCCCCAGCGGGTCGGTGTGACCGGCGCCTCCGGCGAGCTGGATGGAGCCGGCGACGGTGGCGGCGGTGGGCAGCGGGGGCTGCGGCGTGATGGTGTAGCCGATCTGGGCGAGGATGTCGAAGTTGACGGCGTCGAGGTAGAACTTGCAGACCAGCGGGTCGTCCTTCGAGACGCCGAAGGGCACGCCCACACGGTGGAGCCTGATGTCGCCGTTCTCCCCTTGGGCCACCGCGTTCGGTGCCGCCACCCACGACGCACCCGCCGCGGCGAGGGCGGAGAGGAGGACGGTGGCGCCCGCGCGGGAGCCGGCGGCGCGTGGAAGTGTGAGCGTGGCCATGCAAGCTCCTCCGAGTTAGATGATTTTCATACAAATCGGCCTTTCGTCTGGACTGTCACTCATGCACTCCACGACCCGCGGCAGAAACGTCCGACGCGCCGTCAGATATCGCTCGTGCGGCGCAACGCCCGGCCCTTTCGCCGCGCCGACGGCATCGCACCGGCGCCCTCGCCCCGTCCCACCGCCCCCGGCGAGCGCACCGCCACCCCCGCCGACACCAGCAACAACGCGCCCAGCATCACGAACGGCGCGGCCACCCCGGTCACACCCGCCAGCAGCCCCGCCCCGGCCGGCGCGGCCACCTGGCCCAGCCGGTTGCCGGTCAGCCGCAGGGCGAGCGCCGTGGAGCGGGCGCCCTCGGGTGCGGCCTGGACGACCGTCGTCATCGACAGCGGCTGTCCGACCCCCAGGCAGAAGCCGAGTACGGCGAGCATCAGGGCCAGCGCCCACACCGGCACCGGGACCGCGATCCCCGCGCACAGCACGGCCGCCAGGAAGCAGGTCACCGTCAGCAGCACCGGCCGCCCGAGCAGCCGCAGCAGCGGTGTGAGGACGAGCCGGCAGGCGATCGTCGCCCCCGCCCGCACGCTGAGCAGCACGCCGATCACGGCCGGGGAGATGTCCCGGTGCTCGCCGACCACGGGCAGGTACGCGGTCAGGATGTCCGTCGCGGACAGCACCGAGAGGCTGATCAGCATGCCGGCGGGAACGCCCCGGGCACGCAGGATGCGGCCCACCGGCACCCGGTCCCCCGCCGCCGAACGGGACCTGACCGCCGTACGGTCCTCGATGCGCCACAGCGACGTGAACGCCACCGCCGCCCCCGCACCCGCCACCACCAGCGCGAGCGCACTCGTGCCCGCCATGTCCGGCCCGCCGATGACCGCACCCGCGGCGATCGGCCCGACCAGCTGGCCCAGCGACGCGCCGATGGTGAAGTGGCCGAAGTTGCGGTCCTGTTCGTGCGGCGCCGACTGGCGGGCCACCAGCGACTGCGCGCCGATCACGAAGCAGAGGTGGCCGAGGCCCATCACCCCGCTCCACAGGGCCATCGCCCAGAGGGAGCCGGCGACTCCGCTGAGCACGCAGCCGCCGGATATCAGTACGACGCCGACGGGCAGCAGGGGTGCGCAGCGGCCGTGGTCGGTGCGGCGGCCGAGCGGTACGGCGGCGAAGAGCGGGAGCAGCGCGTAGACACCCGCGAGGACGCCGACGGCCCGTTCGTCGGCGCCGAGGGCGAGCGCCCGGTAGGAGACTGCGGGTCGGGCCATCGACACGGCGCCCTGCGCGCAGCCGAAGGCGATGACGAGACGGAGCAGCCAGCGGCGGTTCCTGCCGGGCGCCATGGTGAAACCTCCCAGTGGTATGTCACATACTCCCCCCGCAGTGCTGTGTCACATAGTTCACCGAGTGCTATGTCACATGGCCCCGAACAGGATCCCTGCCCCGAGCACCACCACCGATGTCACCACAGCCCACTTCACGACAAACCGCGTGTGGTCGCCGAACTCGACCTTGGCCATGCCGACCAGGACGTAGACCGCGGGCACGAGCGGGCTGGACATGTGCAGCGGCTGGCCGACGATCGAGGCGCGGGCGATCTCCACCGCGGAGACGCCGTGCGCCTGGCCGGCCTCGGCGAGCACCGGGAGGATGCCGAAGTAGAAGCCGTCGTTCGACATGAAGTACGTGAGCGGGATGCTCAGCACGCCGGTGACGAGGGCCATGTGCGGCCCCATGCCGTCGGGGATGTTGCCGACGAGCCAGTCGGCCATGTGGTCGACCATGCCGGTGCCCTGGAGGACGCCGGTGAAGACGGCGGCGGCGAAGACCATGCCGGAGACGTTGAGGACGTTCTCGGCGTGCGCGGCGATCCGGGCCTTCTGGGCGGGCATCTGGGGGTAGTTGACGGTCAGGGCCAGGGCCGCGCCGAGCAGGAACAGCACCGGGATCGGCAGCCACTCCATGATCATGGCGGTGAGCAGGGCGACCGTGAGCAGCGCGTTGAACCAGTACAGCCTGGGCCGCAGGGTCTCGCGGTGCGGGTCGAGGCCCTGGAAGCCGTCGTCCTCGGGCTCGTCGGGAAGGTCCGCGCCGCCGGTGCCGGAGCCCGGACCGCCGGTGCGGGAGGTGGCCTTGCCCGCGCCCACGAGAACCGTCTCCGGCTCCTCGACCAGCACCTCGACCAGCGTGAGCACGCCGAGCCGTTTGCGTTCGCGGCGGCCGAGGACGTAGGAGAGGGCGAAGACGAAGAGCAGGCCCGTGGCCAGCGCGGGGATCATCGGCACGAAGATGTCGCTCGCGTCCAGCTTGAGCGCGGTCGCGGCGCGGGCGGTGGGGCCGCCCCAGGGCAGGGTGTTCATCACGCCGTTGGCCATCGCGGCGACCCCGGTCATCACGACCATGCTCATCTTCAGGCGCTTGTACAGCGGGTACATCGCCGAGACGGTGATCATGAACGTGGTGGAGCCGTCGCCGTCGAGCGAGACGATCGCGGCGAGCAGGGCCGTACCGACGACGATCCGCAGCGGGTCGGCCTTGCAGAACCGCAGGATCCCCTTGACGACGGGGTCGAAGAGGCCGACGTCGATCATCACGCCGAAGTAGACGATCGCGAACATGAGCATCGCCGCGGTGGGCGCGAGGCTGGTGACGCCGTCGATGACGTAGTCGCCGAGGTGGGCGCCCTTGCCGACGGCCACGCAGAACAGCGCGGGGATCAGCACGAGCGCCGCGATCGGCGACATCTTCTTCAGCATGATCAGGACCAGGAAGGTCGCGATCATGGCGAAGCCGAGGATGGTCAGCATGAGTGGATTACCTAACGTTCGCCCTTGAACTCCCACCAGGGCCGGCGGTGCGGACGACGTTAGGTCGCGTCAAACATCGTTAACAAGACGTTGACGCGCGAGCAATAAGCGCGAAAGTCCAGGTCACGGGGTTGCGGTCACCTCGATGGGGATGCCGTTGAGGACGGCGTTGCCGGACAGCGGGTCGAGCAGGCTGCCGTCGAGGAGCTGGTTGACGTTGACGCCGGGGGCGGTGGCGGCGTGGCTGAGGCGGGTGCCGGGGCGGTCGTGGCCCCAGCCGTGCGGGAGGCTGACGACTCCGGGCCGGACGCCGTCGGTGACCTCGGCGGGGGTGACCACCTCGCCGCCGGCGCCCTTGACGCGGACGTCGGCACCGTCGCGCACGCCGAGCCGTTCGGCGTCCTCGGGGTGGATGTGCAGGGTGCAGCGGTTGGAGCCGCCGGTGAGGGCGGGCACGTTGTGCATCCAGCTGTTGTTGGAACGCAGGTGCCGGCGGCCGACGAGGACGAGTGCCGCGGGGCTGGTGTCGAGGGCCGCGCGCAGCCGGGGCAGGTCGTCGGCGATCGGCCGCGGCAGCAGTTCGACCTTGCCGCTCCTGGTCTTCAGCGGCTGCGGGAGGCGGGACGTGAGGGGTCCGAGGTCGATGCCGTGCGGCTGGGCGAGCAGCCGCTCCAGGGTGAGCCCGTCGGGCCGGGCGCCGAAGCCGTCGCCGTAGGGGCCGAGGCGCAGCATCAGGTCGAGCCGGCGCTCGGGACCGGTCTCGCCGGTGAGCAGGCCGGCGAGTTCCTGCGGGTCCCGGCCGTGCACGGGCGAGTGGGGCTCCTTGACCGCCTTCCCCAGGGTCTGGCCGATGACCATGTCGTCCACGGCGGAGGGTTCGGCGCCGTGCATGCCGCCGGCCGCGAGGATCAGCCGGGCGTGGATCTCGGTCTCGGCCATCCGGCCGGGCTCCAGCGGGACGGCGGGGCGGGTGTAGCGGACCTGGTTGCGTACGGCGAGGGTGTTGAAGGCGAAGTCGTGGTGCGGGCTCTGCGAGGGCGGCGGCGGGGGCAGTACGACGTCGGCGTGGCGGGCGGTCTCGTTGAGGTAGGGGTCGACGCTGACCATGAAGTCGAGGGAGTCCAGGGCCTTGTCGAGGCGGTCGCCGTCCGGGGCGGAGAGGACGGGGTTGGTGGCGATGGCGATCAGCGCCCGGATCGGCTCGCCCTCCGCCGTCGCGGTGTCGATCTCCTCGGCGAGCGCGGAGAGCGGCAACTCGCCCTTCGCCTCGGGGTGCTGACTGACCCGGGAGTGCCAGCGCCCGAGCGCGAAGCCCCGGCCCGGACCGGCCGGGCGCGGGGTCCGGTCGGTGGCGGCCTGTGGGAAGAGCGCGCCGCCGGGCCGGTCGAGGTTGCCGGTGAGGATGTTGAGGACGTCGACGAGCCAGCTGGCGAGGGTGCCGTGCGGGACGGTGCAGCTGCCGATCCGGCCGTATACGGCGGCGGTGGGGGCGGCGGCGAGTTCGCGGGCGAGGACGCGGATCGTGGCGGCGTCGACGTCCGTGGCGTGGGCGACCGCGTCCGGGGTGAAGTCCCCCAGTTCGGCGCGGAGTTCGCCGAGTCCCTCGACATGCGGGGCGAGGTGGCCCGGATCCACCAGGCCCTCCTCGAAGAGGACTTGGGCCATCGCGGCGAGCAACAGGGCGTCGGCGCCGGGCCGGATGGCGATGTGCCGGTCGGCCAGCTTGGCGGTGCGCGTGCGGCGCGGGTCGATGACGGTGAGGGTGCCGCCGCGGGCCTTGAGCGCCTTGAGCTTGCCGGGGAAGTCGGGGGCGGTGCACAGACTCCCGTTGGACTCCAGGGGGTTGGCGCCGATGAGGAGGAGGTGGTCGGTGTGGTCCAGGTCGGGCACCGGTATGGCGTTGGCGTCGCCGAAGAGCAGTCCGCTGGAGACGTGCTTGGGCATCTGGTCGACCGTGGACGCGGTGAAGACGCTGCGGGTGCCGAGGGCGCCGACCAGGACCTGCGGGTAGAGGCCGCCGGCCACGGTGTGGACGTTGGGGTTGCCGAGGACGATGCCGACGGAGTCCGGGCCGTACCGCTCGACGACCCCCCGCACCCCGGCGGCCACCGCGTCGAAGGCCTCCGCCCAGGTGGCCTCGCGCAGCTCGCCGTCCCTGCGGACGAGGGGGGTGCGCAGCCGGTCGGCATCGCCGTCGACGGCGCCGAAGGAGGCGCCCTTCGGGCAGATGAACCCCTTGCTGAAGACGTCCTCGCGGTCACCGCGGGCTCCGGTGACGCGGGTGCCCTCGACGGTGAGGGTCAGGCCGCAGGTGGCCTCGCACAGGGGGCAGATACGGAGGGCGGTGCGGGGCATGGGGGCCTCCCGGAAGTCACGGAACTCGAGCTGAGCATACCGATCGGTATGTCGAGTGGGGAGTCCCCGGCGGGGGTGAGGTCGGGAACCCGCGCGTATGCGGCCGGGCCGAGGCGCCGACAGCCGGCGGGGGCACCTCAGTCGAAGAGGATGATTCCGTTGCGGGTGCCGACGATCAGTTCGCCCCGGGAGCCGGCGGCAAGGGCGGTGCACGGGGAGGGAAGGTCCACTTCGCGGTGGACGGCGCCGGTGCGGGTGTCCATGACGACCACCACGTCCCTGCTCGCCACGGCATAGGACACGCCGTCCGGGAAGAGGGCGGCGTAGTCGACGTCCACTCGCGTGACGTGCTCGTGGGCCACGGGCGGCGGTGACGGCGGGCGGCGGTAGAGGCGGCGTCGGCCCGTGGCGGGACGATGCCGGGGCGGGCGCTCGTCGCGACCGGTGAAACGGGGCAGCAGGGACTCCCACGCGATGATGCGGGTGTGGTGCCCGCCGGTCACCAGGAGTTCGTCACCGCGCGGCCCCGTCAGGGTGAACGCCTCGGTCATGTCCAGCCCGTTCAGGACCGCCCAGCGCCGGGTCGACGTGTCCAGCACCCGTACGCCCACCCCGTCGACGTGGACCAGGACCAGCAGTCGGCCCCCGCAGCGCACCGCGCGCACCGCGCCGGCCCCGGTCTCCTCCGCCTCGGCCGAACACGGCTGGTCGTGCCGGGGTCCGCGGGCGATGTCGTGGACGGCGACATGGAGGTCGGCGGCGGTGCCGTAGGCCAGCGGATTCGGCCGCGCGTCCCAGACCGCCAGCGAGAGCAGCGCCTGTGCATCCGGGCCGTCCGGGAGCGCGGCCAGCCGTACCCGCTCCCGGCGCTGGTGCGGCACGGGCGTGACCAGGGGCCGTCCCGCGGAGGCGACGGCCCCGCCTGTGCCGAAGTCCCAGTATTCCAGCAGGCCGTCGGTGCCCCGGGCGAACAGCAGCGGGCGGACCGCCCGACCGGGCGACCGCCAGGCGACGGTGGCGAGTTGCTCCACCCCGCCGCCGCTGACCGGGCGCAGCCGCCGCAGCAGCGCCCCGGTCTCGCCGTCCCGTACCTGGAGCGACCCGTCGGCGCTGCCCGCGACGACCGCCAGGCCCCCGTCCAGGGCCACCGCCGCCACCGCGGACACGGGCCGTACGGCGTCCAGCAGTTCCACCGCGCGCCGGCCCTCGGGGGTCTCCCGTACCTGCCAGACCTGTCCCTGCTCGTCCCCGCACAGCAGTCCGTCGCGGGTGGCGTGCAGCGAGCCGACGGGCTGTGGCATCCGCCGCTCCCAGCCGTCGTCCAGGCACACCAGCCGGGAGTCGGTGCCGCAGCCGAAGAGCCGGCCGCCGGCGTGGGCCAGGGCGAGGACCGTGCCCCGGTGCGCGGCACGGGCCGGTCCGAGCGGCAGGTACCCCGGCAGCGACCACTCCCGGACGGATCCGTCGAACGCGCCGGCCGCCAGCCGCCCCGAGCCGTCGGGGGCGAGGGTGAGCGCCGTGAGCCACACCGGCTCGTCCGGGGCCGGTCCGGACGCGTACATCCGCCCCGCGCCCACGTCCCAGCAGGCCATTCGGCCGGATCCGGTGCCGGCGACCACCACGTCCCGGCCCCGGACCCGGCCCGCCGTGACGGCGGTGACGATCTCGGGAAGGGTGAACTCCTGCTCGGCCACGGGGAGTCCGTCCCGCAGCACGAGCACCGCGACCCGGCCGCTGTGCTCGCCGGTGACCACGTAGGACCGGCCGTCCGCCGTGTGCCCCACGGTGGCGCAGCCGATCAGCGGGACCTCCCAGGGGCCCGGGTCGAGGACGCGGCGGCGCCACAGCTCGTGCGGCCGGTCCAGGTCCCAGCAGCGGATCCGGGCGTCCACACCGACCGTGAGCAGCGCGGGCGCGCCGCCCGGTCCGCGGATCTCGCCGGCGGCCAGCAACGCGCCTTCGTGCGCGGTGATCTGCACCGAGTCGGCGGCGTGGACGGAGGGCCAGAACCGTACGACCCCGTCGGACCCCCCCGCGCAGACCGTGCCACCCGCCGCGCAGACGGCCGCGGCGGCGTGTCTGCGGACCTGGCCGCCCACGCGCTCCCCGGACACCAGGTCGTAGAGCTGAAGACCGCTGCTGTTCCCCTGCACGGAGACACAGGCGGTGGGTCCGAGGTCGAAGGCGGCCACCCGGCTCGCGGTGCCGGGGTCGACCCGCAGGGGCAGACCGATCGGACGGCCGCTGTCCAGGTCGATCCGGTGCAGTTGGCCGTCGGCCGTGACCACGGCGACGATCCACTGCCGGCCGACCCTGTGCACCGCGAAGGACGCGACGGCGAAGGTGCCCCTCAACAGGGTCCGCAGCGGCCCGCGGGTGGCGACGGCGGACAGCCGGACCGTGTGGTCGTCGCCCGCGGTGACGAAGAGGCTGCCCTGCGGGTGGCCGGCCACCCACTCGATCCGGGTGACCGGCCCCTCGTGTCCGGTGTTCACCTCCACGCCCGATGCGCGGCTTTCCGTGTCGAACGGCACCACCCGCCCGTCCTCGTACCCCAGCAGCAGCGTCAGATCCGGCAGGCCCTCGGGCGCCGCGCACGCGGTGATCCGGGTGCCCGGTCCCTCGGGCGTAAGGGCGAGGAGGAACTCGGCCGACAGTTCCTCCGCACGCTCTTCCCAGTTGCTGATCTGGAAGTCCCACAGGGCCCGGCGTTGTGCGCGCGTCAGCGGAGGGTGGGCGCGGGTGGCGCCGAGCCGATAGACGAGCAGCCCGCCGCCGAGACGCAGCGCCGCCGTGCCGGCCCGGCCGTCGGCCCCCGCGAGTACGGCCACCTCCGACGGCGGCTCCGGAACCCGCCGCTCGGGTTCGGTGTCCGTCGGGGCGGGCGCCAGCAGCCAGGTCTGCCGCCCGTAGGCCCCCCACAGGTGGAGCAGGCGGGCGTAGTTCTTCGTGACGATCTTCTCCTCCTCGATCGCCAGGCGCGTGGTCCAGGTCAGGCCGGCCGCCGCGCCCTCCACCTGGGGTGTCGCCGTGATCGTCCACGCGTACGGGTCGCCCCGCTGCGGGTGCACCTCCTGCCAGGTGCCACTGTCCAGGTCGCACCACATCGCCCCGTCCCAGGGCGACAGGTCCAGGAACCGGGCGCCGTACCGCTCCGGCACCACCACCCCGTTCCCGACCCCGAACATCATCGCCGCGTACCGCCGGTTCCCTTCGTGCGGGTTCCACGCCGCCCAGCGTGCGCGCCACGGCAGCTCGCCCTCCCCGGTGTCGCAGGAGTCCGCCAGGGGCTGCGCCTTGCGGCACACCGCGGCCAGCCGCAGTCGGGCCCGGATCTTCGGGTCCGCGCCGACGCCCGCCCGGTCCCGCAGCCACTCCTCCAGGTCGCGTATCGCCTGCCCGGCGCGGCGGCCCTCGAGGGTGCGGAGGCCTGCCAGGGCGGCGAGCAGCGGGCCCGGTTCGGCGCCCAGTACGAAGGCCGCGTCCTGGACCAGGGGATCGAGGACCCCGCCCGCGCCGGCGTGCAAGGCCAGGTACCGCCGGACATAGGGGTGTTCGATGTCCCGCAGCACCTCGGTCACCGTACGCTGGATCGCCGCCGCGTCCCGGCCCTCGCGCAGGTACTCGATGAGCGCGCGGTGGTAGACCCGGTAGACCGACCCTCCGCTCTCGACGCTTTCCACCACGTACGACCCGGCCGCCTGCCGCAGCCAGACGATGTGCTCGTCGCTGTACTGCGTGCCGGTGAGCGCGGAGGCCAGCCGGGGCCAGACACCGGCCCAGGGCAGGCCGGCGCCCTGGGTGTAGGCGAGCGGGAGGAGGAGGTCCCGGGCTCGGGCGGCCAGCGGGCCGAGCCGCTGCACCAGGTCACGTTCCATCGCCTCGCCGGGCAGCCGTGGGAGCCCGTCGCGCCATCGCCGGTCGTGCGGGTCCGGTAGCCGGGGTTCGCGGGCGATGGTGCGGGCGGTGATCCGGGCGACCAGGAAGGACCGGCCGGCGGCCTCCGCGACCGCCTCCGCGATCTCGTCCACCAGCCGGGGTACGGCGGCCTTGAGGACCGAGCCGCCGGCGCACAGCAGCTTGCGGGTGTAGGCGCGGACGGCGTCCGGATCGCCGTACCGCTCGGAGTCGAGGTCGATGCGCGGGACGGCGGCGGCCAGGCGTGCGGCGACGTGCGGGCGGGCACCGATCAGCAGGCGCAGCTGAAGCCGACGTTCGGGGTCGCTGAGCGGGAGGAACAGTTCGTCCACGGCCTCGTGCGGGGCCAGCGCCTCGTCCAGCGAGTCGACGAGGACGACGAGCGGGCGGGGCCTGGTCTGGAGGTGCGCGGTGAGCGCCCCGAGGGAGTCGGCGGCGCAGCCCGCGGCCGCCGAGAGGGCGTCCAGGAGTTGGCGGGTGGAGAGATGGCTCGCGTTGATGCGGACGTCCACGTCGCCGGGGCGGGGCAGCAGCGCGGGCAGCCCGGTGCGGGGCACCGACTCGCTGCGGTGGTCGTCGGTGAGGACGGCCACCATGCCGAGTAGCGAGGACTTGCCGGACCCGGGGTCCCCGGTGACCACGCACAGGCGTTCCCCGGCCCGGCGCGGGTCGAGCCAGGTGGTGATGTCGCCCAGCGCCGCGTGGCGGCCGGTGAAGTCCCAGACGTCCTCGGTGGGTACGTCGGTGCCGCGGGCACGGGGCACGAAGAACTCCCGCATGTCCTGGTCGCGGGCGCCACGTTCACGGGCGCCGAGATCGACGATGCGGTCGATCTCCTCCAGCCTGAGCCCGGCGGAGTCGGGCACGTGCCGGGGGTTGGGGAGAAAGGCCGGGATGTCCCCGGTGGCGTGGGTGAGGGACCAGACGGGGCGCTGGGCGGCGGGGACCTCGGGGTCGCTGCGGATGGCCGCCATGACGTGTTCGAGGCTGATGTGGGCGGGCGCGTGCCCGGCGGTCGCCGTGCGGCGCACGGCCCGGTCGAAGGCCGCCGACAGAGCCCCGGTGTACGCCTCCTCCTTTCGGCGCGACGACGAGACGAGGACCAGGCCGGTGGGGCCGTGCTCGGTGACCGGCTCCCGGAAGCGGCGGGCCTCCAGCGCACCACGCAGCGCCCGGTCGGCCCCCTCCTCGGAATAGCAGGCGTCGATCAGCACCAGGAGCCGCTCGACAGGGGTGTCCTCCCAGAGCTGGGCGACCAGGTCCTCGGTGGGCAGGGCGGTGCCGCGCAGATCCCGGGCGTCGCTGTCGTTCAGCAGCAGATAGTGGCGTCCGCTGTGCTCGGCGGTGACCCCGTGCGTGGCGAGATAGAGGACCACGTAGTCCTCGGGGCTGCGGTCCGGGGCCGTGGCGAACGCCCGCAGCGCGTCCTGGAGTTGGCGTCGGGTCGGGTCGAGGGCGAGGTCCGTGCCCCGGCGGTAGCCGAGCGGTCCGAGGAAGAGCTCCTCGATCCGGCGTACGTCGTCGGCGAGTTCCAGGCGCTCCGCCTCGGGATGCGCGGCGACGGAGGTGACGGCGGTGGCGATGAGGAAGCGGCGCGAGGTGCCCGGCGCCGGGCCGTCCGTCGCCTCAGCGGGGCGCGGTGCCGCACCCATGGCCCACCGACCGACGTCTGCCGCTCATACCCCGGCCTCCCCCGTCTCTCGGCACCCCTCCTCCACGGCGTGTCCCGCTTCCGCCGTGTTGAGATACCGCGTCGCGTCATGAGCCCGTGCCCCGTTGTGGACCACCTGACACCTGACCCGCTCGCCGAACAGCGGCCGGAGGTCCTTCACCAGGGCGACGACGTCCCCCTCGTCCGCGAGGTTGGTCCAGTGCCGTACGGAACCCGGCCAGTCGCCGGGCGATCCGGTGGGGCCGGTGCGCAGCCGGTCGAAGACCAGGTTGCGGACACCCAGCGGCGAGCCCAGCGTCAGCAGGGTGCGCACCGGCCAGTCCGGGCGGGCGCACAGCGCCTCGTAGGCGACGACACTGCCGAGCGAGTGACCCACCACGACCCGGGTCCGCTCGGTCACCGCGTCGGCGACCCGGTGCTGGACGGCGTCCCGCAGTGCCGGGTCGCACAGGTACCCGCGGACCTGCCTGAGGTCGAGTACGAGACCGCGCAGGGCGACGCCGGCGAAGAAGCGGGAGCGGCTCAGGGCGTTGAGGGCCCGCTGCACGGCCTGGGGGGTGCGGACCAGGGTGCGTGCGTCGGGCGGCAGCACCGTCCCGTCCGTCCGGGCCGCCTCCGCCCACCATGCCAGCAGGAGTTCGGACTCGAAGCCGTCCGCGACGTCGGAGGCGTCCAGGGGCGGATCGCCGAGTGCGAGGGTACGGCCCGGCGGGCGGAACAGATCGCCGTAGAAGACACAGCGCACATCGTCCGCCGCGAGGTCGGTCACGGCTCCGGCACGGATCAGGCCGTCGCGGAGGGCGGGGTGCCAGGTCCCGCGCAACTCCCGCTCGCCCGTGTGCTGCTGGCCGATTCCGTGGATGCAGACCACCCGAGCCATACGTCCCCCCGTGCGCGACCCCAGCGTGCACTCAGACTAGCAACGGGAGCCCCTCCGGGGCCTGTTCAGTCCAGCACCCGCCCCAGATACGCCCGCAACAGCTCCCGCATCTCCCTGATGATCTCCGCGTCGCCCTCCGGATCCACCCGGAAGGACAGGTGGACCAGTGTGTCGGCGGTTTCCACGGCCACCAGGAAGGTGCGGCGCAGGGCCTCGTCGGGGGTGCGGCCGAGGTAGCCGGAGAGGAGGTCGGTCAGGCGGTCGGCGACTCTGCGGTTGGGTTCGGAGTGGCGGGCGCCGACCGGGATCTGGTTGCCGAAGTCGACGAGGGAGAAGCCGGGGGCGGTGCGTTTCATGGCCAGGTACTCGTCGAGCACCGCGTCCATCGCCGTCCGCCAGTCGCCCTTCGGCGCTTCCTTCAGCCGCTCGGTGACGCGCTCGGAGTAGTGCTCCAGGTTGCGCTGGGCGAGGGCGTCGGCCATCTGCCGCTTGTTGCCGAAGAAGCGGTAGACCGAGCCGATGGGCACCCCGGCGCGCACCGCGACGGCCCGGGTGCTCAGTTCGTCGTAGCCGACTTCGTCGAGGAGGTCGGCACAGGCGTCGAGGATCCGGGTCAGGCGTTCGGCGCTGCGGCGCTGTACGGGCGCTTTGCGAAGCGGTGTCGCTGGGGGCACGGGCTTCATGATGCCTTTCCGCCGGGATCAGGTGAACCTCGCCCCCCAGTACGCGGACGGATGGCCCATGCACTCATCCGGCGTCCGTGCTGCTCGCGCCGGTGCCGGTGCCGGTGGCCGAGGGGGTGGCGGGCACGGCCCCCGATGCCGACGGCGACGCCGTCTCCGCGCCCGACGCCGTGACGTCCGCCGTGCTCTCCACCGGCTTGCCGTGCACCGCCCAGACCGTGCCGTCGTCCGCGTAGAGCCGGGCGGTGATGTGGTGGGTGCCGTGCGGAACGAGGCCGGCGGGCAGGTGGTACGCGGGGGTGCGCAGCCGCGTCACCAGGCCGCCGTCCACGAAGAGGTAGGCGAGCCCCCGGCCGGCGACCGCCTTCGCCGCGGCGCCCGCCGAGGAGAAGCGGAAGCGGTGCACGTCGAGCCGTACGTCCCAGCCGCCGGACGCGTCCGGGGTGACCACCGTGCCGACCTCGGGCGCCTGTTTCTTGTCCAGCTCGCGGTAGTGGCGTCCGTTCTCGTCCGTGTCGTCGAGGATCTTGCCCACCGGCGAGGGGGACTCCGCCCCTCGCTGCCCGTGGGCCTTTCCGGTCCCGCACCCCGCCGCGGCGACCAGCAGCAGTACGCAGACCGCGAGCGCACCCGGCAGTCCACGCGTCCACGACATGCCCGGGAGCGTAGAACAGCGCGTCGCGGACCGGATCCCCCTGAAGTCGGGTTCTCGCCATCCACCGCCGGGATGATCCCGGCCCTCTTGCACCCGCCCCCACGCAATCCTACGGTGATACATAGGAATCGATGGCACGCAGGTTCAGGGAGCGATCATGAGCGATGGGGGTATCTCCCGCGCGGGCGCGTTCGAGCGAGAGCGCGGGGCGGCGCGGAAGACCGCCGAGGGGCTGGCGTACCTCTCCGGGTTCGGCAACGAGCACTCCTCGGAGGCAGTGCCGGGCGCCCTGCCCGAGGGCCGCAACTCCCCGCAGCGCGCACCTCTCGGCCTGTACGCGGAGCAGCTCAGCGGTTCGGCCTTCACCGAGCCGCGGGCCCACAACCGCCGCTCCTGGCTGTACCGGATCCGCCCCTCGGCCGCCCACCCGGCGTTCACCCGGGCCGCCGACAACGGCGGGCTGCGCACCGCTCCCTTCACGGACATCGCCCCGGACCCGAACCGGCTGCGCTGGAACCCGCTGCCGGAGCCCTCGCCCGGCACGGACTTCCTCGCCGGCCTGTGGACCCTGGGCGGCAACGGCGACGCGACCCAGCGCACCGGCATGGCCGTGCACCTCTACCACGCCGACGCCTCCATGGAGCGGGTCTTCTCCGACGCGGACGGCGAGCTGCTGATCGTCCCGGAGCGCGGCGGACTGCTGCTGCACACGGAGTTCGGCCTGCTCCATGTGGAGCCGGGACATGTGGCGCTGATCCCCCGTGGGGTCCGCTTCCGTGTGGAGCTGCTGGATGCCACGGCCCGGGGCTATGTGTGCGAGAACTACGGCTCGCCGTTCCGACTCCCCGACCTCGGCCCGATCGGCGCCAACGGCCTCGCCAACGCCCGGGACTTCCTGGCCCCCGTCGCCGCCTACGAGGACGTCGAGGGGCCGGTGGAGGTGGTCAACAAGTTCTGCGGCAACCTGTGGACCGCCACATATGACCACTCCCCACTGGACGTCGTCGCCTGGCACGGCACACATGTGCCGTACGCCTACGATCTGCGCCGTTTCAATGTGATCGGCACCATCTCGTACGACCACCCGGACCCGTCGATCTTCACGGTGCTGACGTCTCCCTCCGACACCCCGGGCCTTGCGGGTGTCGACTTCGTGGTCTTCGCGCCGCGCTGGCTGGTGGGCGAGAACACCTTCCGGCCGCCGTACTTCCACCGGAACGTGATGAGCGAGTACATGGGGCTCGTCGAGGGGGCGTACGACGCCAAGACGGCCGGGAAAGGGGGCTTCGTGCCCGGCGGCGGGTCGCTGCACAACATGATGTCGGCGCACGGCCCGGACCGGGAGACGTTCGACCGGGCGAGCGCGGCCGAACTGAAGCCCCAGAAGGTGGACGACGGCCTGGCGTTCATGTTCGAGACCCGCTGGCCGGTGACGCTCACCCCGCAGGCGGCGACCGCCGAACACCTCCAGCAGCGCTACGACGACGTGTGGCAGGGCCTGGAAAGGCACTACCGCCCCTTGCACTGAAGCTCCTTGCGCCGACGCCCCTTGCATCGAAGATCCCTCACCGGTACGGATGGCCCGTGACCTCCTTCGCCCCGGACTCGATCGTCCTGAACCGCAAGCTGCCGCTCTGGTACCAGGTGTCGCAGTCCCTGCGCGCCTCGATACTCGGCCGCTCGCCCCTGGACCCGCTCCGGCTGCCCACCGAGGAACAGCTCGCGGAGCACTACGGCGTGAGCGTGCTGACCATGCGGCAGGCGCTGAAGGAGCTGGAGGACGAGGGCCTGATCAGCCGGCACCGCCGCCGGGGCACCTTCATCGAGCCGGACGCCCGGCGCGGCACTCCGGTACGGCTGCTCGGCTCGGTGGACGCGATCGTGGCCCAGCAGTCGGGGATGACGGCGGAGCTGCTGGACCACGGCATGGTGCCCGTCACCGGCGAACTCACCGAGTACTTCCCGGACCTCGCCGAGGTGGCGACCTATCACCGCCTCCGCAGCGACGAACAGACCGGTGAGCCCACCAACCACGCCCGCAACCATGTCCGCCCCGAACTGGCCGAGCGCATCGACCCGGAGGACCTGGCCCGGCAGCCGATGACCAAGGTGCTCCGGGACGTCGTCGGCGCGGACATCAGCCGCATCACGGACACGGTGGCGGCCCGGCTCGCCGACCCGGAGACCGCCCGCCTGCTCCGAGTCCCCCTCCTCAGCCCGATCCTGCACTACACGGGTGTCACCTACGACACCGCCGGCCGGGTCCTGGACCTGGCGGTCATCCACTACCGCGGCGACCGTTTCTCCTTCACGGTCACGCTCGACGCCACCTGAAGTCGTCGTACGATGCCGGGCGTGACGCACGACGACGCTCCGCTGCTGGCGGACCTCATGCCGTGGTCCGTCGCACCACTACGGCTCGGCCGGGGGTGGCCGACGGCCCCCGACCCGACGACCCTGAAGACCCGCTGGGACGCCCTCCTCAAGGCCGGGGGCCCCGACCGCGAGACCCTGTTCGAGCCGACGCGCGCCCGCACGGTCCACTCCGCGGCCGCCCAGCTCCCCGGCCGGCTCAGCGGCACCGGACCGCTCGCCGACGCGTCGGACCCCTGCCCGGACCCGGTCCGCGTCCTGGCCGCCCCGTTCGACGAACAGTGGCTGATCCCGGACCACCGCCTGATCGACGCGGCCCGCCCGGAGTTGTGGCGGGTGGCGGACGACCACCAGGTCTTCGCGGTGGAGTCACCGGAGGGCATGCCCCTGCTGGCGACCTCCCTCCTCCCCACCCTGCGCGCCGGCCGCATCCGCCCGCTGTACCGCCGCCCGGGCGGCGCGGAACCGAACCTGGCGCCGGGACTGCCGGCGTACCTGGCCGACCGGCTGGGCCGAGGAGTCACCCCGCTGGACGTCCTGGCCTGGACCCTGACCACGATCCGCCCGGACCGCACCGTCCCGCTCACCGAGGACACCGACCTCTGGGCACAGGGCGTGGAACTCGGCCACCGGGCCCTGTGGCTGCTGCGCCGCGACGGCGACCGTCCCAAACTCCCGGGCGGCCGCCGCCCGTACGTCCGGTCCCCGCTCCCCGCCCGCCCCCTCACGATCCGCTACGACACGGAGGAGGAAGCCCTCCATATCGACGAAGGCCGCATCTCCCCGGTACCGCCGGAGGCGTGGGACTTCAGGATGGGTGAGGTGCGGGTCCTGGAGGCATGGTTCACCACCCGCACCCAGCAGGGGGAACCAGGCACCCTGTCAGCGATCGGCCCCACGACGTGGCCGCAACAGCTGACCTCGGAACTGCTGGAACTGATCACGGTCCTGGCCCTGTTGGCGGACGTCCGCGCACAGCAGGCCGCCTTGGAGATCAAGACGCAGATCACGGCTACAGACCTCACGACGGCGGACGTACTCCCGCCCCCGGGGACAGCCCGCAAACCGGCTTCGGTCCTGGATCACCACGAGGAAGGCCCAGCAGGCCAGTTCACGTTGCTGTGACCAACCTGTTCGGGGGCGCGGGGAACTGCGCGACCAGCCCCCACCGCCCCGCACCCTACGACGACGCGAACCCACCCAGCACCCTCTCCAAGGCCCGCCTGAAAACCCCCTCCAGATCAATCGGCCCCGAATCCTCCGCGAACGCCTCCGCCATCCGCGGATACGCCCCCGAGGCGATCTGCCCCCCGAGATAGGCGGTGCGCACCGCGTTCTCCCGCTCCTCCGACCACGGCAGGTTCCGCACCCGCTCAGCCGTGTCGATCTCGTTGCGCACATAGGTCGTCACCACACCGTTCAGCATGGCGACGAGCTCAAGCTTCGTGCCGTACGACGCGTCCAGCGGATCCAGGCAGGCCAGGCAGTGCTCCAGATACCGCAGCGCATGAGGACTGAACCCGTAGACCGGTGACATCAGCCGCGGCACCCAGGGGTGCCGGTGCATCAACTCCCGCGTCTGCCCGGCGACCCGCATCATGTCGGCCCGCCAGTCCCCCGTCGGCTCCCACAGCTCGTGCTCCGAGCTGACCGCGTCAAACATCAGCTCGTGCAGGTCCTCCTTGCGGGGGACGTAGTTGTACAGGGACATGGTCCCGCACCCCACCCCGGCCGCCACGTGCCGCATCGACACGGCGTCCAGCCCCTCCGCGTCGGCGATGCGCACCGCGACGGCGGCGATGTCGGCGCGGGTGAACGCCGGCTTCGGCCCTCGCCCGGCACGCTCCGGACGCGTCCAGATCACCTCGGGTTCGGCCCCTCGGACTGCCATCGATCATCACCTCGCCCACCATGCTAGTTACGTACGCCGTACGTAGTGCGCTATGGTCACCCCGTGAATACTACGTACGCTGTACTTAGTGAAGGTCTGGAGAAGCGCTTCGGCACGGTGTCCGCGCTGCGCGGTCTCGATCTGGCCGTCCGGCGGGGCGCGGTCTGCGGACTGCTCGGGCCGAACGGGGCAGGCAAGACGACGGTCGTACGGCTGCTGGCCACCCTCCTCCGGCCCGACGCGGGCTCCGCCCGCGTCGCCGGGCACGACGTGGTCCGGGACCCGGCGGCCGTGCGCCGCAGCATCGGCGTCACCGGCCAGTACGCCTCGGTCGACGGCGATCTCACCGGCCGCGAGAACCTGCGCCTCTTCGCGCGGCTGCTCCGGGTGCGGAGGCCGGACGACCGGGCGGCCGAGCTCCTCGGCCGTTTCGGCCTCACCGAGGCCGCCGACCGCAAGGCGGCCACCTATTCCGGCGGTATGCGCCGCCGCCTCGACCTCGCGGCGAGCCTGGTCCGCCGTCCTGCCGTGCTCTTCCTCGACGAGCCCACCACCGGCCTCGACCCGGCCGGCCGGAACGGCATCTGGGACGCGGTGCGCGAGCTGGCGGCGGACGGTACGACGGTGCTGCTCACCACGCAGTACCTGGAGGAGGCCGACCAACTTGCCGACGACATCGTGCTGATCGACCGGGGCCGGGTGGCCCGGACCGGCTCTCCCGCCGAACTGAAGGCGCTCATCGGCTGGTACGCGGAGGCAGTGGTCGCCGACCGGGACGCGCTGCCGAAGGCGGCCGCGGTTCTCGACCGGCTCACCGGCAGGGAGCCGCGGTTCGACCACGACCGGCACACCGTCGGCGCCGTCACCACGGATCCGACCCTCACCCTCCCCCGTCTCGTACGCGAACTCGACGCGGCGGGTGTCCCGCTGCTCGACGCGAGCCTCAGACCACCGACCCTCGACGACGTGTTCCTCCGACTGACGGGAAGCCCCGCATGAGTGCGCTCGTGTACGACGGTGCCGCGATGACGGGCCGGCAGCTGCGCCGGGTCCGCAACAGCCCCGGCCTCGCGGTCCTCACCCAGCTGATGCCGGTCAACATGCTGCTGTTCTTCGGCTATGTCTTCGGCAGCGCGCTGGCGATGCCGGGCCCCGAATACCGCTCGTTCCTCGTCCCGGGACTGTTGGTCGCGACCGCGGCCGGCGGGGTCATGACCGGGATGTTCCAGGCCGCCCAGGACACCCACCGAGGGGTGACGGACCGCTTCAGGGCCATGCCGGTGAGCCGGGCCGCCGTACCGCTGGGACAGGCGGTGGCCGACCTCGTCGTCACCACGGCGGGTACCGTGCCCCTGCTCCTGGTGGGTCTCGCCGTGGGCTGGCGCGTGGAGGGATCGGCGGCCGCGGCGGCCGGCGCGGTGGGCCTGCTGCTCCTGTTCAGGTTCGCCTGCACGGCCGTCGGCATCTACCTCGGCCTGCTCACCCGCAGCGAGGAGGCGGCCGGCCAGCTCGGCGCGTCCACCTTCGTGCTGCCGCTGCTCTCCAACGCCTACATCCCCACCGGCAACCTCCCGGGCTGGCTGCGCACGCTCGCCGAGTGGAACCCGATCAGCGCGGTGACCACCGCCCTGCGCGACCTCTTCGGCAACGCTCCCGTACCCGACGGCGCGGCCTGGCCGGTGGCGCACCCCGTCGCGGGGTCGGTCGCCTGGAGCGTGGTCCTCGTCGCCGTCTTCCTGCCCCTCGCCGTCCGCCGGTACGGGCGCTGCTGACAAACCCGCCGGTCACCGGACATGATCCAGCGCATGGACCGTCTCCCGCTGCCCCTCGAAGGCATCACCGTCGTCGCCGTCGAACAGGCCGTCGCCGCCCCCTTCGCCACCCGCCAGCTCGCCGATCTCGGCGCCCGGGTCATCAAGGTCGAACGCACGGACGGCGGGGACTTCGCCCGCGGCTACGACACCGCCGCCCACGGTCTCGCCTCGCACTTCGTGTGGTGCAACCGGGGCAAGGAGTCCGTCGCGCTGGATCTGAAGGACCCGCGCGGCCTGGACGTCGTGCGGCGGCTGGTCGCAGAGGCGGACGTCTTCGTGCAGAACCTGGCCCACGGTGCCGCGTCCCGGCTCGGGCTCGACGCGGCCACCCTGTGCGCCGCGCACCCCCGGCTGGTCGCCGTGGACATCTCCGGGTACGGGGCGTCGGGGCCGTACGCCGACAAACGCGCGTACGACATGCTCGTGCAGTGCGAGGCGGGCCTGGTGTCGGTCACCGGGACGCCGGAGCAGCCCGTGAAGGCCGGGATCCCGGCCGCGGACATCGCGGCGGGCATGTACGCCTTCTCGGGCGTCCTCGCGGCGCTGGTGCGGCGCGGGACCACCGGCCGGGGCGGGCCGGTGGAGGTGTCGATGCTGGAGGCGCTGGCCGAGTGGCTGGGGCATCCGCTGCATCACACCATGCACGGGGGGACGCCGCCCGAGCGCACCGGTCTGGCGCACGCCGTGATCGCACCGTACGACGCGTACCCGACCGCGGACGACGGACGGGTGCTGCTGTCGGTGCAGAACGACCGGGAGTGGCGGCGGCTGGCCGAACAGGTGATCGGGCTGCCGGAGTTGGGTGCGGATCCGGCGTTCGCGACGAACGCGGCGCGGGTGGCGAACCGGGCGCGGACCGACGAACTGGTCGGGAGGGCGCTGAAGGCGCTCGGCACCGACGAGGCGCTGGCACGGCTGGAGGCCGCGGGCATCGCCTGCGCGCGGCTGCGGGATCTGCATGAGCTGGCCGGGCATCCGCAGCTGGCGGCCCGGGAGCGGTGGCGGGAAGTGGGGTCGCCGGTGGGGCCGCTGCGTGCGTTGCTGCCGCCCATCACGCTGCCGGGCGGGGACGAGGCGCGGATGGGGGATGTGCCCGCGCTCGGGCAGCACACCGAGGCGCTGCTGCGTGCCGTGGGGATGACGGACGCCGAGATCGCAGCGCTGCGCCGGGACGGTGTGGCGGTCTGAGCGCGGGCCTGACGGTCAGGCGGTCAGTACTTGTTGCCGCCGAACAGCGAGCGGCGCAGCCGCCGCAGTGGCGCGAAGAGGGAGACGCGGCTGACCCGCGCACCCCGGTCGCTGCGCTGCGCGGGTTCACGCGAGGTCAGCTCACGCATCAGCGACGTCGCCTCGACCGCCTGCTGCTGCGGTATGGCGGGACCCGCCAGCACCGACAGATGGCGGTCGAGGCGCGAACTGGTCGCACCACTCCCGCAGGTGATCGCAGGAACCCTCGCCCTGCTGCGTGTTATCTGATCCATGTCACTCCCCACCCGTACGAGTCCACCCGGCCCGGGCAGGGTAACCCTATCGCCCCGATGGGGCACTCGTGTATCGCGGTCACAGGATTCACCTTCCCCGCAAGGGCGTTGACGACCCCTCTTGAACTACACTTTGACTACTCTCCGAATCCAACCGATTTCAGGGCGAGTTGGACAACTGGCTGGCTGGTGGGCTGCGCTGACCCACCGGCGGGCTCGACGGTCACCGCGAGTGACGTCGCCGATTTGCTCAGCCCCCTGGCGACCAGGGGCGTGTCGGCCTCGAAGAGCCCGAGGGAGCGCGGTTGCACACGGGGGCGCATGAGCCAGAGCTGGTGCACCCGGCCGTTCGACGGGGTGCCGTATCCGCTGAGCGTGACGACGGCCTGCCCCTCCGATACGGAAGCCACCGCTCCGATACTTCGGCCCTGGGCGTCCTTGTAGCTGGTCGCGCGGGCGTCGGTCGCGGCCAGAACGTGGGCGATCTCACGCGACTGGGCCCGCTCGGCGTCGAGCTGATTCTGCGTCCGGTCGGCCTGCACCGCGAACAGCGAGGCGACGACCAGGGCGGCGGCCGCGGTGGCGGTGGCGAACGGCACGAACAGCGGGCGCGGCCGCCGGCGCGGCGGCGGGGGCTGTGCGCCCCAGACGTGCGGCGGCAGATTGGGCACGCGCTCCTGGCCGGGGGCCGGCTCCTGCGGGGTGGCGCGGACGGCGGCCAGCACCCGGCCGCGCATCGCCAGGGGCGGCGGGGCCGCCGCGGAGAAGGCGAGCCGTACCGCGTCCTCGGTCAGCTCCCGGACCTCGTCGGCGCACCGGTCACAGTCCCGCAGATGCTTCTCGAAGCGGCGCCGCTCGCCGGGCTCCAGGGCGTCCAGGGCGTAGGGCGCGGCCAGCGAGTGCAGGTCCTCGCGGTGCAGCAGACGGCCGACCAGGCTCACGCCACACCTCCCAGGCAGTCGCGCAGCCGGGTGAGTCCGTCGCGCATCCGTGTCTTGACCGTGCCCAGCGGCAGCTTGAGCCGCTCGGCGACCTCACGGTACGTGTAGCCGTCGTAGTAGGCGAGCGTGACGGACTGGCGCTGCAGGGCGGTGAGGCGGTCCAGGCAGCGGCGTACCCATTCGCGCTCCAGGCCGGCTTCCACCGTTTCAGCGACCTGGTCGAAGGCGGGTTCGCCGGCCCGCAGCGCCTCGCGCTGCTCGCGTTCGCCGGCCGCGCGGGCGCTGCGCACCCGGTCGACGGCGCGGCGGTGGGCGAGGGTGAGGATCCAGGAGAGGGCGCTGCCCCGGCCGGGGTCGAACTTGGCGGCGGAGCGCCAGAGTTCGAGGAGCACCTCCTGGGCCACCTCCTCGGACTGGGCGGGGTCGCGGACCACCCGGCGCACGAGCCCGAACACCGGCCCGGACACCAGTCCGTAGAGGTCCTCGAACGCCTTCTGGTCGCCACCGGCGACGAGCACCAGCAGTTCGTCCGCCTCCACCCCGTCCCCCCTCCTGTGGCCGCACCCGGCCCGTCCTCCCACACCAGGCATTCGCAACTGACGCACCTCCGGCAGAAGTACGTATGCGGGAGGCAAAAACGCGGGTCGAGCAGGAAGAAAAGATTTTTTTCTTCCGACCAATCCAAACGGCCCTCCGGCTCCGTATACCCGTCCGTCAAGCAAGTTGGGACCGAGGGACGGACGGCATGACACCTCTAAACTCCAGGAGCGGCGCAGGGCGCAAGGGCCTTGTCACGCTCATCTGTGGGGCACTGGCCACCGGCGGGATCACAGCCGCCAGCGTCGCCGCGCTGGAACCGGGGGCGGCCTCCGCCTCCTCCCACCGGGAGGCCCCGCTCATCTCGGGCACCCCCCAGTACGACAACACCGACCTGTACGCGTTCGTCAGCCCGGACAAGCCCGACACCACCACGATCGTGTCGGACTACATCCCCTTCGAGGAACCGGCCGGCGGCCCGAACTTCTACCAGTTCGCCGACGACGCCCAGTACGACATCCACATCGACAACAACGGTGACGCGCTGGACGACCTGATCTTCCGCTACACCTTCCACACCCAGATCAAGAACAAGAAGACGTTCCTCTACAACACGGGCGTGGTCGACAGCCTGAACGACCCCGACCTGAACGTCACGCAGTCGTACGACGTCGACCTCATCAAGCTGAAGAAGGGGAGGGTGGAGCGCACGACGAAGGTCGCCGACAACATCCCGGCGGCGCCGTCGGACGTCGGCAAGGCGTCGATGCCGGACTACGCGAAGCTGCGCTCGCAGGCCATCTACAAGACGGCCGGCGGCGGCGCGACCTTCGCCGGCCAGGCCGACGACCCGTTCTTCGCCGACCTGCGCGTCTTCGACCTGCTGTACGGCGGCAACCTCAGCGAGGTCGGCAACGACACCCTCAAGGGCTACAACGTCAACACGATCGCCCTCCAGGTGCCGAACTCCCTGATCCGGCAGTCGGCGTCGCGTCCGACCGTCGGCATCTACGCGACGACCCAGCGCAAGAACGCGCAGGGCTACTACTCGCAGGTCTCGCGCCTCGGCAACCCGCTGGTCAACGAGGTCGTCAACCCGCAGAAGGACAAGGACAAGTTCAACGCGTCCCAGCCGAAGGACGACGCGCAGTTCCTGAAGAACGTCACCAACCCGGAACTGCCGAAGCTCATCCAGGCGATCTACAACATCAAGGCGCCGTCCGAGCCCCGCAACGACCTCGTCAGCGTGTTCCTCACGGGCGTCAAGGGCCTCAACACGGAGCAGCCGCAGGCGAAGCCGTCGGAGATGCTCCGCCTCAACACGTCCATCAAGCCCACCGCCAAGCCCAAGCGGCTCGGTGTGCTGGACGGTGACAACCAGGGCTTCCCGAACGGGCGCCGGCTCACCGACGACGTGATCGACGAGGCGCTCCAGGTGGTGGAGGGCGAACTGGTCGGTTCCAAGAACGACCTGGGCGACGCGGTCGACAAGAACGACAAGAGCTTCGAGAAGTACTTCCCGTACGTGGCCGAGCCGACGGCCGGCTCGCGCGGCAAGATCGCCAAGGCGGCGGCCGGCAGCAGCACGAAGAGCGCGCTGGGCGACGCCCTGACCGGTTCCGGTGACAACAACATGACGCTGATCGCGGGCTCGGCGGCCGCGGGTGCGGCGGGCGTGCTGCTGATCGGCACCGGGTTCGGCTGGTGGCGGCGGCGGATGCGGCGGCCGTACTAATCGCCGTTCCGGCAAGGGCAGCGGGGTGACTGCGGGTCGGCGGTGGCCGGTCGCGCAGTTCCTCCCCCAGCCTTCGGCCGGGGGTGCCCCCAGCGCCCCTTACGGGGCGCTTGAGGCGCCCTCCATTTACTGGCGCGGCCCGCACCCACCCAATCCCCCACGGCGCGGGCCGCGCCGCCCCGCGCGAAACAGTTACTAGGAGAGGGCATGGCCCCGGGTACGAACGACAAGCAGCCCGCCGAGACGAAGGACGACGAGCGCGTCACCGCCCTGCGCCGGTTCGCCGCCGCGGGGCGGAACTGGCGCCGGGCCCAACTCGCGGGCTCCGCCGTGCTGATGGCCATCGCGCTGACCGGCGGGGCGATCGCCTTCGGGTCCACCCGTGACGGCGGTACGGCGCCGGTCGCCACGTCCAGCGCGGTGGACCCGGCGCTGCTGGCGAGCGGGGACCTCGACACGACGATCGCCTCCCTCCAGGCCCATCTCCGTACCCAGCCGAAGGACTCCGACAGCTGGGCCACCCTCGGCCTCGCCTACGTCGAACAGGCGCGCACCAAGGGTGACCCGTCCCGCTACCCGCAGGCCGAGAAGTCCCTCAAGCGCGCGCTCCAGATCACCCCGGACAACGACCAGGCCCTGGCCGGCGAGGCCGCGCTGGCCGCGGCCCGGCACGAGTTCGCGCAGGCGCTCACCTACGCGGACCAGGCTCTGAAGCAGAACCCGTACAGCGCGAACGCCCTGTCCTCCCGGATCGACGCCCTGGTCGAACTCGGCCGCTACGACGAGGCGAGCAAGGCGGCCGACCTCGCCGACCGGCGCAAGCCGGGCGTACCGGTGTTCACGCGGTTCGCGTACGTCCGGGAGCTGCGCGGTGACGTGCAGGGCGCACGGCAGGTGCTGGAGCAGGCCCTGTCCACGGCCACGTCGAAGGGTGACATCTCCTACGTGTCCGCCCAGCTCGGTCTGCTCGCCTGGAACCAGGGCGACTACAAGAGCGCGCTGGACTACTACGCCCGCGCCCTGACCGCCGACGAGAACTACCTCCCCGCGCTGGAGGGCCGGGCCCGCGCCCAGGCGGCGACCGGCGACCGGGCCGACGCCATCAAGGGCATGGAACTGGTCGTCTCCCGCTACCCGCTCCCCCAGCCCCTCGTCGAACTCGGTGAGTTGTACGAGGACCGGAACGCCAAGGGCGACAAGGCGAAGGCCGAGGACCAGTACGCGCTCGTCGAGGCCTGGATCGCGCTCGCCCGCGCCAACGGCGTCAACGCCGACCTCGACACCGCCCTCGCCGCCGCCGACCACGGCAACAAGGCCGAGGCCCTGAAGGCCGCCCGCGCCGAGTGGGCCCGCCGCCACACCGTGCACACGGCGGACGCGCTGGCCTGGGCGCTGCACGTCAACGGCAAGGACAAGGAGGCACTGCCGTACGCCCGCCGGGCCACCGCGACCGGCTACCGCAACGCCTCCTTCATCTACCACCAGGGCATGATCGAGCTGGCCAACGGCGAGAAGGCGGCCGGCCGCGCCGCCCTCACCAAGGCCCTCAAGCTCAACCCCGGCTTCTCCCCGCTGGGCGCCCGTACCGCCCGCAAGGCGCTGGAGGACTCGAAGTGAACCTCCGCCGGATCGCCGCCGTCTTCACCGTGGCCTGCGCCGCGACGCTGTTGTCCGCCACGGGCGCAAGCGCCCACCCGCTCGGCAACTTCACCGTCAACAAGTACGACGGTCTCGTCGCCGCCCCCGGGCAGCTCCGCGTCGACCACGTCGAGGACCTCGCCGAGATCCCGGCGACCCAGGCCAAGCCCGACCTGAAGCGGCTGGGCACCGCCAAGTGGGCCGAGCAGCGCTGCACGACCGCGGCCGACGGGAGCGAGCTCACCGTCGACGGCCGTTCGACCCCGCTGACCGTGCGGGCCAGCCACGCCGAACTCCGCCCCGGCCAGGCGGGCCTGAACACGCTCCGCGTGGAGTGCCGCTTCACCGCGCCCCTCCCCCAGGGCACCACGGCCACCCTCGCCTTCCACAGCGCCGGCGCCGACACCGGGCCCGGCTGGCGGGAGATCACGGCGCGCGGCGACCGGATGACGCTGACGAAGTCGGACGTACCGAAGACGTCCGTCTCCCACGAACTCACCAGCTATCCCAAGGACCTGCTCTCCTCCCCCGCCGACATCACCACCGCCGCCGTCCACGTGCGGCCCGGCGGCCCGGCCCTCGGCCAGGAACGGCAGGACACCCCGGGCGCGGAGATCCTCCCCCGGGGCATCGACCGCTGGACCCAGGCCCTGACCGACCTGGTCGCCCGTCACCACCTCACCGTCGGCTTCGCGGTGCTCGCCCTCTTCATCTCGATCGGCCTCGGCGCGATGCACGCCCTCGCACCGGGCCACGGCAAGACCCTGATGGCGGCGACGGCAGCGGCCCGCGGCGGCCGCGCCCGCCTTCGCGACGTCCTCCCGCTTGCCGCGTCGGTCACGGTCACCCACACCCTGGGCGTGGTCGCCCTCGGCGTTCTGGTGACGGCCGGCTCGGCGGCCACCCCGTCGGTGATCGCCTGGCTGGGCATCGCGAGCGGCCTCATGGTCCTGGCGGCGGGCGCGAACCTGACCCGTAGGGCCTGGCGGAACCGGACCCACGAGCAGGCGCACACCCACGGCGACCATCACCACGATCACGAGCACGACCACGAGCACGAGGCGCCCGAGAAGCGGGAGCTGGCCCTGGTGGGGGCACACGAGCACGCCCGTGCTCACGCCCACACACACGATCACGGGCACCCGCACGATCACGGCCACGACCACTCGCATGGCAACGGGCACGCTCATGACCACGACCACGCTCATGGCCATGACCACGGCGCTCAGCCACATTCTTCAGCCCGTCTGGGGGTACCCCCTCTGGGGGAGTTCGAGGACGAGGCCGTTCAGGCCGAAGGGGGGTCTGGAGGCGCAGCCCCCAGTGACGCCCACGCCAACGGGCACACGCACTCTCACGGCGGCCACACCCACACCCACCCCACGGCCCCCACCCTGCGCGGCACCATCCTCCTCGGCTTCGCCGGCGGCCTCGTGCCCAGCCCCTCCGCCGTGGTCGTGCTCGTCGGTGCCGCCGCCCTCGGCCAGGCCTGGTTCGGGCTGCTTCTCGTGGTCGCCTACGGCGTCGGTCTCGCGCTGACGCTGACCGCCGCCGGGTTCGCCGTCGTCAAGCTGGGTACGGGAATGACCCGGGTGCTGGACAAACGCCCTCGCTGGACCACCCACCCCATGGCGGCCCTGGTCCACAGGACCATCCCGCTCGTCTCGGCACTCGTGGTGGTGGCCCTGGGCGCCGGACTGGTGCTCAAGGGGGCCGCATCCGCGCTTCTCTGAGTTACGTTTGTGATGAATTCGCGCGAGCTGCCGTGGGGGGCACCCGTGACCGAACAGCCGGGCCGTGAGCGAGTGATCGCGGGCCGCTACCGACTGCTGTCCCCGCTGGGCGAGGGCGGCATGGGCACCGTGTGGCGGGCCCGTGACGAGGTGCTGGGCCGCGACGTCGCCGTCAAGGAGGTGCGGGCGCCCGCCGGGCTGCCCGGCTCCGACGTCGAGCGGATGTACGCCCGGCTGGAGCGCGAGGCCTGGGCCGCGGCCCGGGTGGCGAACCGCAATGTGGTGACGGTGTACGACGTGGCGATGGAGGGCGGACGGCCCTGGATCGTCATGGAGTTGATCCCGGGCGTGTCCCTCGCCGACGTGCTGGAGGCGGAGGGGCCGATGTCCCCGCAGCGGGCGGCGGGCGTCGGGGCCGAGGTGCTGTCCGCGCTGCGGGCCGCGCACGCCGCCGGGGTGCTGCACCGGGACGTGAAGCCCGGCAACGTGCTGCTGTCGAACGACGGCCGGGTGGTGCTCACCGACTTCGGGATCGCCACCGTCGAGGGCAGCTCGGCGCTGACCATGACCGGCGAGGTGATCGGCTCACCGGAGTTCCTCGCCCCGGAGCGGGCGCTCGGGCGGGCGTTCGGCCCCGAGTCCGACCTGTGGTCGCTCGGCGTGCTGCTGTACGCGGCGGTCGAGGGCGCCTCGCCGTTCCGGCAGGACACCCCGCTGAGCACCCTGCGGGCCGTGGTCGACGAGGAGTTGCCGCCGCCGTACCGGGCCGGACCGCTCGGTCCCGTCATCGAAGGGCTGCTCCGCAAGGACCCGGCCGCGCGGATCTCCGCCGAACAGGCCGAACGGGACCTGCGGTTGGTCGCGGCAGGGGGCACGCCGCACACGGCCACCACCGTCCCGGTCCCGCCGCCGTACGAGGCCCCGACGCTCGTCGCCCGCCAGCCCCGGTCCTCCTCCCCCACACCCCCGATGCCCACCCCGGCGGACACCCGGCCGCCCGCCGCCGACCACGACGGCAACCGCAGGGCCGGTACCGTGCTGCTCATCGGCCTGGTGCTGGTGGTCCTCGCGCTCGGCGGACTGACGTACGCCCTCCTCAACCGCGACAACGGCAACGGCAACGGCAACAACGCCGGAGCGAGCCAGTCGGCCAGCAACCTCAGCTCCCCGGCACCCAGCCGGAGCAGCAGCACCGCGTCCGAGTCCCCGTCGGCGTCCGCGAGCAGCAGCGCGCCCCAGCAGAGTGTGAAGGTCAGCGTGACCGGGTCCCGGACGGACTACTCGGGGTCCTGTCCGCCGTCGACGGCACAGGCGCCCACGTTCACCGCGACGTTCACGGTCGGGAGCGTGCCCGAGGACGTGCAGTACCGGTGGGTGCTGAAGAACGGGAAGCTCGACGACCAGGGCTGGAAGACGCTGTCCTTCCCGGACGGCGGCGGGAAGACCCGGCAGACGGGGGTGACCGTGACGACCTGGTCCGACAGCGGGACTTTGAGCGACGCGATCGCCGTCGAGGTGCGCAGCCCGGTGGAGACGACGTCCAACTCGGTACCGTTCTCGGTCACCTGCACCAAAACGACGGAGACCCCGACCGACGGGGCCTCCGCTTCGCCTTCGCCTTCGAGTTCGTACTAGAGCTTTCGTACCGGAACTCAGGACGCGTTGCTGGTCAGCACCGGCAGGTAGCCGCCGGACTGGCCGGCCGCGGTGGGGTGGTACGACTCGGTGATGTCCAGCCAGTTGACGCTGTGCAGCCAGGAGCTGCCGGAGCAGATCTCGTGGCTGGAGAACGCGTTGCGGACGTCGCCGAAGGTGAATCCGTGGTCGGCGGCGCGCTTGGCGATCGCGGTGTCGATGTAGTCGGCGGCGTTGTTGATGGCGGTGCGCTTGGTCGAGGAGAGGCCGAGGCACGTGGTGCCCAGCAGGTAGAAGCGGGGGTAGCCGAGGACGACGACCTTGGCGTTGGGGGCCTTGGCGCTGATCGCGTCGTACACGTTGTCGAGCTTGCCGGGGAGCGTGGAGTCGACGTACGCCTCGGCGGTGCTGATGCGGGACAGGCAGGTGCTGTCGGAGCTGATCACACAGGTCGTCATGACGTCGGCGAAGCCCGCGTCGTTGCCGCCGATGGTGACGGAGACCAGGGCGGTCGAGGAGCTGAGCGTGCCGAGCTGGCCGGAGAGCACGTCGTCCGTGGTGGCACCCGAGCAGGCGAGGAACGAGAACGAGGACGGGCTGTGGGCGGCGTTCCACAGGTAGGGATAGGCGTTGGTGCTGCGGTCGCAGCTGCCGCTCGAGCTGATGTAGCTGCCGGCGCCGACGCCGGACGCGTACGAGTCGCCGAGCGCCACATAGCCCCCGGTCGCGGCCTGCGCTTCCGTCGCGGCCGCCCCGGTGAGGGCGAGGCCGGTGGCGAGGAGGAGTGAAGTCACGTATGCCGTAATTCGGGAACGTCTCATGGAACCTCCCTTTAGCAGGATCTCTGCCATAACTGGCGTACCAACTACGCGTGTTGATGGGAAGTGTCCATGCCAAAACTGTTCAGGATCTCAACCAGCCCTAACCGGAGCGATCCCGGGCGTTCCCGGCGCGTTTGATTGCATGCCCATGACAGCTCTGTGACAGGTCGTCAACTCCCTTGTTCTTTGCCCGGGGAAAACCGATTCTTTACTCGGTCCGTGAGCGGAACGCGACGCTCCCGGCCCGTGTGCGCGAAGCCGCGCGCACACCCCCACACGCGTGCGCCGACCCGGGCGCACGCTGCCTATGAGGAGGACTCCCTCGTAATGGCACATCTGCGTATCCAGAAGCTGCGGTTCGCCGCCGTCACCACCGTGGCGGCCGCCGCCCTCGTCGGCGGACTCACCGCGCTCCCCGCCCAGGCGGCACCCGCCACCGGCAGGGTGCTGCACGCCGGCTCCCCCACGGCCGTCAAGGGCAGCTACATCGTCACGCTGAAGAACAGCGCGGGCCTCAAGGCCTCCTCGACCGCCGGCAAGGGCCTGGTCAAGGAGTACGGCGGCACGGTGAAGAAGACGTTCGGCAAGGTGCTGAACGGCTACTCGGCCGAGCTCTCGGCGACCCAGGCCGCGAGACTCGCCGCCGACCCGGCGGTGGCCACCGTCGAGCAGGACCAGACGGTCCGCCTCACCGACACCACCCAGTCCAGCGCCCCCTGGGGCCTGGACCGCATCGACCAGGCGAGCCTTCCGCTGTCCGGCACCTACACCTATCCGGACACCGCGGGCAGCGGGGTGACCGTCTACGTGATCGACACCGGTGTGCGGATCACCCACACCCAGATCAGCGGCCGTGCCTCCTACGGCTATGACGCCGTCGACGGCGACACCACCGCCTCCGACGGCAACGGCCACGGCACCCATGTGGCGACGACCATCGCGGGCTCCACGTACGGGGTCGCCAAGAAGGCGAACATCGTCGCCGTGCGGGTGCTGGACAACAGCGGCTCCGGTACCACCTCCGGGGTGATCGCGGGCATCGACTGGGTGACGTCGAACCACACCACTCCGGCGGTCGCCAACATGTCGCTCGGCGGCTCGGCCTCCACCTCGCTCGACACCGCGGTCGCCAACTCCATAGCCAGTGGGGTGACCTACGCGATCGCGGCCGGCAACAGCAGCGCCAACGCCTCCTCGTACTCGCCGGCCCGGGTCTCGACCGCCATCACCGTCGGCGCCACCACCAGCTCCGACGCCAAGGCCAGCTACTCCAACTACGGGTCGGTCCTGGACCTCTTCGCCCCCGGCTCGTCGATCCTGGCGGGCTACAACACCAGCGACACCGCCACCGCCACCCTGTCGGGCACCTCCATGGCCACCCCGCACGTGGCGGGCGCGGCCGCCGTCTACCTCGCGGGCCACACCTCGGCCACCCCGGCCCAGGTCGCCACGGCTCTGGTCAACGGCGCCACGTCCAACGTGCTCACCAGCGTGGGCACCGGCTCGCCCAACAAGCTCCTGAAGCTCGTGTCGTAATCGATCACCGGAACACACCGGAATCGAGCGACTTGTTCCCCGGAGACATCAGGTGTCTCCGGGGAACGGTCATGTCCGGAGACCCGCTTGACGCCTCCAGTTCGGCTGCGCGACATTGAAGCCCGGCATCCGACGCCTTGGGGGGCAAAGTCGGCCATGCAGACCATACGTCTCAAGACATCATCAACAGCGGACGAACGGGCACGGCCAGGACCGGGGAGGGACCTGGTGCCCTTGCTCGCGGGGGTCGCGACGGCCGTCGCCGGGACCGGCGCGCTGCTCGCACTCACCGACTCGGGCTCGACGTTACGGGGGCCGTTCGCGCTGTTCTTCCTGCTCGCCGCGCCGGCCGCGGCGATCGGTGCGGCACTGCGCGGACTCGATCCGCCGGCCCGCGTGCTCACCGCGCTGGCGGGTGCCGTCGCCCTGGACATGCTGGTCGCCCAGGGCATGCTCGCCACTCACCACTGGTCCTGGCGCGGCGGTATCGCCGCCGTGACCGCGATCAGCATTCTGCTGCTTCTACTGGTACTCCTGCGACCGGTGGAGCGCATTCTCAAACGGATGTCCCGGCGAGCCGGGAAAATCCGTTCGAGTTGAAGAACAAGGTAGGCCAAAGTTTCGTAACGGCCAAACCAATAAAAACGTGAGGACCAGTTCCGGGACTTGCCATACTGGTCCAATCGTCAATACCGTCATACATCTCACCCGCATCGGATCGTCATCAAGCGGCTCTAGGGGAGGGCTCAAGGACCGCGATGTTCCGGAGCGGGGCGCGGTAGGGGGGTGCCGTGCTCGGTGACCGCAATGACCACTTTCGTTTCTCGTGTGACCACTGTCGTTTCCGAGTCGTGCCGCGCGACCGGCTGCCGTTTGCCGGCAGACCGGGCTGCTTTGCCAGCTCACCTGGGGATGCGGAGATCCTTTTTCCGTGCCAAGGGTGAGAAGAACCCCCCTTTCGAACCGGACACCAAAGCGGGCTGCCCAAGGGGCGGGCGGCCCACCGGACGAGAGGGACAAGACTCATGAGTTCTGTTCTGCGTCACCCGACTTCGGGCCAAGATCCGTTAATGGCCATCGAATACCGGCCGATCTCCTCCCACCTGGCGATCACACCGCCGGTGAGCGTGGTGATCCCCGCCATGAATGAGGCGGAGAATCTCCCCTACGTCTTCAAGACACTTCCCGGCTGGATACACGAAGTGGTCCTTGTGGACGGTAATTCCACCGACAACACCGTGGAAGTAGCGCGGGAGTTGTGGCCCGACGTGAAAGTCGTCGAACAGAGTGGCAAGGGCAAGGGAGATGCCCTCATCACCGGGTTCGAGGCGTGCACCGGCGACATCATCGTCATGGTGGACGCGGACGGCTCGGCCGACGGCCACGAGATCGTGTCGTACGTCTCCGCCCTGGTCTCGGGCGCCGACTTCGCCAAGGGTTCGCGCTTCGCCAACGGCGGCGGCACGGACGACATGACCTTCATCCGCAAGCTCGGCAACTGGGCGCTGTGCACGGTCGTCAACCGCAAGTTCGGCGCCCGGTACACCGACCTCTGCTACGGATACAACGCGTTCTGGCGGCACTGCCTCGACAAGATCGACCTCGACTGCACCGGCTTCGAGATCGAGACCCTGATCAACATCCGGGTCGTCAAGGCGGGCCTGAAGGTGCAGGAGATCCCGAGCTACGAGTACCTCCGCATCCACGGCACCAGCAACCTGCGTGCCGTACGCGACGGGCTGCGCGTGCTCAAGGTGATCCTGAAGGAGCGCTCCAACCGGCGTGACCTGCGCCGGCAGGTGCGGCACTCCCCGATGCTCACCACGGGCCAGGGAGAGTCGTCTTGAGCGATCCCGACATCTCCGTCGTGATCTGCGTGTACACCGAGGACCGCTGGGAGGACATCCTCGCGGCGGTCTCCTCGGTGCGCGCCCAGTCGTATCCGGCGCTGGAGACCCTGCTGGTCGTCGACCACAACCCGGTGCTCCTGGAACGGCTCACGAAGGAGTACAAGGAGGACACAGAGGCCGCGGGGGTGCGGGTGCTCGCCAACGCGGGTCCCCGTGGCCTGTCCGCCGGCCGCAACACGGGCATCGCCGCCTCGTACGGCGAGGTCATCGCCTTCCTCGACGACGACGCCGTGGCCGAGCGGGACTGGCTGCGCCGCTTCGCCGAGGGGTACGCCGACCCGAAGGTGATGGCGGTCGGCGGCCGGACCATGCCGATCTGGGCCTCGGGCCGCCGCCCGGACTGGTTCCCGGAGGAGTTCGACTGGGTCGTCGGCTGCACCTACCGGGGGCTGCCGGCGGGCCGCGTCCGGGTCCGGAACGTCCTCGGCGGAAACGCTTCTTTCCGGCGTACGGCCTTCGACGCGGCGGGCGGCTTCGCCACCGGCATCGGCCGCGACGGCGACAAGCGCCCGCTGGGCTGCGAGGAGACCGAGCTGTGCATCCGGCTCACCCGGGCCCGCCCGGACGCCGTGCTGCTCATCGACGACCGCGCGGTCATCCACCACCGGGTCCCGGAAGTCCGCGAGCACTTCGGGTACTTCCGCACCCGCGCCTACGCCGAGGGCCTCTCCAAGGCCCTGGTCGCCCGCAGCGTGGGCGCCGGCAAGGGCCTGGAGTCCGAACGCCGGTACACCACGCGTGTGCTGCCCGCGGGGGTCGCTCGTGGCCTGCGGGACGCACTGCTGGCCCGGCCGGGCGGCGCGGGCCGGGCGGGCGCGATCGTCGCCGGGGTGCTCACGGCGGCGGGCGGCTATGTGGTCGGGAGCGTGCGGGCGCGGCGGGGCGGGGCGACCTTCGCCGTCGCCGGGATCGAGGGCGGGTCGTACGACCGGTCCGCCCCTGCCGACGGGGGTGCCGCATGAGTGACACCCCGGTCCCGATCCTCATGTACCACTCGGTCGCGACCGCGCCCAACGACGCCACCCGCGCGCTGTCGGTGGCGCCGGAGGCGTTCGCCGAGCAGATGGCGCTCGTCGGCGACCTGGGCCTCACCCCCGTCAACACGGCTGACCTGTGCGCGGGCTGGCGCTCCGGCGGCCCGCTTCCCGACCGTCCCGTCCTGATCACCTTCGACGACGGCTACGAGGGCGTGCACCGGCACGCCCTGCCCGTGCTCGCCAAGCACGGCTTCGCGTCCACGCTGTTCGTCTCGACGGGCTGGATCAGGGGTACGCACGACACCGGCGGCGGCCTGGACGCCATGCTCGACTGGGACCAGGTCCGCGAACTCGCGGGCGCCGGCTGCGAGATCGGCGGGCACAGCCACACCCACCCGCAGCTCGACCAGCTGGACGACGAGCGGCTGCGCGCCGAACTGGTGCGCTGCCGGGAGATCGTCACCGACGAACTGGGCGCCGCACCCGCGTCGTTCGCCTACCCGTACGGCTACTCCAGCCGCCGGGTCCGGCAGGCCGTGCGGGCGGCCGGGTACACCCAGGCGCTCGCCGTCGGCAACGGTCTCGCCCGCCGCCGTCAGGGTCCGTTCGCGCTGCAGCGCGTCACCGTGCGCCGCAGTACGGACACCGAGGAGTTCGCCCGGCTGCTCGAAGGCCGTTCGATCGCCCGCAACTTCGCCAGGGACCGTGCCCTCACCAAGGGTTACGCCGTTCTCCGCAGAGCACGCCAGGTCCGCCGGAAGGCCATCCGTTCCCGTGTCTGACACGACCACCACAACAAAGGCCAACACACCCGACACAGCGGCGCCCGAGCAGTCGGGGCGCCGCCTTCGCCTGCCCGGACGGAGCGGCTCGTCCGGCGGCAGCCCACTCTTCCGGAACGCCTATGCGCTGATGCTGAACACCGGCATCTCCGCCGTCCTGGGCCTCGGCTTCTGGCTGGCCGCGGCCCGCTACTACTCCGAGTCGGCCGTAGGCCAGAGCTCCGCCGCCATCGCCGCCATGAAACTCCTGGCGGGACTGACCGCGGTGACCCTGACCGGCGCCCTCGCCCGCTTCATCCCGGTCGCCGGACGCCACACCGGCAAGTTCATCTTCCGTACCTACGCGGGCAGTTCGCTGATCGTGGCGCTGGCGGCCGGGGTCTTCCTGCTGACGCTGGGCGTGTGGGGGCCGTCGTACCGCTTCCTGCACGGGCCGCTGCCCGGCCTCGGGTTCGTCGTCGCGGTGATCGCCTGGAACCTGCTCACGCTCCAGGACGGGGTGCTGACCGGGCTGCGCAACGCGCCCTGGGTGCCGGTGGGCAACACCGTTTTCTCCGCTGTGAAGCTGGCGCTCCTTGTCGCCTTCGCGGCGGCGATCCCGATGGCCGGTGTCTTCGTCTCCTGGGTCGCCGCGATCGCCACCTCGTTCGTACCGCTCGGCTGGCTGGTGTTCCGGCGCCTGGTGCCCCGGCACGTCAAGGCGACCGCGGACCATGCGAAACCGCCCACGCTGAAGGAGATCGGCAGGTTCCTGGCCGGCGACTACACCGGCTCGCTGTTCTCCCTCGCCGTGGTCTACCTGGTCCCGGTCATCATCGCCTCGCAGGTCAGCTCCGAGGACAACGCGTACTTCTACATCACCACCACCATCGGCGGCACCACCAACCTGCTCGCCATCAACATGGGCGCCTCGCTGACCGTCGAGGGCTCGCACGACCCGGCCCGACTGGCCGGCAACACCCGTGCGGCGCTGAAGCGGATGGCCCGGATCATGATCCCCATCTGCGCGCTGCTGTTCTTCGGGGCGCCCTGGATCCTCGGTGTGTTCGGCCCCGGCTACGCGGACGCGGCGACCCCGCTGCTGCGCTGGTTCGCGGTCGGCGCGCTGCTCAGGGTCGTGATGGAGACGTACTTCGCGGTGCTGCGCGCGCAGAGCCGTACCGCCGGCCTTGCCTGGCTGCAGGGCCTGTTGTGCGTGCTGGTGCTCGGGCTGACCCTGCTGCTCCTGCCCCGGATGGGGCTGACCGGCGCGGGCGTGGCCGAGATCTCCAGCCTCGCGGTGATCGTGACGATCGCGGCGCCCCGGCTGTGGCGGACGCTGCGGGCCGCCCCGGCGGAGATCCCCGAGGACACGGCTCCGGACGGCGACCTCGCCGACCTGGGCGCGCGCGAGGTCCCGTCCGCCGCCGCAGCGCGCAGGCGGGGTCCGGCGTGGGCGCTGGACACCGACACCCTCGCCCTCGGCATCCATGTGGACTTCGACCATGTGGAGCGGCGCCCGGACGTCCGGCCGGGTCCGGGAACTCCGCCCACGGGTACGCCCGTTGTCCGACCGGAGGACCGGCCGACGTGGGCGCTCCGGCCGGCACGGAACCCGGGGCTGCCGGTGGAGGAGAGAGAGCCGCACGCGGAGGCCTCGCTCGGGCCTGCCGAGGCCTCGCTGCTGAGGGAGGCGGAAGTCGACGCGCCGTTCGGAAAGGCGGTCGTACCCGAGGAGCCGGGCGTACCGGCCGAGGCTCCGGAGGAGTCCGCGCCCGTGCGCTCGTTGCGGGAGCGGCTGACGCCCACCCGCTCGGGAGTCGTCCTCGGCTGTCTGCTGGTCGCCGCCCTGCTGCTCTACTGGGTGCCGGCGGCCCGGCTCGACGAGGCCGACCTGGACCGGATGGGCGGGCTCGGGCTGATCTCGGTGCTGCCGCTGCCGACGCTGGTCGGGGCGGCGCTGCTGGTCACGGTGTTCGCCGCGCTGCTGTGGCTGCGCCGGGAGCACAAGACGCTGCTCCTGGTCACGCTGCTGGCGACGGTCGTGTCGCTGCACGCCCTGCCCGCCGTGATCGAGACGGAGCCGCGCTTCCCGACCGCCTGGCAGCACCTCGGCTTCATCGACTACATCGACCGCACCGGCTCGGCGGTACCGGACCTGGACGCCCGCTGGAGCTGGCCGGGCTTCTTCGCGGCGGCCGCGTTCATCGGCCGGGCCTGCGGGGTCACGGACTTCACCGAGGTCATCCGCTGGTGGCCGACGTTCATCCAACTGGCCTATCTGGCACCGATGTTCCTGCTCGTACGGTCGCTGCGGGCGAGCTGGCGGGCGAAGTGGACCGGCATCTGGATCTTCGTGCTGTGCGGCTGGGTCGGCCAGGACTACTTCTCCCCGCAGGGCTTCACGTACCTGCTCTATCTGATGTTCGTGGCGATCCTGCTCGTCTGGTTCCGTGCCCCGCACGTCGTCTGGGCGAAGTTCCGGCCGGGCGAGGCGGAGGTCGAGCCGACGAACCGCCGTCAACAGGCCGTGCTGCTCATGGTGCTGATCGGCCTGTACGCGGCGACGGTCCCGGCGCACCAGCTCACCCCGTTCGTGATGCTGGGCGTGCTGGCGGCCCTGGTGCTGATCGGCCGGTCCGAACTGCGGGGCCTGCCCCTCCTGTTCGGGGTGGTCGCGGCCGTCTGGCTGGGCTTCATGGCCGAGCCGTACTGGTCGGGGCACTTCAACGAGCTGTTCGGCGGGGTCGGCGGAGTCGGCAGCAATGTCTCCACCTCGGTCTCCGGCCGTATCCAGGGCGGCAGTTCGACCCACAAGCTGGTCCTGTACGTCCGGGTCCTGCTGGCCGGGAGCATGATGGCGTTCGCCGTCTGGGGCTGGTGGCGCCGCCGCTTCCACCGGTACCGCGAGCGTTCCCTGCTGGTCCTGACCTTCGTCCCGTTCCTGGGCTTCGGCATGCAGTCCTACGGCGGCGAGATGGCGCTGCGCGTCTTCATGTTCGCCGTGCCGGGCGCGGCCCTGCTGGCCGGGCTCGCCCTGTTCCCGCGCACCGGGGTCACGGCGAAGGAGCGTGAGAAGGAGAAGGCCAGTCTGGCCCCGGTGGCCGCGCTCATGGCCGGGTTGCTGCTCATGGGGGGCTTCCTGGTGGCCCGTTGGGGCAACGAGAGCTTCGAACGGGTGCGGCCCGGCGAGGTCGCCGCCATGGACTACGTCTACGCCCACGACAAGCCGACGGTACGGCTGCTGTGGCTGAGCAACGACACGGTCAACGACGTGACCCCGGCGATCCCCTGGGGCGCGAAGGACATGGAGCGGGTCGACTACCTGCCGACGCTCGCCCCGACCGACCCGGTGCTGGTGTCGAGCCTGGTCAAGGCGTTGAAGGACGCGGGCCCGAACTCGTATCTGATGATCAACAGGAGCCAGGTGACCTATCTCCGGATGGACGCCGGCTACTCGGCGACCTGGGAGAGCCGGCTGATCCAGAACCTGGACGACCGGCAGGACCTGACGAAGGTCCTGGTCAACGACGACTTCACCATGTACGCGCTGCGCACGCAGCCCGCGGGAGCGGTGGCGAAGCCGGATCCGGGGCCGATCGGGCCGCGGATCACCTGGACGCCGTGGTCGGTGATCGGCGGTCTCGCCGCCGTAGCGCTGATCCTGCTGCTGACGGCGCGCGAGGTGGTCCGGGTCGCGGTCCGGCCCGGGGTGCGTCAACTGCGGTTGCTGCAGGGCAGCTTCTGGTTCTCGCTGCCGCTGATGGCGGTGCTGCTGGCCTCGCTGGCGCAGCGGTTCCTGACGATCAAGTAGGCCAGGCCTACGAGGTGAAGTGGCTCACCTGGTGAGCCACTTCACCTCGTAGGCCTTCATCTCGAACCGCTTCCCGTCCACCTGGGCGCTGATCGCCCGGTCGAGGGTGTTGACCACCAGGACCGTCCTGTCGCTGGCGAGGACGCGGACGTTGGGCACGTCGTCCTGGGCGACGGAGACCGTCTCGTACCTGGTTCCCGGCGGGAACGCCTTCCCGAACCGCGACACCAGGTCGTACATGGGCAGCGCCTGCCCGCCGTCCCCGCTGTCGGTCGTGGTCCACAGGCAGCCCGCGCAGTCGCCGCCCTTCTCGTCCTCCGGGTTCCAGTAGAAGCCGGAGTCGGCGCCGCCCCTGACCAGGGCGATCATGCCGGTGGCCTGGACGGCGACCCGGTGGTCCTCGGTCCAGCCGTCGCGTTCGTCCCGGCCGTCGGCGGGCTCGACGTAGTACTCGGCCCACCACAGCGGCAGGTCGTGCGTCCGCTTCCGCAGCCACTCGCTGACGTAGGTCAGCTTCTCCGTGGCGGCGAACTCGTTCGGCAGCATGTCGTCGTCGTTGGTGTAGCTGGATCCGTCGACGACCACGAAGTCGGCGCCCGCCTTGTGGGTGTTCCAGTAGTCGAAGGCGTCGACAACCCGCTGGTCCATGACGCCCCAGTCACCCTTGAGGGTGGTCGAGGCGTTCTCGGTCTGGCGCGGGTCGAAGCTGTCCATGACGAGGTACGGCCCGCCGACCATGATGTCCTTGTCGACGGCCTTCAGCGCCTTGTAGACGAGGTTGTAGAGCTCGGTGTAGCCCTCGTAGTCCCAGCGGCCCTTCGCGTTGTTCCAGAAGCCCTTGAACTCGTTCCAGACGATGAAGTGACGTACGTCCGGATAGCGCCTGGCGACGGTCGCGGCGAGGTCGGCGTAGTCCTGGTAGTGGTCGGGGGTGGGCGCGGTCTCCAGGGCGGCCTGGCTCCAGTCGGTGTTGTTCACCCCGGCCCTGCCGCCCTTCATCCAGTCCGGCGAGCAGCACAGGGTGATCACCGGGGTGCCGCCCGACCTGCGCATGAAGTCGACGCGCCGGTCCAGCGCGCCGAAGTCGTAACGCCCCTTCACCGGCTCGGGATTGTCGGCGCCCCAGCCCATGATGGCCTGGTCCTGCGGCATCCCGGCGTCCTGGGACAGCCGGTCCTCGACCCGCTCGGTGGCGGTCGTACTGCCCTCGTCGGCGCTGTACTGGGTGTGGGTGAAGCCCCAGCCCACGGACGGCTCGGTGGTGTCCGGCGGGGTGGCCGGGGTGCCGTGCACCTTGTCGCCGTCGCGGGTCGTACCCGCGGCGTCGGCGCCGCCCCCGGGAAGTGTGTTGACCAGTGTCACGATCAGGGCGAGCGCGGCCAAGCCCACCCCGAGCAGGGCGGTGAGCCGCCACCGCCGAGCCCCCGAATTCCACCCATGACGTCCCATCAAGGACAAGAGTAACGGCGGACATCGTCCCGGGGGCGGGTCTTGGGCACACCCACGCGACCCGAAGGAGCGCGGGGCTGTGTTCGACATGCGGCTCCGCCGCGTGAGCGCGCCCAGCCGCCCCGTACGACCCGCACGACCCGCGCCTTGGGGAGCGGCGCTGCCATCCGAGGGAAATGCCGTGCGCGCAGCACATCCGTGGCGGATCATGGCGGCATGTCTGCCAAGCCGCACGAGACGCTGCCGATCCGGCTCAACGTCGACGACTCCGACTCCCCGTCCGACGTCGTCGACGCGCTGTTCCTCGGCCGCTTCGCGACGGGCGAGCAGCCGTACTCGCACGCGGCCAACATCGACCGGGTGCGGTCCGGGGCGACCCTGCTGCCGAAGGAGGCGCGGGTGCTGCGGGTGGCCCGCGACGACGACCGCAGCGCGACGCTCGCGGAGGGCGACGGCTGGACCCTCCTCGTCTCCCGCTGGAACCGGGGCGCCGACGTGACCGTCACCGCCACCACCGCGGAACTTGCCGCGAAGGTGCTGAACGAGGCGACGGACGGCGCGGCGGACGAGCCGGAACCGCAGCCGGAGAACGTCACCATGGGCTTCTGGTACGTCTCGCCGCGCCGCGGCCCGCACCGCACCACCCGGCAGATCTCCGCGGGCACCTGGGACGAGGTCCGCGCCAACTACACGGCGCCGGTCGCGGATGCGATGGACCGCCTGATGAAGACGACGCCCGAGGACATCGCGGGCCGCCTGCTCCTCCTGCACGGCCCGCCCGGCACCGGCAAGACCTCGGCCCTGCGCACGCTCGCCCGTTCCTGGCGGGACTGGTGCCAGGTGGACTGCGTCCTCGACCCGGAACGGCTCTTCTCCGACGTCGGCTATCTGATGGACATCGCGATCGGCGAGGAGGACGGCGCCGGCAAGGGCCGCTGGCGGCTCCTGCTGCTGGAGGACTGCGACGAACTGATCCGCGGCGAGGCCAAGCACACGGCGGGCCAGGCGCTGTCCCGGCTGCTGAACCTCACCGACGGCCTGCTCGGCCAGGGCCGCAACGTCCTGGTCGGCGTCACCACCAACGAGGACCTGGAGCGGCTGCACCCCGCCGTGGTCCGCCCCGGCCGCTGCCTGGCCCGGATCGAGGTGGGCCCGCTGACGCACCGCGAGGCGGTGAACTGGCTCGGCACGGAGGATGCCGTGGGCCGGGACGGGGCGACCCTGGCGGAGCTGTACGCGCTGCGCCGGGGCACGGCGCCGACGTCGGTGCCGGGGGCGCGGGAGGGCGCGGACGCGGGGCTGTACCTGTAGTGCTTTGATGAGGGTATGGCCCTGTTCGTCGGAACCTCGGGCTGGCAGTACAAGGACTGGCGGAACGTCCTGTACCCGGCCGATGTGCCCCTGCGCGCATGGCTGGAGGAGTACGCGACGCACTTCACGACGGTCGAGCTGAACAACGCGTTCTACCGCCTCCCGACCCGCGAGAACTTCGAGTCCTGGCGGGACCGGGTCCCGCCGGACTTCGTGATCGCGGTCAAGGCGAGCCGCTATCTCACGCACGTCAAACGCCTCAAGGACCCCGAGGAGCCGGTCGACCGCCTGATGGCCCACGCGACGGGCCTCGGCGACCGGCTGGGCCCGGTCCTCCTCCAGCTCCCGCCGACGCTCAAGGCGGACCCGCCGCTGCTGGACGCCTGTCTGTCGTGCTTCCCGCGCGGTACGAGGGTGGCGGTGGAACCCCGCCACGACTCCTGGTGGACGCCGGAGACCCGCGAGGTCCTGGAGTCCCGGGGCGCGGCCCTGTGCTGGGCCGACATCCAGGCCCGCCCCATGACCCCCCTCTGGCGCACCGCCGACTGGGCCTACGTCCGTTTCCACCAGGGGCGCGCCCACCCCTGGCCCCGCTACGGCCGCCGCTCCCTGGAAACCTGGATCGACCGCATCGCCACGGCGTACCCCAGGACGGCCGACGTCTACGCGTACTTCAACAACGACCCGGGCGGGGCGGCCGTGCGGGACGCGGTGGCGTTCGGGAAGGCGGCGGACCGGGCGGGGCTGACGGTGACCAGGACGCCGGAACTGAGCACGAGCGGCTGACGCCGGGCTGCCGGCGGTGCCGAGTCGTCCTCAGCCCTTCCCGTACGCCGCCCGCACCGCGTCCCGGGCCGCTGCGAGCGCCTCCTCCTCGGCCAGCCCCAGCCGCCGCACCCGCTCGGCGTAGGCCTGCGCGGCCAGCGACGCCTCGCGTTCCGCGGCCGAGCCCGCCGCGGCGACGAACGTGCCGTTGCGCCCCCGCGTCTCGATCACCCCGTCCGTCTCCAGGGCCCGGTACGCCTTGGCCACCGTGTTCACCGCCAGGCCCAGCGACTCGGCCAGCCCCCTGACCGTCGGCAGCCGGTACCCCACCGGCAGCACGCCGCCCCGCGCCTGCTCGGAGATCTGCGCCCGTACCTGCTCGTACGGCGGCGCGCTGTCATCGATGTGGATCTTCAAGGTCACGGCCCGATTCTCCCGCAACCGCCGGAAAATGAGAGGCATCCCGCACACGTCCCGCATAGCGTGCGCCCCATGACAGTGATCGTGCGTGACCTGCGCCCCGACGCCCGGTCCGACGCCGAGGGCTTCGCCCGGGTCCGGCAGCTCGCCCTCCCCTTCATGCTGTTCACCCCGGAGTCGCTGGTCCACGACCTCACGCACACCCACCCCGACGCCCGCTTCCGCCAGCTGGTCGCGGAGGAGGACGGCGAGGTCGTCGGCACCGCCCAGGTCGGCCTCGCGCACGAGAGCACGGAGCCGGGCCAGGGTTTCGCCAACGTGTACGTGCATCCGGAGCGCACCGGCAGGGGCGCCGGCACCCTCCTGGCCCGTACGGCGGAGGCGCACCTCTCGGCCGTCGGCGCGAGCACGTCGTACGCCTGGGTCCTGGACGCCCCGCCCAACCGCGCCTTCGCCGAGCGGCGCGGCTACCGGGCGAGCCGGTCCGCCCACTTCCTCCGGCTCGACCTCGCGCACGGCGCCCTCCCCCCGCTGCGGACTCCCCCGCCCGGCGTGGAGCTGCGCACCGCCGCCGACTTCGCCGACGACCCGCGTCCGCTCTTCGCCCTCGACGCGGAGACGACGCTGGACGAACCGAGCGACATCGACACGGAGTTCGCCGACTACGCGGCGTGGCTGGACGGGACCTGGCGGCACCCCCTGTTCAGCCGGGAGCTGACCTCGGTGGTCCTGGTCGACGGCCGCCCCGCCGCCTTCAGCGCGGCCCGCACCGACGGCGGCACCAGGTACGGCACCGTCATGACCGGCACGGCCCGTGCCTTCCGCGGCCGGGGACTGGCCAAGCTCGCCAAGAACGACTCATTGCACCGCGCCCGCGCCGCCGGCTTCACGGAGGCGTTCACGGGCAACGACAGCGGCAACGGCCCGATGCTCGCGATCAACAAGTGGTTCGGGTACGAGATCTGCGCGACGGAGGTCAGGTATGTCCGTGAACTCGGCTGAACCGGCGGGCACGGTGGACGTCGTGCTGGTCAAGGCGGGCCGTACGAAGATCCGTTACCCCGCCGCGCTGCTGCACGACGACGGCGTCCGGATCGCCGTACGCGCCCCCTGGGCCGGCGACACGCCCCGCGACTTCGGCTTCGTCCGCTTCGAACAGGGCGACGTCTTCACCGAGTTCTACTGGCGGGACCGCTGGTACGCGGTGAAGGAGGTCCGCGCGGCCGACGGCACGCTGAAGGGCTGGTACTGCGACGTCACCCGCCCGGCGACGCTCACCGGCGGCCGGCTGGTCGTCGAGGACCTCGACCTGGACCTGTGGCGTTCCGCCGACGGCACGGACGTACGGCGCCTGGACGAGGACGAGTTCGCCGAGAGCGGGCTGGCGGAGCGGGACCCGGAGGCAGCGGCGGCGGCCGTGACCGCGCTCGACACGCTGGAGACCCTGGCCGGGAAGCCGGATTTCGCCGCCCTGCTGTCCCTGCGGCCGTGACGCCCCCTCACACCGTCGCCACCACCGCGTACCGCTCGTCGTCCACCTCCTTGCCCCACAGCACCGCCTGCGCCGACAGCGGCTCCACGCGCACGTCCGCGGCGAGCGGCGCGAGGAGGGCGGTGAGCCGGTCGGCGGGTATGCCGACCGGGGTCACGGTCCCCCACACCCCCTCCACCAGCACGAACCGCCCGCCGGGCCGCAGCAGGCCCCGCCAGTGCCGCAGCACGCGCGCGGGGTCGGGCAGCGCCCACAGCACATGCCGTACGAGAACGACGTCGAAGAGCCGCTCGCCCACCGGCGGTGCCGCCGCGTCGCCGAGCAGGAACACCGCGTCACGGCCGGCGAGCTTGGCGCGGGCCCGCGCCACCATCGCCGGGGAGCTGTCGACCCCGGTGACGCGATGGCCCTGCTCGGCGGCGAGGAGGGCCAGGCTGCCGGTGCCGCAGCCGAGGTCGAGGACGTCGACGGGGCGGGCGGGCAGCCACGCCGTGAGCCGCGCCGCCCAGGCCGTGCGGACCTCGGGCGCACCGAGGCCATGATCCGGCTCCTCGTCGAACCGGGCCGCCTCGGCATCCCAGTCGACACTCACCGCAACCGTCCGATCACTTTCGTTCCTCATGCCCCCAGCGTGACACCCACCACTGACACTCGGTCCATGTGACAGCGACCACTGACAGACCGGCACCGATGAGGAACTCTCGCCAAAAGCGTCTACCTCCGTGACAACACGGATCTCGGTAGGCACTGAAGGAGGCAGCCATGCGCCGCACAACCGTGCAGAAGCCCCTGAAGAGGACGGACAGCCGCCGGATCCGCGAGGAGGCCGACGAGCGCCCCGCCGGACGCCCCGAGGTGCGCAAGGACATCGCACGCACCTGGTGGCCGGACGGCTGACCGGGCCCGCTCCCCGGGCCCTTCAGTCCAGCCGCTTGCGGTAGTGGATCCGGTCGTACGGCCCGTCCACGCGCCGCTCGACGACTTCGTAGCCGTACTTCGGGTAGATCTTCTGGTTCTCCCACATCAGGGCGTTCGTATAGAGCCTGACCTCGGGCAGGCCCAGCGCACGCGCGCGTGCGTCCACGAACTCCAGCAGCCGCCGTCCCACCCCCGTGCCGTGCGCGTCGGGGCGGACGGCGATGCTGTCGAGGAACAGGTGGTCGTCGTGGGCCTCGATGACGACGAGCCCGATCACCGGCTCCCCGACGACGAACACCCGGCCCGCGGCCACATTCGCCATGTGGTCCGCCTCCATGGGCTGCGGCACCACCCCGATCCGCGCGATGTAGTGGCGGTACGCCATATCGGTCACGGCCTTCACGGCCGGTACGTCGGCGGCCCGGGCGGGCCGGATCTCGTCGTTCGTCATGGCGTGAACGCTAGCTACCTCAGCGCAGTCCGAACATTCCCTTAAGGCGACCATAAGGATCTCCGTCGCCCGCTCCCAGCAGGCGATTTCACGGTTCCTTGGGGCTAGCTTTCTGATCGCCCCCACGGGATCCGGCCCGCCCGACCCCGCCCCCCCCGAGGACCGTTCCGAGGAGTCTCCGCATGCTCGCAACACGCCGTCAGCTCGCTGTCGCCGTCGCGCTCGGCGTGGGTGCGGTCACATTCGCCGCCGCGCCCGCGTCCGCGCACGGCACGATGGGCGACCCGGTCAGCCGGGTCGCCCAGTGTTACGCGGAGAACCCGGAGAGCCCGAAGTCCGACGCGTGCAAGGCGGCGGTGGCGGCCGGCGGCACACAGGCCCTCTACGACTGGAACGGCATCCGCATCGGCGACGCGAACGGGCGGCACCAGGCGCTGATCCCGGACGGGAAGCTGTGCAGCGCGGGCAACGACGAGTTCAAGGGCCTCGACCTGGCCCGCGCCGACTGGCCGGCGACGAACGTGAGCAGCGGGTCGTACACCTTCAGGTACCGGGTGACCGCGCCGCACAAGGGCACCTTCAAGGTGTATCTCACCAAGGCCGGCTACGACCCGGCCAAGCCGCTGGCCTGGGCGGACCTGGACCTCGACCACCCGGTGGCGACGGCCACCGACCCGGTCGCCGCCGACGGTTTCTACACGTTCTCCGGCGCCCTCCCCGAACGCACCGGCCGCCAGCTGCTGTACGCGGTCTGGCAGCGCTCGGACAGCCCGGAGGCCTTCTACTCCTGCTCGGACGTGGACTTCGGGGGCAGTGACAACGCCCACACCGGTACGGCCACCACCGCCTCGCCGGCCCCGACCGCCTCCGCTCCCACCGACGAGCAGATCGCGGCCGGTGCCGACAAGTCGACGGTCGAGCACGGTGGTCACGGCGACGACGACGCGAGCACCTCGGCCGAGCCGGTCGCGGAGGCCAACGCGCCCGAGCCCGCCGGAAGCCCGGAGACGACGCTCGCCGCGACCGGCGGCGACGGCTCCACGCCGTACCTCGCGGTCGGCGGGGCGGCCGCCCTGGCGCTGGGCTCCAGCGCGCTCTTCCTGTCGGTACGGCGGCGGGCTCCCCGGCGCTGATCCCTCATGGTTCCGGGGCCTGACCGGCGGCTCAGGCCGGACAGGCCCCGGCGGCGTTCAGTTGGGCGGCGGCTCAGCTGAACGCCGACGCACAGGTGGTGGCGGTGGCGTGTGCCGGGTCGAGCGCGTTGGCCACCTCGTGGAAGGCGATCCGGTCGAAGAGCCCGATCGCCACGTGCTCGGAGAGGTCGAGCGAGCACAGGTCCTGGAGCAGGACGTTGTGGACGTCGGAGCCGCTCAGGTACTGGCTCTGCCAGGGCGTGGCCACCTCGTCGTACTTGGTGGCGATGACCGTGTAGTGCACTCCGGGGACGGTGTCGCCGCCCGCGTTGAGCTTGGTGAGGAAGGCGGAGCCGGGGATCTGGTCGGCGAGGCCGGGGGTGGTGGCCTTGATCAGGTCCGAGGCGCCGGGGAAGTACGGCAGCAGGTTGGTGAGGCCGCTGAGGGTGGCGCCGTGGTTGTCGGGGGCGAGGCCGACGAGGGCGTTCACCTTGGCGGAGCCGCCGAGGAACTTCAGGTAGTAGCGGGGCATCATGCCGCCCTGGGAGTGGCCGACGAGGTCGGCCTTGGCGGCGCCGGTCGCGGCGAGCACTTTGTCTACGAAGGCGGAGAGTTGCTCTGCCGACTTGTCGATGGGGCCGAGGCCGTAGAAGACGGGGACGCCGGTCAGCTGGCCGTAGTCGAGGGAGAAGACGCAGTAGCCGCGGTCCTCCAGGTACGGGGCGAGGGAGAGCCAGTTGTCGACGGAGTTCCCGAGGGTGCCGTGGACCAGGATCACCGGGCGGGGGTGGGCGGCGGAGGGGCGGCAGGAGTAGTCGTTCCAGCCGGTGGTGGGGGCGCTGGAGGCGTGGGCGGTGGCGGCGGGAACGGTGGCGACGGCGGCGGCGAGGAGCAGCGCGGTGAGGGGTCTGAGCACTCGTTTCCAGGGCAGCATCGGGTGATCTCCTTGCGGCTCAAGGGAGTTACGACGGCCTTACGCCCTGTGATCCGGATCACGAAGGATGCTGTTCACTCATCAAGTTACGGACGAGTAGTGCAAGCGTGAAGTTACGCGTCGGTAAAACTTCCGAGTAACCGGTCGCACACCACTCGCCTGACGGGATGTCACCGGCCGGGCCTGAGGGGACCATAGGGCGCGATACGGAAAAGACCATCCCGCAACACGCGCGCTTCCTCCCCGCTCAGCACATCGCCCCACTCCCGCACGACCTCCGCGGCCCGCGTGCACGCCCACCCCCGCCGGAGTTGACCGGTGACGGCCGGTGCCCGGCGGCGATGGCTGCCCGCCCGCTCCGGGCGGGCGGACGCCTCGTCACCGGGCACTCGTCCGCTGAAGGCGCTACCGGCCCGTCACATCAAGAATCCGGAAGCCGTAGGCCGGCAGGCTGACGGTGTACTCGCTGCCGTTGATCGCGTCCGCGCCGCCTCCCTTGTAGAGGTCCCTGGGCGTCTGGTGCGTGTCGATGCCGGTGCCGGTCAGGTCCACGGTCACGTCCTTGGCCGTGCTGTCGAAGTTGTAGACGAGCAGGGCGGTCTGCTTGCCGTCCTCGCTGGTGCGGCGCATGGCGTACACCTTCGGGTCGTCCCCGGCGGGGACGCGGGTGCGGTCGGCCGCGGGCAGCAGGGCCTTGTTGGCGTTGACGGTCTCCAGGACCTTCTCCCAGTCGGTCCTGAGCTGCTTGGGCCAGTGGATGTACTGGTCGTACATGCCCGAGCCGTAGAGCATGCCGGAGCCGGCGAGGAGGGCGGCTTCCTGGACCCGCATGACGTCGTCCTGCGCGTACGCCGGGTACGTGTGCGGGTCCAGGTTGGTCGCCGGGTCGTCGCCCCAGATGCTCCAGGCGAACGTGGTGGATCCCGCCGCGCGGGCGATGTCGGTGTTGTGCAGCGCCGTCTCGAGCCCGTTCGCGTCGATGTCGCCGTCGACGATCCGGGTGTAGTCGTTCACCGTGTCGTCGTCGGTGTAGTTGAACCAGGACGTGTACCCGAACTGCTGGTTGGCGGCCGCGGTGGAGGAGTTGGTCCGTTCGCTGGTCAGCCACTTGTCGGTGCCGGTGTAGGTCTTGGGCAGGTCGATCGCGGCGTTCTTCCAGCGGGTGTCGGTCGTGCCCACGTCCCACATGAAGCCGTCGATGCCCGTGTCGAGCCAGAACTTCTCGATCCGCTCCACCTCGGCCGCGTTGCCGGCCAGGTTGTAGTCGAAGCCGGGTCCGAACCACAGCTTCCAGTAGAAGGCCCCGGCGGTGGGGCTCCACGCCCAGGAACTGACTCCGGCGGGCCCCATCCGCGGCTGGGGAAGGGGCTCGGACGGGTTGTCGGTCCAGTGGAAGGAGCTGACCTCGCGGGAGGTGCGGTCGCCGGCCGCGTACTCCTTCTCGGCCTTCTCGAAGTACGGGGACCGGTCGTCCAGGTAGATGTTGACGAAGTACGTGACGACCTTCATGCCCTTGCGGTGGGCCGCGGCGACCAGGTTCTTCCAGTCCTTCATCGTGCCGTTCTGCGGCGAGACCGAGTAGAAGTCGACGGGGTCGCAGCCGTCGCAGGTCTTCTTGTCGCCGCTGTACGGGCTGAAGAATCCGAGCACCCGGATGCCGCGGCTCTTCAGATTGTCGAGGTCCTTCTCGACGTCCTTGTACCGGTAGCCGAAGTACGTGTTGTAGTACCACATGAACCCGTTGAGGTTCTGGAAGTCGGTGCTCTGCCGGGTGCCTTCCGCAGGTACCGCCGACGTGCTCGGTGCGGCCGCTTCGGCGGGGCTCCCGCTCGACGCGAGCGTCATGGGGAGCGTCAGCGCGAAGCCGAGTGCTCCGGCAAGGGCGACCTTGCGTCCGGTGTGTCTGGTGCGTCCGGTGCCTCTGGTGTACGGCATGCGGTTCTCCTCGTCCTTGAGAGAGCCTTGAGAGAGGTGCCACGGTGTGTTCGGGTGCCGGCGAGGGGCTGTGCGGTGGGGGCGGGTCAGCCCGTCATCCCCGACGAGGTGTAGCCCTCGATGAACCGGCGTTGGAGCAGCAGGAAGGCGATCAGGACCGGGATGACCATGATCATGCCGCCGGCGCTGACGAGCGTGTAGTTCTGGGTGTAGCCGGATTTGAAGGCGAAGAAGGCCGTGGAGACGGGCATCTTGTCGCTGCTCTGGATGAAGGTCACGGCGAGCAGGAACTCGTTGTAGGCCTGGAGGCCGGCGACGAGTGCGGCCGTCAGCAGTCCCGGCCAGGCCATGGGCAGGACCACGCGGGCGAACACCCGCCATTCACCGGCCCCGTCGAGCCGGGCGGCCTCCTCGTACTCCTTGGGCAGGCCGACCATGAAGGAGCGGATGAGCAGGGTGGCGAAGGGGCTGAAGACGGCCCAGTAGATGACGATCAGGCCGAACAGGCTGTCGTAGAGGCCGAGGTTGGTCCACAGGTAGAACAGCGGGACCAGGAAGAGCTGGATCGGCAGGGCCGTGGTGACCAGCAGGTAGTAGATGAAGAAGCTGCTGCCGGGCAGGCGCAGCCGGCTCAGGGCGTAGGCCGCGCAGCTGGAGATCACGCACACGCCGAGCGCGGTGCCGGTCACCACGACCGCGCTGTTGCGCAGGCCGACACCCATGTTGGCCTGCTGCCAGGCGTCGACGAAGTTGTGCCACTGCGGGTGCGTGGGCAGGCCGAGCGGGGAGTCGGTGAGGCCCGTGGGGGTCTTCAGCGCGTTGAAGGCGAACAGCAGCATCGGACCGACGGCGAACAGGGCGAGCAGGAGCAGGACGCCGTAGACCGCGTACCGGCCGGGGGACAACCGCCTGCCGGGGGCGCGCCGGGGAGTGGTCAGGGTGCTCAAATGTCCCACCCCCGGCGGCGCAGGCAGAGGAAGCCGGATACCGCGAGCACGCTGATCAGGGCCATCACGACGCCGATCGACGCGGCGTAGCCGGCGTCCTGGTTGGCGAAGGCGTTGCGGTAGAGGAGGGTGCCGAGCACGTCGGTGGAGCCGGCCGGGCCGCCCTGCGTGAGGATGTAGATGTAGTCGAAGATCAGGAACGACCAGATGACGGTCATCAGGCCCAGGAACATCAGGGTCGGCCGGATCCCGGGCAGCGTGATGTGCCAGAACTCCTGCCACAGGTTGGCGCCGTCCAGGCGGGCCGCCTCGTACTGCGAGGGGTTCACCGCCTGCATCGAGGCGAGGAAGATCACCACGAGGAAGCCCCACCACTGCCAGGTGTTGACGAACGCCACCGTGCCCAGGGCCAGATGCGGGTCACCGAGGAAGTTGACGTCCTTCAGCCAGGGGATGCCCAGGCCGGCGAGCCCGTTGCCGATGCCCTGGTCGGGGCTGAGCAGGCTCTCCCAGATCGATCCGGAGACCACGGTGGCCACGATGTACGGGATGAAGTAGGCGACCCGGAACAGCATCTGGAAGCGCTTGATACGGGTGAGGAGAAACGCTCCGAACAGTCCCATCGCCATGGGCACGGTGAGGAAGAACGCCGTCCACAGGATGTTGTGCCACAGCGCGTTGCGGAACTCCGGGTCGCCGAACAGGCGGGTGTAGTTGTCCAGGCCGATGAAGTGGGCCGGTCCCAGGCCCGTCCAGTCGGTGAAGGAGTACCAGACGGACAGGGCGCCGGGTACGGCGATCACCAGCAGGTTGACCGCGAGCAGCGGTGCGAGGAAGGCGAACGCGACGGCGGTACGGCGCAGCCTGCTGCGGCGCCTCGCGCGGCCGGGCGGCGCGGGTGGCGCCGCGGGCCGGTGGGCCTGGAGGACGGCCATGGGTCACGCCCCCTTCGGGGCGGGCACGGGCGGCCGGGCGCCGGCCTTGAGCTCCTGCTGGAAGAGCTTGTCCAGCCCCGCGCAGTAGTCCTTCGGGCTGAGGCCGCCGGTGAGCACCTTCTCCATCTGCTCGTAGATGTAGGTGTCCGACTTGGCAGGCCAGAAGGTCCAGGTCGTGTAGCCGATGTTGCTGCCCTCGCCGAGCTGGAGGTACTGGCGCTTGACCCGGGGGTCGATGTCCTTGGGGAAGTCCTTCTCGGTCATCTTGACGGGGGACGGTGCGACGCCCGTCGCGGCCAGGTACTCCAGCTGGCGGGCCGGGTCGGAGACGAAGTAGTCGAGTACGGCCACTGCCTGCTCGGGGTGGGTGCAGTCCTTGTTGACGGAGTTGGCGATGCCGATCGACAGCGGCTGCACCCCGGCGGGCACGCCGGTGTTCAGCGAAGGCAGGGGTGCCCAGTCCCAGGTCGCGTCGTTGCCGGCCGCCTTGCCGAAGTACGGGCCGATCTCGCTGAACGTCCAGGAGCCGCTGAACATCAGGGCCGCCTTGCCGCTCGCCAGGTCGCCGTAGAGGTCCGTGAACTTGTTGGTGAAGTAGCGGTCGGTGCTGCCGCCGAACCAGCCCTTGTCGAACCAGCCCTTGAGCGCGGCGATCGCGTCGACGAAGACGGGGTCGGTCCACCGGCGCTTTCCGGTGAGTGCCTCGTAGAGCGCCTCGGGGCCCGCGAAGGCGTTCCAGACCCAGGTCACGTGCCATTCGGTGGCGGCCTTCCACTCCGCGTTGCCCGCGCCGACCGGCATGATGCCCTTGTCCTTGGCGTCCTTGCAGAGGTCCTCGAACTCGGCCCGGGTGGTCGGCGGCTGCCAGCCGTGCCGGGTGAGCGTGGCCGGGTTGTAGAAGACGGCCATGGTCTCGAAGCTGGAGGGCAGCGAGTAGAGCTTGCCGTCGACCCGCCCGGCATCCAGCGCCCACGGCAGGAAGGAGTCCTGCCAGCCGGACTTCTCGACGTAGGGGTCCAGCGCCAGCAGACGGTGGTTGTCGGCGTAGTTCAGGGTCTGCGCCGGGCCGGTGGTGGTGATGAGGTCGGGGCCGCGGCCCGAGGCGACGGCGGTCTGGGTGAGCCGGTCGATGGTGTCGATCTGCTTGACGGTCATCTGCGCCTTGAGCGTCTTCGCCCCGGTGGCGGTCTTGTTGTAGGCGTCGACGAAGTGCTGCTGGAAGTACTTCTGGATGTCCGTGCTCGCGAACGCGCCCCAGTAGGTGACCTGGTTGCCCGCGGAGCCGCTGCCGGAGCCGCAGGCGGACAGGGCTGTCGCGCTCAGCGCGGCCGTGCCGGTCAGTTGCAGGAACCGGCGGCGGGAGAGTGGTGCGGGCATGACGGTGGCCTCCGCATTCTGGCGTGCCCGGTGGAGGTTGGGGTGGCGGGTCATCTGCTCGTCACCAGCCGTACGGTCCGGTCGGCGAGGTCCGAGATGCGGGAGCCGTCGAAGCCGCGGATCGCGCTGCGGGCGGTGTTGTTGAGCGGGGCGGTCCAGTGCCGGGGCAGCCGCTGCGCACCGGAGATGATCCCGGCGACGCTGCCGGCGGTGGCACCGTTGGAGTCGGTGTCCCAGCCGCCCTGCACGGTCAGCCCGACGGTGGCGGTGAAGTCACCGTCACCCCAGAGCAGTCCGGCCACGACCAGGGCGGCGTTGTTGACCGTGTGGACCCAGGAGTAGTGGCCGTAGCGGTCCTCGATGGCGGCCCGGGCCGCTTCCCAGGTGTCCCCGGCTCCATGCCGGCCGAGGACGAACCCGATCGCCTCCGCCAGCCGGCTGCCGGGCGGAACGCAGGTCAGGGAGGACTCGACGGCCTGGCGCGCGGTGCCCGTGAACGCGGCGGCCACCAGCGCGGCCGCCCACATCTCGCCGTACACGCCGTTGGCCGTGTGCGACAACGCCGCGTCGCGGTAGGCGAGTTCGGCGGCAGCCCGCGGATCTCCGGGGTGGACGTAGCCGAAGATGTCCGCGCGTATCTGGGCGCCGATCCACTCCCGGTACGGGTTGTCGATCCGGCCGGCGCCGGCGGGTGCGTGTCCGATGACGAGGTTGCGGTAGGTGGACCGCTCGGCGGTGAAGGTCTGGGTGTACGGGAGCCGGTCCAGCCATTCTGCGGCCACGTCCTCGCCCGTGTAGTGGAACCCGTACTCCTCCAGGATGTGCAGGCCCAGGATCGTGTAGTCGATGTCGTCGTCGCGGGCGCTCTCGGTGATCCGGCCGCGCGTGGTGTACGGCCAGAACTCGCGGAACTCGAAGCCCGCGGGCATCGGGTCGAGGACGGGGACGTAGTCGCGCAGCGGGTAGGCGTCCGCCAGCTCCAGGTAGGCGCGCAGGTGCCGGTACGTCCAGTGGTCGCCGTTCTCGACCGGCTTGCCGAGGTTGCAGCCCGCGCAGCGGCCGAGCCAGGCGCCGAGCACGCGGTCGCCCAGTTCGGGCTCGCCGATCGCGGTCACGGGCGGCGCGTCGGGCAGGGACGCGAGGATGGCGTCGAGGCCCTCCGGCTCGTCGTAGCCCCAGTCGGCCTTGCGTTCGGTGGTGCCGAGCTCGTCCAGGAGCCTGCGGGCCGTGGCGGCGTCGCCGCCGGTCACGGCCCGGTGCCCGGCCGCGGCGAGGTCGCCGAGCTCGTATCCGCTCTCCTGGCGCTGCGCGAGTTCCCAGCGCAGGAGTTCACGCGGATCGTGGGGCGGGTGGTCGTTCACCGTTCACTGCTCCTGTCGTTCATGTACGAGGTGCTCGATGTACTCGGGAGGGCGGCTCACGCCGATTCGCGGCGCACGAGGGAGTTGGCGATGACGAGCTCCCGGGCGGGCTCCGGCTCCTCCGCGGTCAGCTGCCGCAGGAGGGCTTCGCCGCAGGCTCGGCCCACCTGGCGCGCCGGGTTCACCACGGTGGTGAGCGCGGGGTGGACCAGGGAGGCGGCGTCGATGTCGTCGTAGCCGCTGACGGCCAGCTCGTCCGGTACGTGCAGGCCGAGCTTGCGGGCGGCGTCGAGGACGCCGATGGCGATGAGGTCGTTGGCGCAGGCGATGGCGTCCGGCCGGTCCTCCCGGTCCAGGAGCGTCTCGGCCGCTTCGCGTCCCGCGTCCCGGGTGTAGTCGCCCCGGAGGACGAGGTTCTCGTCGGCTTCCCGGTCGGCCTCGGCCAGTGCCCGGCGGAAGCCCGCCTCACGCAGATCGCTGGGGCCGGTGTGCAGGGGGCCGCCGATGTACGCCACCCGCTGCCGGCCCTGTTCGAGCAGGTAGCGGACCGCCTGGGCCATGCCGCCCTCGTCGTCGCTGCGGACCAGGTCGCCGAGGTCGGCGTCGAAGGGGCCGCCGCCGAGCCGCACCACCGGCATGGCCTTCCGGTGCTCCAGGAGGTCTTTGCGCGAGAGCTGGAACGGGGCGACGACCACGCCGTCGACCCGCCGCGTCGCCATCTCCCGCAGGTAGGCCAGCTCCTGCTCGCGGGTGCCGTCGGTGTTGCAGACGACCGTGCGGTACCCGGCCGGCACCAGCACGTCGTCCAGCCCGCGCAGCATCATCGGGTAGAAGGGGTTGGTCAGGTCGGGGACGATCAGACCGACCGTCATCGTCCGCCGGGTGCGCAGGCCCTGCGCGAGGGTGTTGGGCTGGTAGCCGAGCTCCTCGATCACCTGCAGCACGCGGGCCCGGGTCTTCTCCGAGACCGGTCGGCGCCCGGAGAGCACGTGGGAGACCGTGGTGACGGACACCCCGGCCCGTGCGGCGACTTCCGTCATGCCGACCTGAGTCACTCTCGACCTCCATGCAAAACGTTTGGCGTGGTGTGGCCGTCACCTTTGTCGCGCCGTTGCGGAGTTGTCAAGAGGTAAAACACGCATTACTAAACGATTTCTGGACGTCACTGCGATTTTTAGGTGAGCCCTTGACGGCGTCGGGGCGGTGGGGTTTGAGTGAGCGCGCAAATCGTCTTGCATCGTTGTGCAAGCACCGCACGCAAGGAAGGTGCCAGTGACTTCATCGTTCGAGCGCGTCTACGGCGCGCTCATCGGACAGGCGGTGGGCGACGCGCTCGGGGCGCCGACCGAGGGGCTCACCCGGGCTCAGATCGTCGAGCGGTACGGGTGGGTGTCGGACTTCGTCGACGACGACCCGGCCGGCACCGACGACACCGAGTACGCGGTGCTGACGGCCCGGGTGCTGCTGGCCCACGGCACGGGCCTCACTCCCGAGCAGGTCGGCGCCGCCTGGACCGAGAACCTGGTCAACCAGGTGGGCGGCTTCTTCGGTGGCGGGTTCAGCGAGATGACCGCGATCAACAACCTGCGGGCCGGTCTCACCCCTCCGGTCACCGGAAGCGACAACCACGAGATGTGGAGCGACGGCGCGGCGATGCGGATCGCGCCGGTCGGCATCCTGTGCGCCGGCGACCCGGCCGAGGCCGCCCGGCTCGCCGCGATCGAGGCCCAGGTGTCCCACGCCAAGGACGGGATCCGCTGCGCGCAGGTCGTGGCCGCCGGGGTCGCCGCCGCGATGACGGCCGCCTCCTGGGAGGACGTGGTCCAGGCCGCGCTCGCCGCGGTGCCGGCCGACTCCTGGACCGGGCGCACCGTCCGGCGGGCGGTCGACATCGGTTCCTCGCACACGGAACTGCCCGCCGCCCTGGACGAGCTCTACGAGCGCATCTCGATCTTCCACTACCCCTTCGCCGACGTCGGCCCGGAGGCAACGGCACTGGCGATGGGCGTCTTCACGGCCGCCCGGGGCGAGTACGTGCCGGCGGTGCTCGGCGGCACCAACATCGGCCGCGACGCCGACACCATCGCGGCGATGGCCGGGTCCATGGCCGGCGCCCTGCACGGCTCCGACGCCGTACCCGAGCCGTGGCGGCGGCGCATCAACGTCGTACGCGGCCACTGCATCGCCTCGACGGCCGGGACGGACCTGGCCGAACTCGCCCGCGAGCTGCACGCGGCGCTGACCGCAAAGGAGGTCGCGGCGTGACCGCACCCACCGTCACCCCCCTGGACCTGCGTGACCGCGCTCGCGGAGCCCTGCTCGGCCTGGCGATCGGTGACGCGGCCGGGCTGCCCGCCCTCTACCACCGCAGCGCGCGCTTCGACGACCCGCGCGCGTGGCTGTGGCACTTCGGCGCCGAGGCCGACTCCCACCAGGTCCTGCGCTTTCCGCTGCCGTTCACGCTGGGCCGCCCGGAGCCGCTGGAGCTCTCCGGGACGGACGACACCGAGTTCGCGGTGGCCGCGGCGCTCATCGTCCTCGGTGCCGGTGCCGACGCCACGCGCGAGGAACTCTTCGCGGGCTGGCGGAAGCTGGTGGTCGACCGCGCCGACGAGGTGTGGTCGGGCATCGCCGAACGTTCCTCGATCGTCAACACCCTGGCGGGTCTGGTGCCGCCGGCCACCGGGAACGACAACCCGGCCTGCTTCGACGACGGCGCCGTGGCGCGTGCCGTACCCGTCGGCATCCGCTGGGCGGGACACCCCGACCGGGCCGCCGGCGTCGCCACCCGGCTCGCCGAGATCACCCACGCCGACGACGGGGTGTGGGCCGCGGCCGCCATGGCGGCGAGCATCGCGGCGGCGCTGGCGGGCGCGGACCCGGCCGAGGCCGTGCGCGTCGGCGCCGGCCGGATCCCGCCGGACACCTGGCTCGCCCGGCAGACGACGCGGGCGCTCGGCCTCGCCGAGGCGGCCCCCACACCACTGGACCTCGTCGCGGACCTCAACGACCAGGTGGCGAACGCCTCCTACAGCTTCGGCACGGTCGCCCCGGAGACGCTGGCCGCCGCCTTCGCGATCGTCCGGGCGACCGACGGGGACCCGGTCACCGCGCTGCCGCTGGCCGGCATGGTCGCCAAGCAGAGCGACAGCATGCCCGCGATGGTGGGGGCCCTCACCGGCGCCCTGAACGGGGCCGGCGCCCTGCCGCGGCGGTGGCAGGAGAAGGTGGACCGGGTGCGGGGCCACTGCCTGCCGCATCTCGCGGGCACCTCCCTGACCGCGGTGGCCGACGACCTCGTCGACGCGAGCGGCGGCGAACCCCGGCACTGACGCGGTCGGGATCGCGACCGCGACCGGCAGCCTCGGCTCGACCTCGTGGTGACCGTCGCAACGACCGCCCCGGCCAGGGAAGAGCGTCGCGGGGCCGTTCACCGAGCGGGTGCCGGACGGCAAGGGGGCCGACCAGGCCACCGCCGCCCGGGTCGGCACTCGGTCAGCCGGTCAGCCGACCAGTGCGGCCGGCCGTACGGCCTCCGGTCCGAAGCGGCGGCGGGCTCGGTCCGCGGCGGCTTCGGCTGCGCGGGCGCGGGCGTCGCCGGGGTCCAGGGAGAGCTGGCGGTATGCGGTGCCGGCCGGCCGCAGGTCGTCGGCGCGGACCACGTAGGCACGCACGCGTGCGCGTTGCAGTCCGAGAGAAGCCAGCAGACCCAAGGCTGTCGCGGCGAGGGCGGGTGAGTGGTCGGTGGCTTCCGGCAGGGCACGCGTGCGCGTGGTGGAGCTGCGGTCGGCGTACCGGACCGTGAGGGTGACCCGGCCGGCGACCTGGCGCTCGCCGCGCAGACGCCCGCCGATCCGGTCGGTGAGCCCCAGGACGGTTCGGCGGTGTTGTGCCGCGTCGAGGCAGTCCTGGTCGAGTACCTGCTCGGCGGTCAGGTACGCCGCCGGTTCCCTGGGGGTGACCGGGCGGGGGTCGTGACCGCGGGCGCGTTCGGCCAGCAGTCGCGCCTGGGCGGTGCCGAGGAGTCGTTGCAGGGTCGCCGGGGGCAGGTCGGCGAGCTGGCCGATGGAGTGCAGGCCGTACCGGGTGAGGGTGGTCGCCGTGGCGCGGCCGATGCCCGGCAGCGCGGTGAGCGGGCGGGGGTACAACCACTCGGCGGCCCGGTCGGCGGGGACCCAGGTGGCCTCCCCCGGCGCGGACGCGTCGGCCGCCATCGCCGCCAGCATCCGGTTGCCCGCGAGCCCTGCGCTGCTGTCGATGCCGTAGTGGGCCTTCAGCCTCATCATCGTCGCCTGAACCATGTCATAGGGAGACAGGTCGAAGTACCGGAGCGCCGAGGTCAGGTCGAGTTGGACGGCGTTGGGCGGAACGGCCTGGACGTGCGGCGTGACATTGGACATCAGTTCGATTATATCGGCGTACTGGGCCTCGGTCAGTGAGGCGTGCAGGTGGAGGTGGGCGATGTGCCGCTGACGTGTACCCATGCCGCTCATCCCGCGCTCCCGGGGCTTCGGTGGCCGAACTTCTTCAGGTCGGCGGAGCGGGTGCCGGCGGGCTGGAGGTCGGCGTAGGGATGGAGGCGGGCGCCCGCGGTGCCGTCGGCCAGGGTGCGCTGCGGCTGGGCGGGGGTCGGGTGCGGGCGGCTCGTGCCGAGGAGGGCGAGGGCGGCCTGGGGACCGTGGTCACGGCGGGCGGCGGCGATCTCGTCCAGGTCCCAGGCCATGGAGCCGACGACGGTACGACGGGTACCGCGCACCTGGACCGTGCCCCGGACCAGGAGCAGTCCGCTGTGGAAGACGGTGTACGCGCAGGCCGGGTGCGAGTCCTCGAAGAACGCCAGGTCGACCAGCCCTGACCCGTCCTCCAGCGTGACGAAGATGATCCGCTTGCCGCTCGCGATCGGCGGGGTCTGGGTCGAGGCCCGCACCCCGGCCACGAGGACCTGCTGTCCGGCGCGCATGGCGGCCAGGTGCGCCGCGTCGGTCGCGCCGATCTCGCGCAGCAGCCGGTGATGGTGCTCCATCAGGTGCCGGGAGACGTCGATGCCGAGGGTGCTCAGCTCGGCGCTCAGGGCCTCGCGGCCGGTCATCTCCGGCAGCCCGCTCGGCTCGGCTCCGCCGACGGCGTCCGCGGTGATGGGCAACTGGCCCTTGCCCGCGGACCGGGTCCGGGAGGCCCGGTGGAGCTCGGCGATCTGGAGCAGCAGGTCACGACGCGTGAGGCGGCCGTCGTGCAGACGGTTCAGGGCGCCGATCTCGGCGAGACGTTCGGCAATCGGTCTGCTGGGACGGGCCCGCTGCCAGAAGTCCGACAGCGATCCGTACGGCTGCCCCTCCTCGATCCGGGCACACTCCTCCTCGCTGATGCCGTGCACCGCAGACAGGGCGAGCCGCACACCCCACCGGTCTCCGTCGGCCTTCTCCACGGTGTGCCGCACCCGGGAGTTGTTGACGTCGACGGGCAGGACGGGGACGCCACCGCGGCGGGCGTCGGCGACGAGGACCCGCTTGGGCCACATCCCGGGGTCGTGTTCGAGCAGCCCGGCCAGCAGGAACGCCGGGTGGTGCGCCTTGAGCCAGGCGCTCTGCAGCGCCGGTACGGCGAAGGCGACCGCATGGGCCCGGCAGAAACCGTACGCCCCGAAGGCCTCGACCGTCTTCCACACCTCGTCCCGTACGGCCGCGCTGTAACCACGCGCGCGGGCCTTCTCGTGGAACCAGTCCCTGATCCCGGGCAGTTGCTCCTTGTCACCGAGCGCCCGCCGGGTGATCTCCCCGAAGGCCCGGTCGCAGCCGGTCAGCACCCGCAGCGTCTCGATGATCTGCTCGTGCCAGATGGTCACTCCGTAGGTGTCCGCAAGCACCGGCTCCAGGTCCGGGTGGGCGTACGAGGGGGTACCGCCGTGCCGGGCGGCGATGTACCGCTCGGGCATGCCACCGGCGACCGGACCGGGGCGGAAGAGGCTGATGTCGGCGATGACGTCCTGCACGTCACGGGGCTGGAGCCGGGACAGCAGGTCCTGCTGGCCCGGCGACTCCAGTTGGAACAGCCCCAGCGTCTGGCTGGCCTGGATGAGCTTGAAGGCGAAGACGTCGTCGAGCGGGACCTGTTCGGGATCGTCCAGGTCGATGTGGTTGCCGGTGGTCCGTTCGATCTCCGTGACCGCATGGGCCATCGCGGACTGCATCCGGACGCCCAGGACGTCGAGTTTGATGTTGCCCAGCGCCTCGATCTCCTCCTTCGCGGCCATGGCCATGGGGTAGTCGCCCTGCGGGGTGGGCTGTACCGGCAGCCGGTCCAGGAGGGTGGCGTCGCTGATGACCACGCCGCAGGGGTGCATGGCCATGCCGTGGACCAGGGAGTCGAGGCCCTCGGCGAGTTCCCACAGGGGGCCGTAGCGGTGTGCCTCGGCGGCCAGTTGCCGTAGTTCGGGCAGTTCGGCGAGGGCGCTGGTGATGTCGCAGGCGCGCAGGTGCGGGAAGCTCTTGGCGATCCGGTCCACGTCCGCGGGCGCGATCCCCAACGCGAGACCGGCGTCACGCAGGGCCCGGCGCGCCCGGTAGGTCTCGGGCATCGCGGTCACCGCCACCCGTTCCTTCCCGAAGCGTTCGAAGATGGTGTCGTAGCACTCCAGGCGACGGGCGGACTCCACGTCGATGTCGATGTCGGGCAGCGACTCCCGGCGCCTGCTGAGGAAGCGTTCGAACAGCAGGCTGTGGTCGAGCGGGTTGGCGGTGGCGATGTCCAGGGCGTGGCAGACCAGGGAGCCGGCGCCGGAGCCGCGGGCCGCGACCCGGATGCCCTTGGCCCGGATGTCGGCGACGACCTGTCCGACGGCGAGGAAGTACGCGTCGTAGTTCCAGTGGGAGATGACGGCGAGTTCCTCGTCCAGCCGGGCGAGCGCCTCCCGGTCGCGGTCGAGGCCGCGTCGGGCCAGGCCGGCCTCGCTGCGCAGGCGGAGCAGCCGGGCCGCGCCGTCGGCTCCGGGCTCGGCGCCGAAGAGCGCCGGTTCAGGGAGGTGCGGGGTGCCGAGGCCGAGGTCCGCCTTCGGATCGACGGTGCACGCGTCCGCGGTGGCGGCGGTGTCCGCCAGCAGCCGGTGGGCCCTGCGGTCGTCCGTTCCGGCGCAGTCGGTGATCATGCGGGCGACGGCCGCCATCCCTCTCTCGTCCCTGAGCCAGCGCTGCCCGCTGTCCAGGCGGCGCCGGTCGATGGGCCGCAGCAGCCTCGCGGCGTCCAGGACATCAGCAAGTCGATGCTGTTCCGGATCGGCGTAGCGGACGGCGTTGGAGAGCACGGCGGTGGTGCGGGTGCGGTCGGCCAGGGCGAGGGTGCGGGCGGCCAGGCGCAGGGATCCCGGACCAGTGCCGGAACGTTTCTGCGCGACGGCTTCCAATCGAACATCCCTCCCGAAGATCTCCTGCCAGGGCGCCAGCAGCTTCATCGCGACGTCCTCCCGCCCCACCGACAGCGCCCGCACCGGCTCCGAGAGCGGTCCGAGCAGCACGGTCAGGCCGGGGCCGCCGTACTCGCGCAGCGCCTCCCACGGCACCACCGGCGGCGTGCCGGACACGGCGCCGACATGGGCGGCCGACGTGATGCGGCACAGCCGGGCCCAGCCCTCCCGGTCCTGGGCGAGCAGCACGAACCGCAGCGGCGGCTCGACGACGTGCGCACCGCCGCGCGCCGGGGTGCGGCGGCGGCGGCCGGGCGGCGGGGGCGCCAGGGCCGCCACCGCGAGGTCGATACCGAAGACCGGCCGGACCCCCTCCTTCGCGCAGGCCTGAGCGAATCGAACAGCTCCGGTGACCGTGTCCCGGTCGGTGAGCGCGAGCGCGGACATGCCCCGCTCGGCCGCCCGCTGGACGAGCTGCTCGGGATGGGAGGCGCCGTAGCGGACGGAGTAACCGGACGCGACGTGCAGATGGGCGAAGCCCGTCATGCCGCACCTCCATCACTCCACCCCTTTTCAGCCACACACCCGATACGCCCGATATGTTCATCGTACTCGCGTTCGATTACTCTAACCCCACCAGCCCCGGTCAGCGACCCCACATTCGAACACATCAGCGATTTTCTGGCGGGGCGAACAGTGACCGAAAGACGCCGCACCGCCGGTCCGACCTGACCCGGGGGCGGCGGCCACCCTGGTTTGACGGCGATCCGCCGGCCGGTCCGACCTGACCCGGGAACCGCGTCGCGAGCGGGGTGGAGGGCGGTCCCGCGCTGCCCTCCGCCTGGAATGCGGATCCCGCTCGACCCGCGCTTCCACGGCGAGCCGACCCGGGTGTCCACGTCACGCGGCGCACGTGTCCTGCCCCGGCAGCGCTTCTGGCTCCGGGTCGCCGAGCCCCTCCCCCACGACGCGCTGCTCCGGTCCCGTGCGCTCACCTACGCTTCGGACCTGTTCCCGCTGTCCACCGCGCCGCACACCGGCCCGCCCGAGCTGCTCCGGCGCTGGTCACCGCCCGCGAAGGGGAGCAGTTACGCTGAGGCCATGCCTGCCTCCCGCCGTACCGCGCGCCAGACCGATCTGCTGGAGCGTCTGGTCGCGCTGCTGACGGCCGAGGGCTTCGCGTCGTTCACTCTGGACGAGCTGACCGAGCGGCTGCGGTGCTCGAAGACGACGTTGTACCAACTGGCCGACAGCAGGCAGGAATTGGTCCGGGAAGCGGTCAAGCACTACTTCCGGGAGGCCACCAAGTCCGTCGAGAAGCAGGTGGCGATCGTCTCCGAGCCGTCGGACCGGGTGGTGGTCTATCTGAACGCCGTCGCCGCGGAGCTCAAGCCGCTTTCCCGGCAGTTCCTCGACGACATGGCCCGGTTCGAGCCCGCCCGCGAGGTGTACGAGGCCAATACGCGCATCGCCGCGGGCCGGTTGAGGCAGCTCATCACGGAGGGCGTCGCGGCCGGCGCCTTCCGGGACGTCCACGCGGCGTTCGTGGGCGAGGTCGTCGCCGCCACCATGCAGGAGATCCAGCGGGGCGAGATCTCCACCCGTACCGGGCTGACCGACTCCGAGGCGTACGCCGAGCTGGCCTCGCTCATCGTCCACGCGGTCTCGCCCTGAGCGGAGCCGGTCACGGCCGGACGCCCCAGTCGCACAGCACCTCCTCGGTGTGGGCGCCGGGCACCGCGGGCGCCGACGGCCGGCGGCCGGGGGTGCGGGAGAACCGCGGGGCCGGTGCGGCCTGGAGGATGCCGTCGGCCTCGACCAGGGTGCTGCGGGCCACCAGATGAGGGTGCGCGCCCGCCTCGGCAAAGGTCAGCACGGGTGTCACACAGGCGTCCGACCCGGCGAAGTGCGCGACCCACGCGTCGCGCGTACGGGAGGCGAACAGCTCGGCGAACCGGGCCCGCAGCGCCGGCCAGCCGCCGCGGTCGTCCTGCGCGGGCCTGTGATGCGGGCATAGAGGAGACCGGGGTTCCGGCTGCCGCAGTCGTCAGGGCCGCCCCCGAGCCGTTCGGCGACCTCCGGACGCAGGCCCTCGATCAGGACGTCCGCGCGGGCGGCCAGCACCGGCACCAGGGCTCGGCCCTCGGGCTCCTTGAGATCCGCGCAGACCGACCGGCGGCCGCGCAGCACGAGTCGGGCGCGGCCGGCGCCCCGAGTCGGAGCGCGCGGCCCGCGGGCCGTTCGACACGCACCACGTCTGCTCCGAGATCGGCCAGCACCATGGCCGCGTGCGGGGCGGGGCCGAGCCCGGCCGGCTCGGGAACGCGCAGACCCGCGAGGGGGCCAGCGGATCCGGCTCTGGGAAGCATGGCTTTACCGTACCTCAAGCGATACGGTAGTACTGTTTTCCGTATCAATCTTTCGCAGTGTTCACATCCGAGGGACTGCCATGCCCGCTACCCGAACGCTCCCCACAGCGGAAGCCGTCGACCTGATCGGCCTGACCCGTGAGCTGGCCGAGAAGGAGCTGGCACCACGCGTCGGCGAGGCCGAGGCCGAGGAACGCTTTCCGCGCGAGGTCTTCCGCACCCTCGGCCGGGCCGGCCTGCTGAGCCTGCCCTACCCCGAGGAGTACGGCGGCGGTGGCCAGCCGTACGAGATCTACCTCCAGGTCCTCGAAGAGATCGCGGCCGTGTGGTCCAGCGTCGCGGTCGGCGTCTCCGTGCACGCGCTGTCCTGCTTCGGCCTCGCCGCCTTCGGCACCGCGGAACAGAAGCGGGAGTGGCTGCCCCGGATGCTCGGCGGCGACCTGCTCGGCGCCTACTGCCTGTCCGAGGCGCACGCCGGCTCCGACCCCGGGGCGCTGCGCACCCGGGCCGTACGGGACGGCGACGACTACGTGCTCAACGGCGCCAAGGCATGGACCACCCACGCCGGGCACGCGGACTTCTACACCGTCATGGCGCGCACGTCCGACGACGGCCCGCACGGCATCTCGTGCTTCCTCGTCCCGGCCGACACGCCCGGCGTGGCCAGCGATCCCCCCGAGCGCAAGATGGGCCTGACCGGTTCGGCCACCGCCACCGTCCGGCTGACGGACGTGCGCGTCCCGGCCCGCCGCCGGCTCGGCGAGGAGGGCCAGGGGCTCGCCATCGCCCTGGCCTCACTGGACTGCGGACGACTGGGTATCGCGGCGGTGGCGGTCGGTCTGGCCCAGGGCGCGCTGGACCACGCGGTGAACTACGCGCGGGAACGGGAGACGTTCGGCCGGGCCATCATCGACCACCAGGGCCTGGCCTTCGTCCTCGCGGACATGGCCGCGGCGGTCCAGTCCGCGCGCGCCACCACACTCGCCGCGGCGCGGCTCAAGGACCAGGGTCTGCCGTTCGGCAGCGAAGCGTCCATCGCCAAACTGGTGGCCACCGACAACGCCATGAAGGTCACCACCGACGCGGTCCAGGTGCTGGGCGGCTACGGCTACACCCGCGACTTCCCGGTCGAGCGCTACATGCGCGAGGCCAAGGTCATGCAGATCTTCGAGGGCACCAACCAGATCCAGCGTCTGATCATCGGCCGGACGCTGAAGAAGCACGACCGCGGCACCCTCAGGGTGCGGAACCAGGAGAACTGACGCGCATCGGCCCCTCGATGCGGATCCCCGGCAAGAAGGGCGTGCACGACCTGGGCCTGTACGCCAAGGTCGTGCAGGCCAACCTCATCGGCACGGTCAACGGCCGGGCCGGCCGATCCCGCTCCCCCGCCGGCGTCAGAAGCCGCGTCGGCCGGTCACACGGTGAGGCCGGTGCCGATCGCCTTGAGCTCCGTGTACTCGTCGAACCCGTGCCGCCCGTACTCGCGGCCGAAGCCGCTGTTCTTGAACCCGCCGAACGGCGCGTCCCAGTGGCGCGGCGCGCCGTTCACGGAGAACACACCGGTGCGCACCGCGCGCGCGACCTCGATGCCGTGCTCGGGGTCGGCGGTGAAGACCGCTCCGCTCAGGCCGTACGGCGAGTCGTTGGCGATCCGGACGGCATCCGCCTCGTCCTCGTAGGGGATCACCACGACGACGGGCCCGAAGATCTCCTCCTGCGCGATACGCATCGAGTTGTCGACGTCGGCGAAGAGCGTGGGCCGGACGTAGTACCCGGACTCCAGGCCCTCGGGCGCGCCGGGGCCGCCGGTGACGAGGCGGGCGCCCTCCTCGATGCCGGTCTGAATGTAGGACTGCACCCGGTCGCGCTGGCCCTCGCGGACCATCGGGCCGATGAAGGTCTCGGGGTCGGACGGGTCACCGACCTTCAGGCTCCCGGTCAGTGTGCCGAGCGCGGCCACGATCTCCTCGTAGCGGCTGCGCGGCGCGAGGACCCGGGTGAGGGCCACGCACGCCTCCCCGTTGTTCGAGAAGCTGCCGTACCGGATCCCCTCGGCCAGCCGCCCGAGATCGGCGTCCTCGAGGACGATCGCCGCCGACTTGCCGCCGAGTTCCAGGCTGACCCGCTTGAGCTGTCCCGTGGCCACGGACGCGATCTTGCGCCCCGCCGCGGTGGAGCCGGTGAAGGCGATCTTGTCGACGCCCGGGTGGCCGACGAGGTACTCGCTGACCTCGCGGTCGGCCGGGACCACGCTGATCACTCCCTCGGGGAGTCCGGCCTCGACGAGCAGTTCACCGAACCGGACGCCGTCGAGGGCGGTCTCGGGAGACGGCTTGAGCACGACGGCGTTGCCGGCCAGCAGCGCGGGGACCAGCTTGACCTGCGCCGACTGCTGCGGGGCGTTCCAGGGGATGACCGCGGCCACCACCCCGACCGGCTCGCGCCGCACCAGCGTCCGCAGACCCGAGGGGTCCACGAGCTCCTCTTCCCAGGGGTGGTCGGCGGCCAGGCGCAGGAAGTCGTCGGTCCGGTCGTTGACGAGGTTCTGCAGCATGGTCGTGAACCAGATGGCCGAGCCGTTCTCCGCGGTCGTCAGCGCGGCCAGCTCCGTGGCCTCGGCACGGTGGAGGCGCGCGAAGCGAGCGATCACCTCGGCCCGCTCGCCCGGGGTCATCCGGGGCCAGGGCCCCTCGTCGAACGCCCGGCGCGCCGCGGCCACGGCCCGGTCCACGTCCTCCCGCACGGCTTCCGGAGTGTGTCCGGCAACGCGGCCGTCATGCGGTGAACGGATCTCGAAGACCCGCTCGGAGGCGGGTTCGACCCAGTCCCCTCCGATCAGCAGCTTCGTGTACTCGTAACGCCCTGACGGGTGGATGTGCTCGCTCATGATCTTCCCTTGCTCGGAGGCGGTAGTGCCTGCACGAATTAGTGAAACATGGGTGCACTAACAACACAACATCGTTTCGCTAACAACGCAACGGTGTTGCGCTAATATGCCTCCATGACCTCTTCGTTCCAGCGCGCACGCCGACCGGAGCACAAGGAGCAGCGCCGGCAGGACATCCTGGACGCCGCCGCCACCCTCGGGCGGCGCGACGGTGTGCGGGCGGTCACCCTCACCGACCTCGCCGGCGAAGCCGGCGTGCACAAGTCGGCCGTCCTGCGCTACTTCGAGTCCCGCGAGGCGGTCTTCCTCCTCCTGACCGCGGACGCCTGGCAGGACTGGGCCGCGGCCGTCGAGGAACACCTGGCCGAATCGGCCGGCCCGCAGCGGGTCGCCGCCGTTCTCGCCGAGACGCTCGCGAGCCGGCCGCTCTTCTGCGACCTGCTCGCCCACGCGCAGCTCAACCTCGAACGCGGCGTGTCCGAACAGGAGGTCCGGGCCTTCAAGGTCACGACCCTGGCCGCCGTCGACCGCATCGCCGACACCCTGACGTCCGCCATGCCGTCGGTGTCCCGGAGCCAGGCCATCGACGTGATCGCCGGCGTGACGGCGATGGCCGCATCGCTGTGGCAGACCGCGAACCCGCCGGAGACCCTCGCGCGCATCTACGCCCAGGATCCCGCCTTCGCCCACTCGCCCACGGAGTTCGCCCCCCGCCTCGAACGACTGGTGGCACTGCTGCTGATCGGCACCGCCGTGACGGCGGAGGGCGAGGGCGCCGACCGGGACGAGTGACGCGGCGACGAGCAGCACGGCACCGGCACCGGCACCGGCACCGGCCTGGCGGGTCGTACCGCCTCCGGCTCATGACGCACTATCAGGGCCCTCGCCGATCTGGACCTCCTGGCGGCCGAGCCGGCCGACCGGGTCGCCACCTCCGAGACGGGACTCTCCGGGGCGTCGGTCGTGGGCACGGACGACAGTGGTGGGCAAGAAGTTCGACGTGCTGGCGGCCGCCAACCCGGTGTGCGGTGAGAGCACCGGAGAGACGGTCGGCTGAGCCGCTCCACCCTGCGGATCCCGACCGGACGGAAAGGCCCTGCCCCCTCGGAGGGGGCAGGGCCTCGCCGGAACACGGCGCGTGCCGGCCGATCGAGGTGCCGGTGGCCGGGCCTCGCCTCAGCCGATCTGGGCCCCCGTGGCCGACAGTGCCTCCGTCACCGGCTGGAAGAACGTCTCGCCGCCGGAGGTGCAGTCGCCGCTGCCGCCCGAGGTCAGGCCGATCGCGTTGCTGCCCGAGAAGAGCGAGCCGCCGCTGTCGCCGGGCTCGGCGCACACGTCGGTCTGGATGAGTCCGCTCACGGTGCCCTCGGAGTAGTTCACGGTGGCGTTGAGGCCGGTGACCGTGCCGTCGTGGACCTGGGTGGTGGAGCCGCTGCGGGTCACCTTCATGCCGACGGTGGCCTCGGCCGCGCCGGTGATCTGCTGGGCGGAGCCGTTGTAGAGGTCGACCTCGCTCGGGTGGTCCACGTCCGAGGTGTACTTGACGAGTCCGAAGTCGTTGCCGGGGAAGCTGGACTGGGCGTTCTGGCCGATCACGTTGCCCGAGGAGTCCGACCAGCTGGAGATGGCCTCGGTGCAGTGCCCGGCGGTCAGGAAGTACGGTTCGCCGTCCTTGACCACGTTGAAGCCGAGCGAGCAGCGCCCGCCCGACCCGCTGATCGCGTCGCCGCCGGCGATGAAGGGCTTGAACTCCCCCTTCGACTGCCGGAGTTCGACCTTCTCGCCGAGACCGTCGACGACCTTGGTGAGCTTGGCCAGCTCGGCCCCGGTGACCGTCCTGTCGGCGGTGACGACGACCTTGTTGCCGACCGGGTCGGTCGCCCACGAGGTGCCGGGGATGGTCGCGTCCTGCTTCAGGGTGGTGCGCGCGCCGTCGAGTTCGGCGAGGGAGTTGGCGACGAGTCTCGCCTTGGCCCCGGCCGCCTCGACGGCCTTGGCGGCGGTGTCGTCGAGCACGTTGACGACGAGGTTCTTCGACCCGGCGTCGTAGTAGGTGCCCGCCGCGTCGCTGCCGAGGTCGGCGGCGAGCGTCGAGGCGAGCTTTCCGGCCGCCGGGGCGGACAGGATCTGCGGTACGGCGGTCTTGGCGGGCTCGCTCGCGTTCGCACTCTGGAAGGTCACTCCGGCGGCGACGAGCGCGGCGACACCCGCGCCGGCGAGCGCCGCCCGGCGCCTGGGTATGCGTCGGTGCTTCAACTCACGTCCTCCTGTGGGGGGTCGGCCCGTGAGGTTGTGGGGACCTCAAGGGCCGGAAGGCTGGTTGACGGCCGCCCACTATTCCGAGCCCCACAGGGAGCACACAAGGTCGACTTCAGGTCTCGCGTGCGCGGATGTTGTGCGCCCCCCGTGTGCGGGCCCTTCACAGCCGCCGATCACCGCAGGAGAATTCGCTCTGCAAACACTGCGGGCGAGCAACGGACGGCCGACAGTGACGTCCGCCCCGGCTGCCTCCCGGCTATCCCTGGCCGGAATTCGCACCTGCCGCCCCGTCGGCACCATCGGCCGCTGCCGCCGGGGGCAGTTGCTGCTGTGCCCGCTCCAGGAACCTCAGCAGCTCCACCGGGAACGGCAGCACCAGCGTCGAGTTCTTCTCGGCGGCGACCGCCACCACCGTCTGCAGCAGCCGCAGCTGGAGCGCGGCGGGCTGCTCCGACATCTCCTTCGCCGCCTCCGCGAGCTTCTTGGACGCCTGCAGTTCGGCGTCGGCGTTGATGACGCGGGCCCGGCGCTCCCGGTCGGCCTCGGCCTGCCGGGCCATGGACCGCTTCATGGTCTCGGGCAGCGAGACGTCCTTGATCTCGACGCGGTCGATGGTGACGCCCCACTCCACGGCCGGACTGTCGATCATCAACTCCAGGCCCTGGTTGAGCTTTTCGCGATTCGACAGCAGGTCGTCCAGCTCGCTCTTGCCGATGATGGACCGGAGCGAGGTCTGCGCCATCTGCGCGACCGCGAACCGGTAGTCCTCGACCCGGACGACCGCCTCGGCGGGCGAGGTCACCCGGAAGTAGACGACGGCGTCGACGCGCACGGTCACGTTGTCCCGGGTGATGCCCTCCTGCCCGGGCACCGGCATCGTGACGATCTGCATGTTGACCTTCTGGAGCCGGTCCACGAACGGGAGGATCATGGTGAACCCGGGTCCACGCACCTCCGGTCGGAGCCGGCCGAGGCGGAACACCACGCCCCGTTCGTACTGTTTGACGACCCGTGCCGCGGACATCGCGTAGACCGCTCCGACGGACACGAGAGCGGCTGCGGCCGCCACCAGCGCCTCGACCATGCCGGCCCCCAAGGGGTGACTGACTTCAACGATCCTTCGACGGTAACCCCGGGGTCGTACAAGGGCGAGCCCCCGTACGCCGGTTGCGTACGAGGGCTCGCCTGAAGCCGATCCGAAGCCGGTCCGAAGCCGATCCGAGGGGTCGTCAGCCGACGCTGACGCCGTAGTAGCTCAGCGCCTCGGTGACCGGCTGGAAGAAGGTCGTACCGCCGGAGGTGCAGTCGCCACTGCCGCCGGAGGTCAGACCGTAGGCCACGGAACCGCCGTAGAGCGGGCCGCCGCTGTCGCCGCCCTCGGCGCAGACCGTGGTCTGGATCATGCCGTAGACGATGTCACCGCTGCCGTAGTTGACGGTGGCGTTGAGCGCGGTGACCCGGCCGCTGTGGGTGCCGGTGGTCGAACCGCGGCGGTACACCGTCGTCCCGACGCTGGGCGTGGCCGCGCTGGAGATGGTCTGGCTGCCGACCGCGCTCGGGTGCGCGATCGAGGTGTTGGTGTACTTCACCAGCGCGAAGTCGTTCGTCGGGAAGCTGTAGCTCACGTTCGTGCCCAGGACCGTGGTGTGGCCGGAGTTGCTGTACCAGGTCGAGGCCACCTCACCGCAGTGCCCGGCGGTCAGGAAGTAGTACGTGCTCCCGCTGTGCACGTTGAAGCCGAGCGAACAGCGGTAGGCGCCGCCGTAGATGGCGTCGCCGCCGGTGATCAGCTTCTTGAAGGTGCCGTTGGTGTGCTTGATGGTGAGCGCGCCGGCGTCGGCGCCCGCCTGCCGTTTGATCTTGGCGATCTCGGCGTTGGAGACCGTGGCGTCGACGGTGACGACGACACGGTTGGTCTTGCTGTCGACGGCCCAGGCGGTGCCGGGGACGTCCGCCTTCAGAACGGAGCTGTTCACGGCCTTCAGCTCACTGGTGCTGAAGGTGTGAACGTCACTCGCGCTCGCGGTGGGGACGGCGAACGCTGCCGCGGCCAGGAAACCGGAGCCCACGGCGATCAGCCGGGTCCGTCTCGTGATACCGCTGCGGGGGGTCGTGCGCTTGATCCTCACTTTTCGTTCCCTCCCAGGGGAAGTCGGGGGCCCGCGTGGGGTCGGGGCCCGTGAGGCGCAGCCAGTGGGTGCCGCCCGGATTTCGGACACGCAATGCCCCTGACAAGCGCTGAGGGGGAGTATTCGGGCGAACGACCGGTACCCGCAAGGGTGCCTTTCGGCCGTGCGACCGTGTTCGAACCATGCCGACTTTGTGTGATCCTGTCGCGATCCGGGTGAGTTGACGCCCTGTCGATGTCCGTCGAATGTCCGTCGAACGCCTCAGGCGAGCTTCCGCTCCCCCGCCTCGACCGCGAGGTCCAGCGTGTTGCCCGGCGGCGGGAAAGGGCAGATGAAGTGGTCCGCGAAGGCGCACTGCGGCAGCTGCGCCCGGTTGAAGTCGACGGTGGTGGAGCCGTCGGCGGCCGGAGCGGCCGAATAGAGGAACCTGAACCGGAAGCTGCCGGCTCCGCCGGTGGTGTCGGCGAACACCGCCCACAGCCGGTCGTCGGGCTGCTCGGCGACCTGGAGCGTCAGCTCCCGGCCGGCCAGGGTGAAGCCGAGCTCCCCGGCGAGCACGAGCGCGCGCTCCACTCCGTCCGCGGTGCCGACGCGGACGGTGCGCGGGTCGTCGTCGTACGGCGTGAAGCGTCCCGGCACCGACCAGCGCGGGTCGTACGGGGTGGCGTCGATGCCCCGGAAGGCGCGGCGGGTCCCGGCGGCCGGGTCGTACTCCCGTACACCCCATATGTCCTCGCGGACCAGGACGACCAGCCGGCGCTCGCCGAGCGTGACCCGGGCCGACGGTTCGGGGTCGGCGGCGAGCCGGACCTCACCGGCGAAGGGCTCGCCGTCCAGGGCCAGGCCGTCGGCGGCCGTCGCGGTGAGCACGACGCCGTCCTCGTCGGCTGCCCAGATTCCGGGGAGGGCCGGGAGCCGGCCCTCCGGATGGTCCTCGATCCAGTGGCTGCCGACCAGCGCGAGCGGCCCGTACGGCGCCGACACCGTCTCCTCGCGGTGTTCGTGCCAGCGCTTCCAGTCCCCGGCCGCGTCCGCTTTCATACGATCAGTCCTTCCCATGCTCTCGTCACGACGCACGTCCCCTCTCCCCTATGCGCAAGGTATTTCACGGCGCCGCGAGTTGCCCGGCGGGCCGGGCGAGGCCGAGGTGCTCGCGCAGGGTGCCGCCCGGGTAGAAGGTGCGGAACAGACCGCGGTGCTGAAGGAGCGCCACGGTGCCGTTGACCAGCCGCTCCAGGTCGCGCCGCGGCTCGGCGGGGACCAGGTGGAAGCCGTCGGTGGCGCCCTCGCCGTGCCAGCCTGCGACCAGCTCCGCCAGATCCACCGGACCGCCCCGGTACAGCGGCCCCTGCACGGTCTGCCGGGGCCCGCCGCCCCCGTGTCCCGGCTCGGCCGCGCGCTCCCCGTCGCCCAGATCCACCACGAGACTCACCAGCACCCGCAAGGCGTCCGGCTCCCGCCCGAACTCCGCTGCCTGCCGCCGTAGTTCCTCCCGTACGGCAGCGGCCTGCGCGGAGCTCGCGGCCCGTACCAGGGCGACATCGGCGTACCGGGCGGCGGCCTGCCGGGCGGCGGGCTCGGTGGCGTCGGTCACCCGGACCGGCTGTTCCGGCGCGGGTCCGGGGGCCTCGCTCCACCGGCCGGCCCGGCCCCGGCTGACCCGGTCGAGGTGGGCGACGGCGGCCTCGGGCCCGGTCGTCACCGGCACCAGCCCGATCCGCCGGGTGGCCGGGGCCACCTGCGCCAGCACGGTGAGCGCGTCGGTCTCCGGCCACCCGAACCGGTCGTCGAGCGTCACGAAGTCCAGCCCCCCGCTCTCGGCCAGCCGCACCAGCTCGACGTAACGCTCCGCGTCGAAGACGCCGACCTGATCCACGGCGGCGGCCAGATGCAGCAGCCCCCGGCCGTACGAGCCGGTCATCACCACGAACCTCCCTGTAAGACAGCCTGTGAGACAGCCGGACGCCGACCGTGACGCTCGCTCATGACCCGACTCCCGCCGGGTCGGCCAGGAAGGCGAGGGCCGCGCGGGCCGTGGCGTCGTTCTGCCGGAACGCGGGCCCTCCGGTGCGCGGCCGGGTGAACGCGCCGGGCGTACGGCCGTTCGTGAACGGCCCGAGCGCGAACCGGCGGGGATGCGGCCGCCCGCCCCCGTCGAGGATCCGCCCGTCGGCGGGGTCCACCCTGAGCAGCCCGTCGGCCGTCTCGGCGGCCTCGCCGGCGGGCAGCCCGCGCAGCAGGGCGTCCCGGGCGCGCCCCACGGTGGGTTCGGGCAGCCGCGCCTCGACAAGGGCCCGCGCCTCCACGGAGAACCCGGGCACGGTGTCGGCGGACGCCCGGAACACCCCGCCCTCGGCCGTCACCGACATCCCGGCGCCGACGAACCGCAGCACCCCGGCCCGGGACAGCGCGAGCATCTGCCGCAGCCGGGGGCCGGGCGGCCCGGAGGCGAGGTAGCTGAAGAACCCGTGCCACCAGGACCCGATGTCGCCGAGCCGCACCAGCTGTCCGTAGACGGAGAGCAGTCCGAGGAACACCGCCAGGTCGGTGCTGTACGCGGGATCGTGCCGGCGCCCCAGGTCCGCCTCGATGTAGCCGCGCAGCCCCTCCTGGAACTCCTCGTGCGACCCGTACCGCACCCCGTCCAGCGGGTGGTCGAGCGCCGCGAGATCGAGCCGGTCGGCCGGATCCGGTACGGCGGCCGCCACCAGCGCCCGCACTTCCGCGTCGCCCTCGGCGGCGGCGTACTTCTCCTCGAAGTCCCGCCAGGCGACGGCCGTCCGCTCGGGATGGACGGTGAACAGCCGGTGGTAGTGGGCGAAGCCCAGCTCCTTCTCCACCAGCGGCCACACGTCCCGCCGGAAGTCGAAGCCCCCGGGCCGGGCGAGCAGTCCGTCGATCTCGGCGGGGCCGAGGAAGCGCGGCAGCGGCGGGCGTTCGCCGGTCCAGTCGTACCCGATCTTCGAGTGGTACGGCACGCCGCGCCGCGACCCGACGTACAGCACCGGCTCCTGCCCGGACGGCACGTAGGTGTCGCCGTCGTAACGGCCGCCCCGCCCCTCCGTGAGCAGCACCATCAGGTCGACGAAGGCGAGCCCGAACCCCCGCACCAGCACCGGTTCGCCGGGCCGCAGTGCGGACAGGTCGCTGTCGGCGGTGAAGTCGGGCGGCAGGTGGACCAGGCCGTGCGCGTCGGCGTACGCGGCCAACTCGGCCTGCTCCGGGTCGAGTTCAGCATCAAGGTGGCCGAGGGCGAGGACGACGAGGTCGGCGAGGAGCGGGCGCGGCCGGCCCTCCAGCCAGACCTGCTGGCGGCCCTCGCGCGGCCCGCTGACCCGCAGGGCCCGGCGTGGGTGGTGGTGGACGGTGATGCCGTCCGGGAGGTCGGCGACGGCCTGGTCGTAGACGTGGCGCAGATAGCGGCCCTGGATCTGCCGGTCGGCGAAGGTACGGCCGTCCAGGCCCGCCCACTCGTGCAGGGTGGGGCCCTCCCGCACCGGCCCGGCCATCCGCACCGACTCGTCCGTGAACATGGTGACGTCCTCGGCGTGCGAGTTCATCCACAGCAGCGGCGACTGGGCGGCCCGCCAGATGCGCCCGGCGCCCGGCGGATGCGGGTCGACCAGATGGATGTCGAGACCCGAACCGGCGTACAGCTCGGGCGCGTTGGCGGCGATCCGCTCCAGGAGTCCGGTCCCCCGCGGCCCGGCTCCCACGATCACCAGCTGGGGCCTCATCGGGCCGCCTCGGAGGTGACGCGGCCGACCGCGGGCCCGGATATGCCGGGGACGGGGGTGATGGTTCTGGCAAGGGTCTCGGAAGACATGCGAAGGCTCCGTGGCGGATCAATCGAACACGGTGGACGCGCACACGGGGGTGCGGGTGCCTTCACACGGAACGCCGGAGTACGGCGCTCTTACGGCCGAGCCCCTCAGCAGGGCCGTCCGTCGACTCTACGGTGCCGTTTCCCCTCGTTGTCAAGGGTGTCCAGAGTGTGAGCAGCGCGTCTCAGGTCAGTTGACGGAGAACCGGAGACCTGTTCCACTTGGCCCATGCATCCGCAGCAGTGGCTGGTCAAGCGCTCCCACATCGACCTCGGTCGAGTGTGGTCCTGTTCCTGTTGAGCTGACCCCCCTGCGCGCCCCGCGGACAGCGGGGACTCTTCGCGTTCCTTGCCGCCGCCCCACCCTTCGCCTTCACACGCGCACCCCTCCCCTCGCACGTTCGCCGGTCCAGTAACACCGCGCCCGCACGACGACCAGGATCAGGATCCTGGTGCGCATGGCGGCCGCTTGCACGGAAGTGCCTTGATGTTTTTTGTTTTACGTCACGGAAACAGAATCAAGGCGAACCCCGAGGCGACCGTCCCGGCGCCGCGTGTCCGTATACGGTGACGGATCCTCACCCCGGTTGCCGCCGCCCGTCGCCGCACCCGAGCCGGCCGACGTCCCCTGAGCGTGCGTCAGACCGCCCCCGAAGACTGTTCGAAGAGGCCCGGAAGGTATTCCGAAGACGCCCCGAACCGCCTCGGCCCGTTCACCCGGACGCACCGTTCATCACCCGTACGCCGGGAACAATCATATTTCACTCTCAGTCAGCAGCCGTGTGAGCTACCGCCCTTGGGGTACCTGGGCTCTCGACGTTTTGGCTCTGCACCAGTACCGTCACAAACCCCCCGTGCGGCGTCTATCCACTTGGCGCGACATCCGCATCATGGACGACCATAGGGATGCGGAAGCAAGAAAGACCGCTGTGAGAGGAGGCGTCCATGGGATCGGTACGCAAGGCGAGTGCCTGGCTTGGCCTCGTCGACGACAACGATGACGAGCGCTACTACGACGACGACTACTCCGAAGGGACCGAGCAGCCCGGGGATGCCTGGGTCACCGACCCCCGGGTCAAGGTGGCCACGGACACCGCCGAGGAGAAGGGCCGCCGGATCGGCACGGTCACCCCGGACAGCTTCCGGGACGCCCGCGCGATCGGCGAGCTGTTCCGTGAGGGTGTGCCGGTCATCGTGAACCTCACGGCCATGGAGCCGGGCGACGCCAAGCGTGTCGTCGACTTCGCGGCCGGGCTGACCTTCGGCCTGCGCGGCACCATCGAGCGGGTCGCCAACCGGGTCTTCCTGCTGACCCCCGCGAACACCGAGATCGTCAGCGGTGAACCGGCCAGGCGCCGGGAGGACGGCTTCTTCAACCAGAGCTGAGGCAGGGCCGCTCACCGGCCCTGCCCCCGCGCGGGGTTCACCGGAAGGCGTCGAGCCCGGTGAGTGCCTTGCCCAGCACCAACTGGTGCATCTCGACGGTGCCCTCGTAGGTGAGCACCGATTCGAGGTTGGTCGCGTGCCGCATCACGGGGTACTCCAGCGAGATCCCGTTCGCCCCGAGGATCGTCCGCGCGGTACGGCAGATCTCGATGGCCTCCCGTACATTGTTGAGCTTGCCGAAGCTGACCTGCTCCGGAAGCAGGCGACCGGCATCCATCCGCCGCCCCAGGTGATGGGCGAGCAGGATTCCCTTGTGCAGTTCGACCGCCATGTCGGCGAGTTTGGCCTGGGTGAGCTGGAAGCCGCCGATGGGCCGACCGAACTGCTCGCGCGACTTCGCGTAGTCGACGGCGGTCTCGAAGCAGGTGCGTGCCGCACCCATGGCGCCCCACACGATCCCGTACCGGGCGTGCGACAGACAGCTGAGCGGCCCCTTGAGCCCGGTGACCTCGGGCAGCACGGCATCGGCGGGCAGCCGCACGTCGTCCATCACCAGCTCACTGGTGACACTCGCCCGCAGCGACCACTTGTGCTTGATCTCGGGCGCCGAGAACCCCGGCGTGTCGGTGGGCACGGCAAACCCCCGGATCCCGTTCTCCGTCTGCGCCCACACGACGGCGACACCCGCCACCGACCCGTTGGTGATCCACATCTTCCGCCCGCTCAGCACCCAGTCGCCGCCGGCGTCGCGCCGGGCGTACGTCCGCATGGCGGCCGGGTCGGACCCGTGATCCGGCTCGGTGAGCCCGAAGCACCCGATGACGTCGCCGGCGGCCATGCCCGGCAGCCACCGCTGCTTCTGCTCCTCGCTCCCGAACCGATAGATCGCGTACATGGCGAGCGACCCCTGCACGGACACAAGGGACCGGATCCCGGAATCGGCGGCCTCCAGCTCCAGGCAGGCGAGCCCGTACTGCACGGCGGACGCCCCGGCGCAGCCGTACCCACTGAGCGACATCCCGAGCGCCCCGATGGACCCGAGCTCCTTGGCGAGCTCCCTGATGCCGGGCAGCGCCCCGCTCTCGTACCACTCGGCGACGAACGGCAGCACCCGATCCGCCGCCCAGCTCCGCACGGTCTCCCGTACGGCGAGATCCTCCGGCTCCAGAAGCTCGTCGATCCCGAGCGGGTCACCGGCATCGAACATCAGAACCCTCCCAAAACTAGCACCGCTAGTTACACCAGCTTAGGCACAGTCTCCCTGTTCCCTCCACCCACGCACCACCCGTGCGGGTCTCCTGAGAAGGCGAACTCCCCCGTGGCCCGCATTCACCGTCGGCGACCGCGCGCAGACGTCCCCCCGCAAAGACAGCACGCAGACACGCCCCCGCACCCGCACGGGCGGCGCGTGGGCGGGAAAGCCCCTGACCCGCACCCGCCAACGGCGAACCGCCCCCACAGGTCGCCCCTCCCCCACCCCGCACGGGCGGCGCGTGGGCGGGAAAGGCCCTGACCCGCACCCGCCAACGGCGAACCACCCCCACAGGTCGCCCCGCCCCTCCCCCAACCCGCACGGGCGGTGCGTGGGTGGGAGAAGTTCTGACCCGCACCCGCCAACGGCGAAGTCCCCGCAGGAGCTACGCCGACACGCGCGAGCGTTCGGCTTCCCTGGGGGCGGGGAGGTCCACCGAGGCGGCTGTGTCGTCACACTGCATGGCGCGCGGCAGGCGCAGTGCCATCACGGCCCCCAGCAACAGCAACCCCGCACTCACCAGCAACGTCACATGCAGCCCGTGCACGAAGGATTCCCGCGCCGCCCGGCGCAACGCCGCCCCCGCCGACCCGCCCAGCCGCCCGGCGACCTCGTACGCCTCCCCCAGCGAATGCCCCGCCGCGACCGACGCCGACGCCGGTACTCCCGGCACCCCGGCCAGCCCCGGCGCGTACGCCGCGTTCATCACGCTGCCGAGGAGCGCGATCCCGATCCCGGCGCCCAACTGGTACGACGTCTCGCCGATCGCCGCCGCCCCGCCGGCCTGCGCCGCCGGCGCCTCGCTCAGCATCGACTCGTAGGCCCCGAAGAGCGTGGTCTCCAGGCCGAAGCCGAGCATCAGGAAGCCGACGAGCAGCAGGCCCGCGTCGTCGGTCCCGCCCATCGCCGTCAGCGTGAGCACCGCCGCCGCGGTCAGGCAGAAGCCGAAGCACACCATCCGGCGCGGCCCGAAGCGCCGCAGCATCCGCGCCCCGGCCAGCCCCGCCGCCATCGCGGCGAGCGTCAGCGGCAGCAGCCGTAGCCCCGTCTGCAACGGCGAGAGGCCCAGCACCAGTTGCAGGTACTGCGCGGCGATCAGTTCGAGGCCCACCAGCGCCAGCATCGCCAGCACGATGCAGCCCACCGCCGTGCTGAACGCGGGCCGCGCGAACATCTTCAGGTCCACCAGCGGGAACGTCCGCCGCCGTTGGCGTCGTACGAAGAGGACCAGCAGCAGCGCGCCCAGCAGCAACGGCACCACCGTCAGCGCACTCCCCGCCGGCTCACCGCCGCCCAGGCGCTTCACCGCGAACACCACGCCGAACAGGCCGACCGCCGCCAGCAGCGCACCGACCACGTCCCAGGGGCCGTTGCGGTCGCCGCGGGACTCGGGGAGGAGGAGACGCCCCACCGGAAGGCTGACCAGCATCAGCGGGATGTTGACCAGGAAGACCGAGCCCCACCAGAAGTGTTCGAGGAGGAAGCCGCCGAGGAGGGGGCCGACGGCCGCACCGACCGCCGCCACCGCGCTCCAGATGCCGATGGCGAGGGCCCGCTCCCGCCGGTCGGGGAAGACCATCCGGAGGATGGAGAGGGTCGCGGGCATGATCATCGCGCCGCCGACGCCGAGCAGTGCCCGGGCCCCGATCAGCGCCGCCGCGCTCGGCGCGAGGGCGGCCGCCGCGGAGGCGATGCCGAACAGGGCATAGCCGAGGAGCAGGACGCGCCGCCGGCCCACCCGGTCGCCGAGCGTGCCGAACAGGATCAGCAGCGAGGCGCAGACCAGCGGGTAGACGTCGACGATCCAGAGCAGCTCCATGGCACCGGGCTTGAGGTCCTCGGTGACGGCGGGCACCGCGACGTGCAGCACGGTCGCATCGAGGGCGACCAGCAGCAGGCTGACACAGAGGACGACGAGGACGACCCAGCGGTTGGCACCGGCACCGGCCCCGGACACCGCACGACGGCGCGGTCGTACGGCGGCCGTGGTCGTCCCGGACATGTACGTACCTCCCAGATGGTCCCTCGCGTGCGGCGGACCGGCGGGGTGGGGACTCCCCGTCGTACGGCCGGAGAGGAGCGGGGTCTCCGGCCCGCGCAGACGAACGCGAGTGACATGTCAGCGTACGCGAGTTCGTTGCGGGGGCACGTGGCGGACCTCTCACACGCTCCGGAGAACTCATGTGGCGTACGCCACTGCCCCCGCTCTGCACCACGCCCGCGCGAACCCCGCGGTTCCGCGTCCCGTCGATAATCGAGCCCGTGACCGATCTTGAAACGTCCGTGGCGGCACCGCGCGCCCCCGCCCTGCGCCGGGCGGCGCCGGCCCTGCTCGGATACGCGGCCGTGCGCGCCCTCGGCCTGGTCGTGCTGGCCGGGTGGAGCGCGGCACGGGGCAGGAGCGCGTACACCTTGTTGACGGCGCGCTGGGACTCGCTGTGGTACACGCGGGTCGCCGGACTGGGCTACGGCTACCAGGTGCGGCTGCCCAACGGCGACGTCCACTCCAACCTGGCCTTCTTCCCGCTGCTGCCCTGGCTGGAGCGCCTGCTGCACGCGCTCGCGCCGCTGCCGTACGCCGACGCCGGCTTCACGGTGAGCCTGCTCGCCTCGCTCGCCGCGGCCTGGGGGATCTTCGCGGTCACGGACGTCGTGTACGGCCGGCGGGTGGGGATCTGCGCGGTGCTGGTGTGGGCCGTGCTGCCCGTCGGGATCGTGCAGTCGATGGCGTACAGCGAGTCGCTGTTCACGGCACTGGCCGCGTGGTCGCTGTACGCCGTGCTGACCGGTCGCTGGGTGACCGCCGGGGTACTGGCCGCGCTGGCGGGGCTGACCCGGCCGGTGGGGCTCGCCGTGGTGGCGGCGGTGTGGACGGCTGGGGTGGTCTCGTTCGTGCGGGATCGAGGCAGGGGCGCGCGGGACGGTGGTACGGATCGGCCGGACGGCGCGCATCTCGACGAACGCGCCCCCGAGGCGTCCAGCGCCGCCCGCGCCCGGCGCGCCCCGCAGGCAACCGGCGCACCTCACACAACACGCGCCCCCCACGTCACCACCCCCGGCGCTCCCGTCTGGCGCCGCGCCCTCGGCCTGCTCCTCGCTCCCGTCGGCACCGCCGCCTATGTCCTGTGGGTCGGCCACCGCACCGGCCGGGGCCCGCTCGGCTACCTGGACGTCCAGGCGGGCTGGCGTAACGGCTTCGACGGCGGCTATGCGTTCGCACGCTTCGTCGCCGACAAGTTCACGTCATTTCCGTCCGCTCCGGCCGGAGCGGGTTTGATCCTCGGCGTCGGCCTGCTGCTGTGGCTCTACGTGACCGGAGTCCGCCAGCGGCAACCGCTCCCCCTGCTGGTCTACACGGGTGTCGTCCTCGCCCTCGCGCTGTGCGCGTCGAGCTACTTCGGGTCCAAGCCGCGGCTGCTGATGCCGGCCTTCCCGGTGCTGCTGCCGCTCGCCCGGGCCCTCGCCCGGCTGCGCACCAGCAGATCGGCCCTGGTCACGGCAGGTGTGGCGGTGGCCTCGGCGATCTATGGCGCGTTCTGGCTGAACGGCTCGGGACCTCCATGATCGTTTCGACGTCCTCGGTGAGCGGCCGGAGAATTCCACCCCATGCTTTGGTTAACGAATTCATAAGTGCCATAAAACAGCGACCCGGCATGATCAAAGGAATTGAAGGGCAGACCCGCCGAGGATTACGGAATCCTTAGAATTCGGAGACCTCCTGAGAGGTTTCCCACATCACATCGTCATCACAAAGCCGCAGTTTCGACCGGGAACAGAGCTCACTCGCTGTAACGTCGATTGGGTGCGTACCGAACGAAACCTCACCCGTCTGGACCGGGTGTTCGCCAGACTGGACCGTGAGCCGGAACGACCGGCCCACTTTGATCTGCCGAAGATGAGCCGGCACCGGGTCGTGTTGTTCACCGCGACCCTTGCCTTCTACCTGGCGATCGTGTGGGCCGTCGTGATCACGTCCTGGCTGGTCCGGCTCGACTGGCAGGTCATGTTCTTCCGGCCCTACCAGCAGTGGTCGGGAATCCACTGGTTCGTCGACTACTACGTGGTCCTCGGCCAGCGCGGCCCGACCGCCGTGATGGTCGCGGCCTGGCTGGGCTGGCGCTCGTGGCGGCAGCACACCCTGCGCCCGATGCTCACGCTCGGCGCCTCGCTGCTGCTGCTCAACATCACGGTCGGCGCCGCCAAGCTCGGCATGGGGCGCCTCGGACCGCACTACGCGACCGTCATCGGCTCGAACGAGATGGGCCTGGGCGGCGATATATTCCCCAGCGGACACACCGCCAACGCGGTGGTGACCTGGGGAATTCTGGCATATCTGGCCTCCACCCCGAGAGCCCGCCGCTGGCTCTCCGCCGCCTCGGCGGTCACCTCCCTCGGCGTCGGCATGTCCACCGTCTACCTCGGTACGCACTGGCTGAGCGACGTGTTGCTGGGCTGGGCGGCGGGGCTGCTGATCCTGCTGGCGCTGCCCTGGTGCGAGCCGTTCATCGCCCTCGCCGAGGCCTGGCTCTTCGACCTGCGCGACCGCTGGCGCGCCCGCAGCGGCAGCACGGTGCCCGCACCCGTCCCGGTGCCCGTGGTCCTCAAGCCGCGCCCGGCGCCCGTCGAGCAGACGGAGCCGGAACGCGAACCGGTCTCCCTCGCCCGCGCGCCCAGGGCCCCGATCCACCTGGCGCCCGGCCCGCACACGGCCCGCTCGGAGCGCACCCCGGTGACCCCGGCGGGCAGCCGCCGCCCGCAGCACCCGGAGCGGCAGCCGCGCGGCACCGCCGCCCAGGCGGCCCGCCCGCTGACGGGCGGCTGACGGCCGTACGGACGCGACAGCGGGGTCAGGTACGCACAGCCGGCCCCGGCACGGCGAAGGCCCCGGTTCCCCACTGCGGGAACCGGGGCCTTCGCCGTCGTGGGGTCAGCCCTTCCAGGCGCGCGCCACGACGCCGTCCCGTACCTCGAAGTTGAGCCGCCCCATCCGGTACTCCATGGTGATGATCGCGCCCGGCGGCAGCGAGCGCACCGTGGTCCACCCGCGCTGCCGGGCGAGCCGTTCCGCGTCGCCCGCGTCGCGGCCTACGTACCCTTGCGGGCTGTCCTGGGGCTCCGTCGGCGGAGCGGTGTCCGGTGCCATACGGCCCACGCTAGGCCGCTTCGGGCGGGGACGGAAGCCGAAGTCCCACGTCCACCTCCGGTCACACTTCTGTCACAGAATCACGACACGCGTTTCGCTCGAACTCCGTCACACGTACGAGCGGTTCCATGCGTCTTCCTGGCGCATTCGAGCGCAATTCCCCGATGCCGGTACGGTCTTCCGAAAAGCCGCCGGAAAGAACCGGAAGCCTGGATCCGGGACACTCCGGCGCCTGCATTCCATTCCGATTCCGCCGGGACGCACCGAAGCTGACACCGCATAAGAGATTCACCGGTTCGGCACAGAACCCCCGTACCGCGCGGGTAGGACCGAGGTTGCGGCAACGTGAACTCGGAGCGTGCCGTCCGCACATGAATCGGCCTCACATACGGGCGTGCGCCCCCATTCGGAGCATGTACATGTCCCCACGAAACGCACCGGGCCCCGCCCGGTCGGACCGGGCGGGGCATGGTGGTGCGGGGCAGGGGTGCGCGTCAGAGCGCGAGGCGCTGCCCGGGCACGATGAGGTTCGGGTCGTCGCCGATGACGGCCTTGTTGGCGGCGTAGAGGCGCTGCCAGGTGGTGCCGTGCCGCTCGGCGATCTGACTCAGGGTGTCGCCCTCGCGGACGGTGTAGTCGCCCTTGGCCGAGGTGCGGCCGGTGCCGGTCGTCGAGCGCTGCGGCGTCTTCGCCGCGGGGGTCGACTTCCGGGTGGTCGTCGTGGTCGACGACTTCGACGACTTCGTCGCCGACTCCGTGCTGCTCTTCGTGGTCACCGACGCGCTCTCCGGTGCCGAGCCGGTCGCCCCGGCCCGTCCCGAGCAGACCGGCCACGCGCCCCAGCCCTGGGCGTGCTGGACCTTGGTGGCGACGGCGATCTGCGCTTCCCTGGAGGCCTGGTCGGCCGTCGCCGCGTAGGCGGTGCCGCCGTACGCGCGCCAGGTGGAGGCGGAGAACTGGAGTCCGCCGTAGTAGCCGTTGCCGGTGTTGATGTGCCAGTTGCCGCCGCTCTCGCACTGGGCGATGCGGTCCCACACTCCGTTGTCCGCCGCCGCGGCGTTGCCGGTGGCTGCCAGCAGGCCCAGCGGGGCGAGCAGTGCCGCTCCGGCCAGGGCGGCCGTCGTACGGCCCTTGCGGGAGCCGTTCTTGTTCGCGGCGGTCTCACGGGTGGTATCGGCACACTCGGACATGTATTTCCCTCTCCACATACCCGGGGTCCCCCAGGCGGGACGCGGTCCCCGCGCAATGGACGCGGTTCCTCGCGCTCGCCCCGTCCGCGGCGGCCGGTACTGCGGTGGTGCTCTGCCTGTGCCGGCCGGCGGACGTACCCGAGCGGTGCTCGCTGCACACGGCGGAGGAATCTAGAGATCGGGAACGCCCGAAATCAACCAACTCCCCGTCAGGCCAGGCCAGTTCGATGTTACCGTGGGTAGCGGCGATTTCCAGCCACCCACTACATTCCAGGATTTCGTGATTTGTCGACCATGGGTTCGACGGATCTGTGATTCACTTCACCGCGTCAAACTGCTTTGGCTTGCGAAGAGTTGACGGGGAGTGCCGGATTCCGCACGACGAGTGACCCTGTGCAGCGGATGGTTCGATCCCGATCCCCCCAAGGCGTGACCCCCACCACAGATCGCCCGTTGTCTTCTTCATGAGCCCGCGACCCCGGGGGCTCACGGACCGGGAGCCACCCGGGCCTTCAGGTACCGCATCCCGAGGGAGCCACCGTGCCGCGCATGCTCGACGTCAGCGACGAGGTACGCGCCGAGATCGGCGACGAAGAAGCCGACCGGCTGCTCGCCGGAGACAACGCCCCCGGCAGTTACGACTGCACCTCCTGCCGCACCCCGGGCGACTCCGGACAGGAGCGCACCAGCACCGTCCTGTTCATCGGCGACGAGACCGCCGTCCTCGCCTTCGCCCACGCCACCTGCCTGCCCTCGCAGGTCGTCCAGGTCACCGAGGAGCAGCTGCAGGGCGCGGTCCGCTCCATCAGCGGCGAGGGCGCGCCCGGCGGCGGGGCGCAGAAGTCGGTGCCCGAGCAGGCGGTGCTCGGGGTGACCAGCGGACTCGTGCTGATCGCCGGGGAGTTGCACCCCGCGCTGGTCGTGGAGCCGACCTCGCCGATCGTGCGGCCCGGCACGGACGGGGTGGGCGACGACTTCCTGCCGCTCCTCATCGAACAGGGCTTCATGCCGGTGCCGGAGCTGACCGCGGTGCCGCCGGTGCTGCACGGGTGGTCGGTGCTGCTGGCGGTGGGGCAGCTGCACGCGGTGCTGCAGCCCGGGCCGACGGGTGGGCAGCCGGTGGCGTGGTGGCAGGCGCATCAGCCGCTGCAGGTGACCGACGGGTGGCGGGCGGCCGCCAACAAGCACCAGCAGGTGCTGATGTTCGCGGCGCCGGTGGGGTCGATCGGGCGACAGCCCCGGGAGGATCTGCTGCGCGACGCGATCGACAAGGCGGCGGCGAACGGGAAGCTGGTGGCGGCGGCGCTTCCGCTCGCGGGGGTTTGAGAGGCGCCCACGCAGGTGGGAGCTGCTGTGCGTGAGCGGCTGCGGGTAGTCCGCGGCTGGTCGCGCCCACGCGGCGGTAGCCGCACATTCAATGCGGTCTCGCGCCCCTAATGGCGCATCTCAGGGGCCGCATCTCTTTGAAGACCTGGTCGTTTGGACATACGTGCACGCATACGACCTTCCTCACCACCGGCCGTCCTTCTCCGCCATTCCCGCTGCCCGGGTGGCGCAGGAGGCCTCGGGCGGGGTCTCGGCCACGCCGATCTACGACTCGCTCTACACGGAGTGGGTCAAGGCCTTCCGTACGCTGCCGGGTGATCGCAGCGGGGAGGAGTCCCTGGGGTTCGTCGCCTTCGGGACCGCCCCGTTCAGTACCGGCACCCACGGTCTGGGCTCGTACGGAGGGAACTCGTACAGCGCGTACAGCGCGGGTGCCTACAGCGCCCGGAGCGGTGGCGGGCAGCCCCAGCCGCCGCAGTGGCAGCGGATCGGGACGCCAGGGAGCGACACCTGTGACGTCTTCGGGAAGGTGCGCGCCGTAGCCCCGCCAAGGACCCACTTCCTGCCTGATGCGCACTATCTGCGATACAG